>JAXGTD010000102.1:0-16071 GCA_040775095.1 Chromatiaceae bacterium | reverse complement strand
GACCAGCAGCAACAGCAGCAGGACCAGCAGCAACAGCAGCAGGACCAGCAGCAGGGACAGGGCCAGCAGCAGGGACAGGACCAGCAGCAAGGGCAACAGCAGGACCAGCAGCAGGGACAGGGCCAGCAGCAGGGACAGGGCCAGCAGCAGGACCAGCAGCAGGGACAGGGCCAGCAGCAGGACCAGCAGCAGGGACAGGGGCAGCAGCAGTCAGGTCGCGGCGAGGCCGAGCAGCCACCAGAGCAGGACAGCTCGCCCCCCGGGCAGGCCGGGCCGGAGCAGACCGCCCCGGAGAACGATGCATCCACGCGGAGCGATCAGTCCGAGACCACGGACGCGGGCGAGCGCGAGGGGCAACCCGCCGCATCGGCCGGCAACCAGTCCGGGCAGCCCAAGCCGCCGGAACAGGCCGGTGCCCAAGGCCGGGTTGGGGCCCAGCAGGAGGACACCCACGGCGCCGAGGCCCGGGACAAACAGTCCGAGGCGCAGGCTGCCGCCGACTACCGCGACGAGGCCGCCTCCGCCCCAACACCGCCGCCCGACGAGGCCACAGAGACATCGGCGGCTGACGACGCAGGGTCGCCTGGCGCCGAGCCCAGCGCCGAGGAGCGCGAGGCACGTCAGGCCACCGACCAGTGGTTGCGGCGCATCCCCGATGACCCGGCGGGGCTGTTGCGGCGAAAGTTCTTGTATCAGTACCGGCAGCGTGCCGCCGAGGGCGACGCCGCCGCGGTGGGCAATCCCTGGTGATGTGCCACCGCCATGGTGACCTCAGACACAACGGAGCTGAATGGATGACCGACATGCCCCACCGGCAATCCTCTCTGGTGCGTCCGGGAGCGCTGGCACTGCTGCTGGTCCTCTCGATCGGCCACGCCGCATCCGCCGGCGATCTGCGGGCCCGGCTCGACCGCGCCCAGGTCTACGAGGGTGACAACCTGACACTGACCATCGAGGCCGACGGTCTGAATCGTCGTGGCCAACCCGAGCTCGGCGCGCTGGCCGCCGACTTCGATGTCCTGCGTACCAGTCTCAGCAGCGAGACCCGGATCATCAACGGGCAACGCTCTGATGCGACCCAATGGCACATCCTGCTCGCACCCAAGCACACCGGCGAGATCCAGATCCCGCCGATCCGTATTGGCGAGGATCACACCGAGGCACTGACGCTGCGCGTCGACAAGGTGCCGCAGGACGCGCGCGGTGGGCCCGGGGACGACCTCTATGTTGAGGTCGAGCCGGGGACCGGGACGGACAAGATCGTCGTGCAGCAGCAGGTGCCTCTGGTGGTGCGCCTCTACAGCGCGTTACCCCTGGTTGGGGGTGGGCTGAGCGAGCCGCGCGCCGATGGCGCCACGCTGGAGCGCCTCGGAGAGGACACGCAGTACAAGACGACCCGCAACGGCCGCGAATACCAGGTGATCGAACGTCGCTACAGCCTGAGTCCCGAGCGCAGCGGGGAGTTGCATATCCCGCCGGTGGTATTCGAGGGCGAGGTGCAGGCGGACCCGAGCGGGCGTGGCCCGTTCGACGATACCGATCTCGACCGGCTGTTCCAGGATCCGCTACTCGAACGAATGTTCGATGGCGGTCTGCTGCGGCGTGGCTTCTCGATGTTCGAACGTGGCAAGACCGTGCGCGCCCAGAGCCAGGCGTTGACGCTTTCCGTCGCGGCCAGCCCGAAGGGATTCGGCGGCGAGCACTGGCTGCCGGCACAGGCCCTGAGCATCGCCGATTCCTGGTCCGCCGGGCCGCCCTCGCTTCGCGTCGGCGAGCCCGTCACCCGCGAGCTGACCCTGACCGCCCGCGGGCTCTCGGGCACACAGATCCCGCGGATCGAGATCCCGGTGCCCACCGGCGTGCGCGCGTATCCTGAAAAGACCGAGAGTGAGAGCCGCACGGACGGCGCCACCCTCTACGGCATCAGTCGCCAGCGCATCACGCTGATCCCGACGGCGCGCAGCGAGGTCGTGTTCCCGGAGATTCGCGTACCCTGGTGGGACACGGGGGCGCAGCAAGAACGCGTTGCCGTTGTGCCCGCCATGACACTGCCTGTCGAGGCGGCCGCGGGGGGAGCGCCGTCCCCGCAGGAAACCCCAGCGTCGTCGGTCGCGCCCACGGCTCCGGCACCCACAACGACGGCGCAGTCGCAGGAGGTATCGCCAGGCCCAGGGGCCCGGACGCCCGCGAGTGCCGGGAGCGCGTTCGGTGTCGAATGGCAGCGTTGGCTGGCACTTGCCGCCGCGGGGCTGTTGCTTGCCGTCGCCGCGGGCTGGCTGTGGTGGCGTCGCGCCAGGGGGCGCGCCCACGCCGATCCGGCTCCAGGCCGAACGCCCGTGTTACGCACCAGCGAGTTACGGCAACGCCTGCAGCAGGCCTGCCGCGCGGACGACCCAACCGCGGCGGCAGAGGCATTACTGGACTGGGCACGGGTCGCCTGGCCGGACGACGCGCCGACCAACCTCGGCGCCATCGCGACACGGCTCGGCTCGAGTCTTGAGTCCGCCGGCGGGCAGGCCAGCACCCAGATTCACGCGCTCGAGCAGGCCCTGTACGCCCCGGGCGGTGGCGACTGGCAGGGCGAGACCCTCTGGCAGGCCATGAAGGAGGGGCTCGGCCGCGCCCCGGAAGGCGACAAGATCGCCAGCCCCGATCTCGCACCCCTTTATCCGACCCGGTCGGCCGCGTCCAAGGCCTGAGCGCGCCCGGGCGCCTTACCCGGACTCAGGGTCCCAGAACGCATGCCGGTCGGCCCGGCTCGCGCAGCGCGTTTTCACGCACGGCCTCGCGGCGGACGGCGACCCGGCGGGGCACCCCTTACTCGTCGCCCCCACCACCGCCGCCTTGTGCATAGCCCACTGGATACACCTCGGGCATGTCGGTCCGGCACTTTGTCAGGTAGGCGTCGCGCGCCACACCCGTCAATCCGTTCTGATCGGCATAGTGTGCGCAGGTGCCGTCGTAGAAGGCGAGCACGCGAGGATCATTGGTATCTTGCGCGCCAGCGGGCCAGGTCGGCTGCCCGGCCGAAAACGCGAGCGAGGGCGCAATCGATGCGGCCAGGGAAATCAACAGGATGCGGTTCATCTGGGGATACTCTTGGGGTGTGGGACGCGGGCCATTCCGCGCCCGGACGATGCGCCCGGAACCGTCATCGCGTAAAGCGAAATGCGTTGCTCTCCACGATCAAGATTTCTGATCGTCGCCGCGGCACGGCCCCCGGAACGTGCCAGTTGGGAGGTGCCAGTCGAATGGAGCAGGGAAACTCCCCGTTGTTGGTGTCCCCGTCCGAGCCGACGCTCGTCGGGGTCGGCCCAACCGCCGGGTGCCGGGGCATCCTCCCGGCGCCCCGGCACTTGCTCTGCGCAGGGTCTGCCCGGGGGCCGATCAGGCGCAACCCACGATGCGCGCCCACAGCCCGGCGTCGTCGACCTCCCTGGCAATGTTGGAAGACCGGGTCAGGGTGGGGTTGTACGCCACCATCAGCAACCTTGGCAGGTGGCGGGGGCTGCCCACCGAGACCACACCCGGATCGGCACCAAGGGCCTTGTCCAGACGCATCTTGCGTTGCGCATCGAGGGGTTCGTGCATGTCGAGAATCGCGGTCGTCGCATTGGTGTACATCGCTCTCTCCTTTGGTGTTGGATATGTCGATGATCGGTCGCGCCGGCGCTCCGGTGGCGCCGAAGAACGAGGCGTCTCCGGAGAGAACGGAACCGCGCGGCCTGTTTCAGCGCATGTCGTGGGACGCGAGTCCCCACGAGCATGGGCAATGCGTCGTGCTACTCGCCCCATGAGAGGCCCGAGGCTGGCCGGCATCGGCGAACCACGCCCCCTGGGTGCCCGGACGGAGGCTGTGGTGCAAGCCTGCAGATCCCCGCGCGTCGTATACAGCTCGCCACGCGGGCCAAAGTCCAGGCCGCACACTCCGCCGCTGATATTGCTGTAGATCTCAGCGCCGGCGGGGTCGTAGCAATGCACCCCGTCACCCCCCGCGCTGCCGACGCAGATCTCGTCGTGCCGACTGATCGAGAGGCCGCACGGGGTCGGAATACCGATAGCCATGTGGCCGAGAACCTCGCCATGTCGGCTGTACACGATGACCTCGTTGCCAAGGCTGCTGCTGACATAGAGCCGGCCCCGGGAATCGAAGTCCAGGCCGCGAGGTCCATCCAGCCCGCCTGCCCCGGCGTCGACCGCAACGCCGATGAATTCGCCGGTCTCGGCGTCGTAACGCAGCACCTGGTCCGTCTCGTAACTGCTCACGTACAGCATGTCGTCCGCAACGGTGGTGTAGTAGGACTTGTTCAGCCCCCCACTCCCCGCCTCCACGAGCAGCTCACGCCGGGGAATCCGCTCCGGGCGGCCCCGCCAGCCCGGACCCTCGCGGTCATGCCGATAGACGTAGATCTCATTGCTACCTTGACTCACGACATAGAGATCACCGTCGTGGGCGTCGATTCCGAACGGGACATCGAACCCCGGAAGCCCGAGCCTCCATTGCCCGTTGCGTCCATGGACGTCCACTTCATTGGTGACACGGTTGCCCACAAACATCCGCCTCGCGGTGAAGTCCGCGGATCGATCCGGTGCCAATCCATCCGGACCTTCGCCGCCGACGCCCGCCGCGGTGGTCGTGGAGAGCAAAATGGCCAGTCCGAACGCCGGGATGGCCGTCAGCCTTTTCTCACGCATTGCCAGCTCCTACCGTCTGTTGGTGAATGGTGAAGACCAATGTTGAACCGGGGAACGGCAGTTGGGCGGCCCCCATGAGGTGGGCCGGCGCAAACCATGTTCGCAGCATCGAAACAGTGGCTTGTGTCACCCCCATCGCGGTCAACTGCCGTTTCCAGGTGGAATCACCGCTCGCCTTCGATTAGGAAGGCTAGGCCCGGTGGGGCGTCGGCGCATCGGCAGCCTTGACCAATCCGCAGCGCGGATTGCCGGAGGACTGACTAGTCAGGATGAGCTATAGCCCCCTGCGATGGGGATATGCCTGCCCTCCTGACGGGGAAGCCGGCCCGGACGGTTGCGAAATCGACCGAAGAATCGGGAAGTAGGAAAGTCAAATCGTCCATCGGTTTCAGGTTGTCCGTTCGACGTCAGCCTGGTTGCAGTACACGGCATCGGGAGTGCGCTGCCCCAGCGGCCTTCTCCGTCCATGCTGATGCCGATGTCATGGTCGTTGAGCACGCGCGAGAAGGCCTCGGAGGCCGAACTGCACCCCTTGGTCGGTATTGAAGATCTCCGGTTTGCCAAAGTGGCTCAGCGCCTCGCCTTGGGCTCGATGCCTCGCCGGTCACCTATCGGGAAGGAGGCGCGGTGCACTCAAGGGCCGAGGGCCAGGAAGGGTTTTCGCTCCAGGTCTTCTTGCAGCTCGCTCGGGCAGCGGATCCTGCCGCGGTCTTCCCGGGTCCCCGGATGATCTGGGAGCTGGGGACGAGCAGCGCCCAGAGCGGTTCCAAACCCCGAATTCCTTTGTCGTCCTGGGAGGTTCTCCCCCAGCAAGCGAGCGAGGGTTGGAGCGGCACGGTCGATGGCCACTGCACCGTCGTTACCCGCGAAGGCAGGTATCGTCATAGAGCGCTTGACCACGCGCCGTAACGTTGGGACCGAGCGAGCGACAAGCTGCAATGCGCATGGACGGAAGTCTTGTCGCGGTTGTGCGAGCGCGACCCGCGTCTGGCTTGGTGTCGCAAGCCCTCTATCCCGGCGAGCGCAGAAAACGGGCGGGGCGAGCCGTTGCAGCCGGCGGATCGCAACGACAACCGACCAGGAAGGCCCTTGTCGCGAACTGCTCCGACGGAACCCAATCAAGCTACGATACGTACAACTCATCTGTACAAAATAGCCGTAGCGACGCTGCGGGAAGTCAGCCCAAGGGGTCTGCACCAGGGTTCCCGAATAATCTTATATAGTAATACAGAGGCTTATCTAATATACCCCAAGTGTTATCTTATGATCTTGCGGTAGACGGGTGGATTTGCTGAGCGAGCTCGCGCGGGTGTCGGACCCGCGTTCGGATAAGAACAAGCTGTATCCGCTCGAAGAGATCCTGCTGTTGTGCATCTGTGCGATCGCCAGCGGTGCCGACGGCTGGGAGGGCATCGCGGAGTTTGGCCGGGGCAAGCTGCACTGGCTGCGCGGCTTCTTGCCGTTCGCCAACGGGATCCCTTCTGAGGACTGTCTGGGCTGGGTGATGGCGCGCCTGCCGCGGCGTGCTTTCCAAGAGGTGTTTGCCTCCTGGAGGCCGTCGGTGGCGCAGATCACCGACGGGGAAGTCGTGGCGATTGATGGTAAGACGCTGCGCGGTTCGCATGATCGGCGCAACGGCACGCGGGCCACATCCCACCCCTACAGGCCCTCAAAAACTGGCAGAAATCAAACCCCGAGCTCTTTCGTAAGCGCGTCTATAATCTCACGGGACTTGGCACGCTGCCCGATCCCGGGCGTTGGTCTGGCCTGCGCGGCATCGCCATGGCCGAGTCCGAACGCCATGTCGGCC
Organism: Chromatiaceae bacterium; assembly: GCA_040775095.1. Lineage (GTDB taxonomy): Bacteria > Pseudomonadota > Gammaproteobacteria > Chromatiales > Chromatiaceae > JAXGTD01. Next base: position 9,566 of record JAXGTD010000102.1, on the reverse strand, counting down.
AACAGCTCAGCCGCGAGGTGCGCTACTACATCTCCTCGCTCGGTGCCGACGCCCGCCGCATCGCGCGCGCCGTGCGCGCCCATTGGGGCATAGAGAATCAGCTCCGCTGGGTGCTCGATGCCACCTTCCGCGAGGACGACAGCCGCGTGCGCCCCAACCACGCCCCGGCCAACCTCAACACCTGCCGGCAGTTCGCACTCAACCTCTTGCGCCGCGAGAGCTCGCGCGCCAGCGTCAAACGCAAGCGCCTCAGCGCTGCGCTCAGCGATGACTACCGCTCCAAGGTGGTGTTCGGGCAGTGATTATCATTCGGGTACCCTGTGCAACGGCCACTTCCTCCCCCCGCGGCCAGCGCGCGGTGCGATAATCGCCGGTCCGGTAGCGCGCAACCGCAGCAGGCCTTCGAATTGTCTATCTCCATCCCACGCCGCCCGCGGCCGTCATCCATCACACCAGCCATCGTGGTGGGGCCCGGTCGGGCGACACCGGGCGACGCCGATGTCTAGCCCACAAGCGCGCTATGCGGCCTGCCCCGCCGACGCACGCCGGATCCTGCGTGTGCTCTCCGTCGTCTGCGAGCCGGTCAACCAGACGACCCTGCAACAGGTACTCGACGCCCTCGGTTGGACCACCACGCGGAAACAGCCACTCTCGCGCCTGCTTGACAAGACTCTGCGGGAGCGCTTGATCGACCAATCCCTGATCGAGCAGCGTTCCAACGCCCTGTGCGTCCACCCCGATCTGCTCGAGCCCCTGACCCGGGCGACCGTCGCGGACGGGACCTTCGCCGCGATCGTCGCCGCCGCGGAGCGCATCGTGCCAACGCGCGCGCGCAGCGCCTGGGACCGCCCGGACGAGGCGCGCAAGCAGCGGATGCTGCGCAACGCCCTGTATGCCGGGCGCGAGGAGGAGGTGCTGCACCTGCTCGGTCTGGACAGCATCCGATCGGCGCGGGAGGTCCGCTACGCGCAGGTCGAGCCGCTGGTGCGCGTCTGCACGCGCTCGCCCGACCTCAAGTGGTTCGGGGCGCTTGGTGCGCGCATCAAGACACTCGCGCTGGCCCCGCTGCTCACCGAGGCCGCGCTGGAGCTGGTCGCCAGGCCGGGATCCTACCAGCTCATGGAGCAGACCCTCGCGCCGCTCGCCGCCACGCACGCGGACGCCGCCGAGGCCCTGGCCGAGCAACGGCTGCTGCGCGCACGCCTGGACCTGGTCGGTCCTCTCCTCGAGGGCCGCGACGACCGCGAGGCCCTGGTCCTGACTGGCTGGCTACGCTTCGTCCAAGGGCGTTATGACGAGGCGATCGATACCTTCGAGCACGCGCTCGCCGCCCAGCGCAAGGCGACGCGCAAGCGCAGCGGCTACATCCCTGGCATCCCCGGCGCGCTGCACCTGCTCGCGTTGCTGCACCGCGGCCGGCCCGCGGACCTGGAGCAGGTCTCGGGCCAGGTCTCGGTGTGCCTGCACGCGAGCGTGACCGACCGCATCCAGCCGGTGTTCCGCCTGCTTGGGGACCTGGCGGCGGTGCTGGCCGGCCAGCGCCGCGTCGCCGAGGGCGCATGGCTGATCCACGGCCAGGCCACCCGCGGCGCCTACCCCGCGCTGTTCCAGTGTCTGGCCCTCAAATGGCTGGGCAAACGCCCGTCGACGGAGGCGATCGACGCGCTCACGACCTACACCCGGGCCGCGATCGAGGCCGAGCTGCATTGGTATGCCCACGAGGCATCGGCGCTACTGCACGACTTCGGCCCACTCGACGCACCCTCCTCCGAGCACCTGCCGGCGCCCGGCGAACCACCGCCTGGCATGGTGCCGATCACGGACCTGCTCTCCCCGAGGCCCTCCTGGGAGCTTGCGCTGGATGCGCTCAAGGGACTTGCCCAGCCGACCCAGCGCCCGGCCGTCGCAACCGAAGGCGCCACGGCGCGACGAATGACCTGGCTGCTGGCCCTGGACGAGGGCCTCTGCACGCTCGAGCCACGCGAGCAGAGGCGCACCAAACGTGGCGGCTGGACCCAGGGCCGAGCGGTCGCGCTACAGCGGCTGGCCGAGCATCCGGAGGATTTCCCGCATCTGACCGAGCAGGACCGCCGACTGTGCGCGTCCATCACGCGGCAACAGGAGAGCGGCTGGTACGGTGGCTACGGGCGCACCAGCTACCAACTGAACATGGACCGCGCGCTGCTCGCCGCCGTCGGCCATCCGCTGCTGTTCCGCAGCGTCGGCGCCGACAACCCGGTGGAGCTGACCACCGGCGGACCAACCCTGGCGGTGGTGCGCCGCGCCAGCGACATCCTGGTCAGCATCGAGCCCTTCCCGCGGGAGGCTCGCGGTATCCTCGCCATGGAGGAGACGCCGCAGCGCATCCGACTGGTCCAGTTCGATGCCGGGCATCGGCGTATCGCCGAGATCCTCGGCGCCGACGGCCTCAGCGTACCGCACGGCGGTGAAGAGCGGCTGCTGGCCAGCATCGCCGCCGTCGCCCCGATGCTCACCGTACACTCGGACATCGGTGGTGGAGACAGTCTGTCGGAAACCGTCATCGCGAACCGGCGGCCGCACGTGCATCTGAGCCCCACCGATACCGGCCTGAGCATGGGGTTGTATGTCCACCCCTTTGGGGACGGCGGACCGCAGCTGCACCCCGGCGAGGGCCGGGCCACCCTTTTCACCGAGGTCGATGGCCGCGCCGTACGCACCACTCGCAATCTCGACGATGAGCTGACCGGCGCCCGGACGGTGCTCGAACAGTGCCCGGCACTGGACCTGAGTGACGACTGGAGCTGGTACCTGGACGACCCCGAGCAGGCATTGAACGCACTCGAGCAGCTCCAGGCCATGGGCGACGCGGTCATGCTCGACTGGCCCGAGGGGAGGCGTATCGGGCTGAGCAAGGAGGCCCAGCTTGGACAGATGCTGGTCAGCGTGCGGCAGCACGGTGACTGGCTCGAGCTCGAGGGCGGGCTGCGCCTCGATGACGGGCGCGTGCTGGTCATGCGAGAGCTGCTGGAGCTGTCCGCCGCATCCAAGGGCCGCTTCGTACGCCTGGGCAACGACGAGTACCTGGTGTTGAGCAAGGCCCTGCGCCACCGCCTGGACGAGCTTCGGGGCGTGACCGAGCAGGGGCGCTTTCACCCGCTGGCCGCATCGGCCATCGAGGTCGCGATCGACGGCATGGAGCTGGAGGCGGGCGAGGCATGGACGGGCCTGCTGACACGACTCGAGGAGGTCCGCGACCTCGAGCCCGCGCTACCCTCGACGCTCCAGGCCGAGTTGCGCGACTATCAGACCGAGGGCTTTCGATGGCTTGCCCGGCTGGCGCACTGGGGCGCCGGCGCCTGCCTCGCCGACGACATGGGCCTGGGCAAGACGGTACAGGCGCTCGGACTGATTCTGTCGCGGGCGCCGGCGGGCCCGACCCTGGTGCTGGCGCCGATGTCGGTCTGCGGCAACTGGGTCGAGGAGGCCGGACGCTTCGCGCCTACCCTGCGCCCGAAGCGCTTCGGCCCCGGTGACCGCGCGGCGGCGATCGACGAGGCCGGCCCATTCGACCTGATCGTCTGCAGCTACGGATTGCTCCAAAGCGAGGGCAAGCGCCTCGCCGGCCGGCACTGGGAGACGATCGTGGCCGACGAGGCGCAGGCCTTCAAGAATCCGACGACCAAACGCTCCCAGGCCATCATGCGGCTCAAGGGCGGGTTCAAGATGATCACCACCGGCACGCCGATCGAGAACCACCTCGGCGAGCTATGGAACCTGTTCCGGTTCATCAATCCGGGCCTGCTCGGCGCACAGGAGACCTTCAGCGAGCGCTTCGCCATCCCGATCGAGCAGCAGCATGACGCCGGCGCCCGGCAGCGACTGCGCCGGCTGTTGCGCCCATTCATTCTGCGCCGGCTCAAGAGCGACGTGCTCAGCGAGTTGCCGCCGCGCACCGAGATCACCCTGCATCTGGAGCTCAGTGAGGGGGAGGCCGCCCTGTATGAGGCAATCCGCCGCCAGGCGCTCGAACGACTGGCCGCGAAGCCCGACGGCCACCCCGGCCAGCAGCGCATGCTGCTGCTCGCGGAGATCACACGCCTGCGCCGCGCCGTCTGCCACCCGCGCCTGGCGCTGCCCGAGAGCGATCTGCCCAGCAGCAAGCTCGACGCCTTCGCCGAGATCGTCGACGAGTTGCTCGACAACCGCCACAAGGCGCTGGTGTTCAGCCAGTTCGTCGATCACCTGCGCCTGATCCGGGCGCACCTCGATCAACGCGGCGTGCGCTACCAGTACCTCGACGGCGCGACGCCGGAGACGCAGCGACGCGCGGCCGTCGACGCGTTCCAGGCCGGCGAGGGCGATCTGTTCCTGATCAGCCTGCGCGCGGGCGGCGCCGGACTCAACCTGACCGCTGCCGACTACGTGATCCACATGGATCCCTGGTGGAACCCCGCCGTCGAGGACCAGGCCTCGGACCGCGCCCACCGCATCGGCCAGCAACGCCCCGTGACCGTCTACCGGCTCGTCGCCAAGGGCACCATCGAGGAGCGGATCGTCAAGCTCCACGCGAGCAAACGCGACCTCGCCGACGGACTGCTCGCGGGCACCGAAGACGGCGGGCGGCTCAGCTATGCCGACATGCTCGCGCTGGTGCGCGACACCGGCTGAGCGACCGGCGCGCGATGCAGGGCACGCGGCCTCGCCGGTCCATCGCGACCCCGTGGACCTAAACCCGCAACAACAGGCGCGCCGGATCCTCGAGGGTCTCCTTCACGGTGACCAGAAACTGCACGGCCTCACGACCGTCGATGATGCGATGATCGTAGGAGAGGGCCAGATACATCATCGGCCGGATGACGATCTGGCCGTCAACCGCGATCGGCCGCTGCTGGATCTTGTGCATGCCCAGGATCGCGCTCTGCGGCGGGTTCAGGATCGGCGTGGACATCAGCGAGCCGAACACCCCGCCGTTGGTGATCGAGAAGGTGCCCCCGGTGAGCTCCTCGAAGCTCAGCGTGCCGTTCTTGGCCTTGCTGCCGAAGTTGCCGACACCCCGCTCGATGTCGGCCATACTCAGCTGATCGCAATTGCGCAGGATCGGCACGACAAGGCCACGGGGCGAGCTGACCGCGATGCCGATATCGTAGTAGCCGTGGTAGATGATGTCGTTCTCGTCTACCGATGCATTGACCACCGGGAAACGCTGCAGTGCCTCCACCGCGGCCTTCACGAAGAACGACATATAACCCAGGCGCACGCCATGGGTCTCCTCGAAGCGGGACTTGTACTGGCCACGCAGGTCCAACACCGCCTGCATGTCGACCTCGTTGAACGTGGTCAGCATGGCGGCGTTCTGCTGCGCCTGCAGCAGGCGTTCGGCAACCCGCGCGCGCAGGCGGGTCATCGGCACGCGTTGCTCCGGCCGCCCGGCCTCGCCGCTGAGCGCCGGCGGCGGCGCGGCACGCACCTCCACGTCGGGATCGACATCCGGCTCGGCGGGCTCCTGGCGGTCCAGCCAGGCCACGACATCGGCCTTGCTGATGCGCCCGCCTTTGGCCGTGCCGGTGATCTTCGACGCATCCAGCCCCAGCTCCTTGACCAGACGCCGCGCCGCGGGGGCGAGCATTGGCTCGGCGGCCGCGTCGCCTGCCGATGACGCGGGCGTCGGGTTCGCGGTTGGCTTCGGTGCCGATCGCGCGGCCGGGGCAGCGTCCTCGACGAGGGCCAGCAGCGCCTCCGCCTGCACCACGTCCCCCTCGTTGACCTTGAGCTCGCCGAGCACGCCGTCGCCCGGCGACGGCACCTCCAGCACCACCTTATCGGTCTCGAGATCGACCAGATTCTCGTCTTTTCGCACGGCGTCGCCGGGCTGTTTGTGCCAGGTCAGCACCGTTGCATCGGCAACGGACTCGGGCAGGGCGGGTACGCGTACGTCAAGGCTCATGGGTTCTGCTCACAGTTCTTGTTCCGGAATCCGGCGGTTCATGCGTGGGTTGATGCGTCCGGTCAGTGCCTCGTCGATCAGGCGTTCCTGTTGCTCGACATGCACCGAGCGGTGGCCGACAGCGGGCGCGGCCGAGGCCGGACGACCGACGTAATAGGGATGCTTCCCTGCAAGGATCAACCCGTGGAAGCGATGTTTGATCTGATCCCAGGCGCCCTGGTTTTGTGCCTCTTCCTGGCACCAGATCACCTCCTGGGTGCTGGGATAGCCGGCCACGACGTCGTCGAAGTCCTCTGCCGGGAACGGGTAGAGTTGCTCGATGCGAATGATCGCGACATTGCTCAGCCCCCGCGCGCGGCGCGCCTCGACCAAGTCGTAGTAGACCTTGCCGGTACAGAACACGAGCCGGTCCACATCCGCGGGCTCGATCGGATCGACCTCCGGGATGACGTTCTGGAACCCACCCTCGGCGAGCTCCTCCAGCGAAGAGACGGCCAGGCGATGGCGCAGCAGGCTCTTGGGCGTCATCACCACGAGCGGGCGGCGGTAGTCGCGCAGCATCTGGCGACGCAGCAGGTGAAACATCTGCGCCGGCGTGGTCGGCACGCAGACCTGGATGTTGTACTCGGCGCAGAGCTGGAGATAACGCTCCAGCCGGGCCGATGAATGCTCGGCACCCTGCCCCTCCAAGCCGTGCGGCAGCAGCATCACGAGCCCGCAGTCGAGCCCCCACTTGGTGCCCGCGGAGGTGATGAACTGGTCGATCACGACCTGGGCGCCGTTGGCGAAGTCGCCGAACTGGGCCTCCCACAGCGTCAATGCATTGGGCTCGGCGGTGGCGAAGCCGTACTCGAACCCCAGCACCGCCTCCTCCGACAGGATCGAGTCGATTGCGATAAAGGCGCCCTGATGCGGGCCAATGTGCTGCAGCGAGGTGTAGTCACGTCCGCTGCTTTGACAGTGGATCTTGGCGTGTCGGTGAAAAAAGGTCCCGCGGCCGCAGTCCTGGCCCGACAGACGCACCGGATAGCCCGCGTCCACCAGCGTCGCGTAGGCCAGATTCTCGGCAAAACCCCAGTTCGCCAGCTGGTCGCCCTGGGCCATCTTGCGCCGCTCCGCCCAGATCTTCTCCACCCTGGGATGCAGCTCGAAGTCGTCCGGTACCTTGAGCATCTGCTCGGCCAGGGCCTGGAGCTGCTCGCGCGGCAGGCCGGTATCGCAGGCGAGGGTCCAGTCGCTGCCGGAGCAACGGCGCCAGTTGACCCGGTTGGTGTGGTCCAGCCCGCAGAGCACCGGCCGTGCCACGACAACGCCCTGCTCGATCGACTCGCGATAGTCCACGATCATCGCCACCGCCTCGTCGCGCGTGATCACCCCGTCATCGATCAGGCGGTCGGCGTAGACCGCGCGGGAGGTGGCGCGCTGGCGGATCTTCTTGTACATGATCGGCTGCGTCACGGCGGGCTCATCGGCCTCATTGTGGCCGAGCCGGCGATAGCACACCAGGTCGATTACAACGTCTTTCTTGAACTGGTTGCGGTAGTCCAGCGCCATCCGGGTCACGAAGATCACCGCCTCGGGGTCGTCGCCATTGACGTGAAACACGGGGGCCTGGACCATCTTGGCCAGGTCGGTGCAATACAGGGTCGAGCGGGTGTCCAGCGGGTTGCTGGTCGTAAAGCCGATCTGATTGTTGATGACGATGTGCATGGTCCCGCCGGTGCCGTAGCTGCGGGTCTGCGACAGCTGCAGAGTCTCGGCAACCACCCCCTGACCGGCAAAGGCCGAGTCGCCATGGATCAACACCGGCAGCACCTGATCGCCGGTGACATCGCCGCGACGACGCTGGCGGGCGCGCACCGAGCCCTCGATGACCGGATCGATGATCTCCAGATGGGACGGGTTGAAACCAAGGGCCAGATGGACCAGGCCCCCCGGGGTGTCGACGTCGGTCGCGAAACCCATGTGGTACTTCACGTCGCCGGCGAGCTGGCGCGGGTTCAGCGGCGCCCGCCCCTCGAACTCGGCGAAGATCTCCTGCGGCGACTTGCCGAGGATGTTCACCAGCATATTGAGCCGGCCGCGATGGGCCATGCCGATGACGATCTCGCGCACGCCCTTACGCCCGGCACGCTGGACCAGCTCGTCCACCAGCGGCACCAGTGCCTCGCCACCCTCGAGCGAGAAGCGCTTCTGGCCCACGTAGCGGGTGTGCAGATACTTCTCGATCCCCTCGGCGGCGGTGAGCAGGGTCAACAGCCAGCGGCGGTCGTCCGGCTCCAGCTCCGGGCGCGCCTGGTAACCCTCGAGGCGCTTCTGGATCCAGCGTTTTTCCTGGGTCGTGGTGATATGCATGTACTCGGACCCCACCGGCCCGCAGTAGATCCGCTTGAGCAAGGCCAGGATCTCGCGCAGCGGCATGCGATCGGGCGCATACAGGGAGCCGGTGTGGAAGACACGCTCCAGATCATTGGCGTCGAGCCCGTGGTAGCTCGGCTCGAGGTCCGCAACCTTTGGCGGGGGGCGAAGCTGCAGCGGATCCAGGTCCGCAACCTGGTGGCCACGGAAACGATAGGTATTGATCAGCCGAAGCACCGCCGACTGCTTCTCGGCCGCGGTGGGCTCCAGCCGTTCGGTCGAACGGCTCAACGCGCGGTGGCGGCTCTCGCTTGCGAGGCGTTCGAAATTCTCCCGAACGGGGCCGTGCGGGATCTCGTTTGCGGCGTCGTGATGGATCGCGTCGAAGCGTTTGCGCCAGGCCAGATCGATGCTTTCCGGGTCCTTCAGGTAGCGCTCATAGAGGTCTTCGATAAAGGCGGCGTTGCCGCCATAGAACGCGGAAGAACCGCGAAAAAGCTCCAGCAAGGCGCTCATGGATGGGGTGCTCGACCGTTGTAGTTCATCGGACGCGGGTGGACCGGAGCGCGTGCTCGCGGGCAGCCATGCCGCGGTCGCAAGGTATATCATAAACCGTCCGTGCCCGAGGGGGCAGTTCCAGCCTTGTCCAAGGACAGCTGAACCTGAAAGAGGGGCCTCGTTCCCAACCCCGGGTGGCTCTGAAGTCGGGCCGGGCGAATCCTGCCGAGGACGATCGTGGTGTCTCGGCCCCACGAGCGCACAAACCCCAGGGGCACACAACCCCGGCCTTGCGCTTCCCGAATTGCGCCACCCCGGGCCCGCGCGGAAAGTCCGCTTCCGGAACCGCGCTGAGCCGGTCGAGATAGCCCTTCAGCAGACCGTTCCAGGTGCTGTGGTCGCAGGCCTGGGCCGGCGCGACGCCCGCGAGCAGGAGCGCGCAGAGCAGGGGTGACATCAGCGCTTCCATCTCTGCCCCTCCTTCCCCGGGTTCCTGGCAAGGCCCCTAGGCGCCGAATTACCCCCGGCTGGAGGCCCACACCACCGGATATCTCCTCGCCGCCAGGCGTGAAAGCGTTCCAGGAGCCTGAGCAGGGACTGGGGCGCATGCTCGCGCTTCCAGACCCCGGCGGCGTACTTCGCTGCCTCGCTCCAGGTGGGATAGGGGTGGACGGTGGCGAGGATCTTGTTCAGCCCCAGGCCGTGCTGCATGGCCAGCGTGAATTCCGCCAACAGCTCCCCGGCATGCTCGCCGACGATGGTCGCCCCGAGGATGCGGTCCTTG
>JAXGTD010000101.1:0-16081 GCA_040775095.1 Chromatiaceae bacterium | reverse complement strand
TAATGCAGTGATGTACCATGAGATCACCGATTTTTTCATCGCCTGGCTCCGCAAAAACCCACCACCCCCCTTCGACCAATGGACCTGGGACTCCCGCCGCGACCTCGCCATCAAGGGCTCCGGCGACGCGTTTCGCCGCGGCATGGTGGCCGCCTACAAGGCCATGACCGAGCACATGCCGGCAAACGGCATGCAGTGCGTGATGTTCACCCACCAGGACACCGGCGTTTGGTCCGACATGGTCAGCATCTTCTGGGCCGCCGGCCTGCAGGTGGTCGGCGCCTGGTACATCGCCACCGAGACCACCTCCGAGCTGAAAAAGGGCGGCTATGTGCAGGGCACCGTGATCCTGATGTTGCGCAAACGCCCGGCCGGCGACCGCCCCGGCTTCAAGCAGCGCATCCTGCCGGCGGTCAAGCGCGAGGTGGACGCCCAGATCCAGCAGATGCTGCATCTCAACACCGAGACCGAGGCCAGGATGGGCGCGCCGGTGTTCAACGATTCGGACCTGCAGATGGCCGGCTACGCGGCGGCGCTGAAGGTGCTGACCGGCTTCACCAGCATCGGCGGCGAGGACGTGACCAGCTTCGCGCTGCGCCCGCGCCGCAAGGGCGAGACCACCGTCGTCGACGAGATCGTCGAGCAGGCCGCCGAGACCGCCAACGGTCTGCTGGTCCCGGACGGACTGGAGCCCGAGACCTGGGCCGCCATCAGCGGCATCCAGCGCTTCTATCTGCGCATGCTCGACATGGAGACCACCGGCAGCAGCAAGCTCGACAACTACCAGAACTTCGCCAAGGCGTTTCGCGTGCAGGACTACGCCGCGATCATGGCCAGCATCAAGCCCAACGCCGCGCGCATGAAGGCAGTCACCGAGCTCAAGCCGCGGGACCTCACCGACCGCACCGAGATCGGCCCGACCCCGCTCGGCGCGTTGATCGTCGCCATCCAGGAGTTCCTGGCCGACAAGGAGCCGGAGGTGGTCATGGCCAACCTGCGTGACGCCGTCCCCGACTACCTCGGTCTGCGCCCGAAGCTGGTCGACATGACCCGATTCATCGCCGCCAAGGCGCGCCAACCGGAGACCCGCCGCGCCGCCGAGGCCATCGCCAGCCGGATGCGCAATCAGCGGTTGCAGTAACATCGTCGCTGCGTTTTCCTACTTGCTTCTACGGATTGGCGGAAGCACGTAGGGCGGGAAAGCGAAGCGCATCCCGCCCTACGTGCTTTCTAGGTTGAACCATGGTGGCAACGAGGTTCGTTGACCGTTCGTTCTATCGATCACAGCATTTTGGAGGATGTCCCGATGCGCGCCATTGAGCTTGAGGCTACCGTCGAACAACACAGTATTCGCCTGCCGGAGGACATCCGCGACGGGACCCACCTGCGCGTCCTGTTGCTGATCGATGATCCTCCCGTCGATGCCGGTGGTAACGGCCATGACCTGAAACAGTTGCTGGCCGGACTGACGGAAGGCCTCAGCGACGAGGATTTGTGTCGCCCCCGGGATCTTGGTCGGAGCGATCCAGAATGGGCTTCCTGATCGACACCAACATCCTGTCCGAAGTGCAGAAGGGCGATCGTGGCGATCCAAGCGTCCGTGCTTGGTACGACGCGGTCGATCCGCGCGAACTCTATCTTTCCGTGTTGGTGCTTGGTGAGGTGCGCCAGGGCATCGAGCGCCTGCGTCGCCGTGATCCGGTCCAAGCGGAGCGATTGGCGGAACGGCTCGCCTTGATCAAGGCGGGCTTTGTCGATCGCATCCTGCCGGTCTCAACCGCTGTGGCGGAGCGCTGGGGTCACAATAACGTCCCGGACGCGCTGCCGGTGATCGATGGCCTGCTGGCGGCCACCGCACAGGTGCACGGCTTGACTCTGGTGACTCGGAATGTGCGGGATGTCGAGCGCAGCGGGGTGTCGTTGCTGAATCCGTTCTCTGACGCGACGACACCTTGACCATCCGCCGCCTCTCCTCCGGCACCCACCACCTCGACATTCCTGGCCTGCAACCCCTGGCAGCAAGATGACTGATGCGGCTTGCGATGTGCGTACATAAGGCGCACACTTTCAATTTTCCGACTCCGGAGCCTGCTATGGGCCAGATCGTGACCAAAGAAAGCCGCCTTCACATCCGCTGCGACGAGCGCACCCGGCAGTTGTTGGACAAGGCGGCCGGCTATTCCCGCGCCAATCTGTCGGCATTCGTCCTTTCCCAAGCCGTCGCCGCGGCCGAGCGCATCGTGCGGGAGCAAGAGTCGATTACGCTTCGGGACGAGGATTTTCAGGCCTTTCTCGCCGCGCTCGAAACGCCTGCCGAGCCGAATGCCGCACTGCGCCGCGCCTTCGAGCGTCACGCGGAACAGGTCGACAATTTGTGAGCTATGACATCCGGCCACTTGAGGCCGCGATAGACACCGACGCGTTCCACTGTGGCGAGCCAGAGCTTGATACCTACCTTCGGCGCTACGCTTCCCAGGATGTGCGGCGCGGCTTGGCAAAGGTGTTCGTCGCCACACCGCCCAATGAAACACACCGTCCCGCTGGTTTCTTCTCGATCAGCGCGGGAAGCATCAGCAGCGAGGCGTTCCCTCGCGACATCGCACGCAAGCTGCCCCGCTATCCGGTGCCGATTGCGTTGGTCGGGCGATTGGCCGTCGACCAGTCCTTTCAGGGTCGGGGGCTTGGTTCGATCCTATTGTCCGACGCCTGCCGCAAGGTCATGCTGGCCAGCCAGGTGCTTGCCGTTGCCGCCATCCTGGTGGATGCCAAGGAAAGTGCAGCGGCGGCGTTCTACCAGCACTTTGGTTTTGTGCCGCTGCCGGGTCGCCCAGATCGCCTGCTGTTACCCGCGAAGGTCTTGCAACAGTTTGCGCCATCCTCCCGAGCAGAGGATCTCTGAAGCAGCCCGTAGCCCGTAGCCCGCCGACCCCGCTGCCAGACCAACCACCGCAGCTTCGCGCCGACCCGAGCAATGCGCTACCGAACCCTCCGATACCGTGGAAACCGCCAATGCCACACTACATCCGTGCGTTCGGCCCCGGTGGCACCTTCTTCTTCACCGTCGCCCTACTCGAACGGCGTCGACGCTTGCTGACGGAGCATATTGATGATCTACGGGAGGTGTTCCGCGCCGCGCGCGAACGCCGCCCCTTTACAATCGACGCGATTGTCGTCTTGCCCGATCACCTTCATTGCCTCTGGACCTTGCCGCCGGGTGATTCCGATTTCCCGGCGCGTTGGCACGACATCAAGGCGCGCTTTTCGGTGCGCATACCGAAGGGCGAACGTCTATCAAACCGGCGTCAGCGCAAGGGCGAGCGTGGGATTTGGCAGCGGCGCTACTGGGAGCATGGGATCCGCGACCATCGGGACTACGAGCGACATTTTGACTATATCCACTACAATCCGATGAAACATGGTCATGTCCAGCTCGTATCCGATTGGCCGTATTCGAGTTTCCATCGTTGTGTTCGGCAGGGTTTGTACCCGTTGGATTGGGCGGCGAGCGATGACGTTCGGGGGTTGTCGATGGAGTAGTGGATGGCGGCTTCGGCGGGATGCGCTTCGCTTTCCCGCCCTACGTGCTACGTGCTACGTGGATCGGCGGGATGCGCTTCGCTTTCCCGCCCTACGTGTTACGTGGTTCGGCGGGATGCGCTTCGCTTTCCCGCCCTACGGGTTACTTGGGTGGTGAGTGGTGAACTGATGGCGATTAAGAGACTGTCCTCCCGCACCCACCATCTGGACCAGAGCTTCCTGGCCGAGCAGCTCAAAGGCGCACGCGCCTACCGGCGCATTGCCGGCTACTTCACCAGCTCCCTGTTCGAGATCGCCCACGAGTGGCTGGAGCCGATCGCGGACGTGCGCATCGTCTGCAACGTGGACCTGGCACCGGAGGACCTGAAGGTCGCCCAACTGCGGGAGGCGCGGATGCTCGGGCGCTGGAACGAGCGCTCCATCGAGGCCGAGTCGCTCCTGAACCGCGAGCGCTACCAGCGTCTTGATGCCTTTCTGGCCAATCGCGGGCAGGTGATTCGCGTGGCGCCGGACAGGGTCTGCGGCTTCGTGCACGGCAAGGCCGGCGTCATCGAGGGCGCCGACGGGCGCAAGCTCGGCTTCATCGGCTCGATGAACGAGACCCGCCACGGCTGGCAACAGCACTACGAGATCCTCTGGGAGGACGACTCGCCCGAGGGCGTGGCCTGGATCGAGGCCGAGTTCGAGTTCCTCTGGAACGCGGCCCGGCCGCTGCCGGAGGCGGTCTGCCGCGAGGTCGCCCGTCGTGGCCGGCGCGTCGAGGTGCAGCTCCCGGACCTCGTCGACGAGGAGACGCTGACGCCGGCCGCGCTGATCGAATCCCCGCTGTATCGCGAGGGCATGGCCCTGCAGCCCTGGCAACAGGGCTTCGTCACCGAGTGTCTGCGTCATTATAACGACCACGGCCAGGTGCGCCTGCTGCTGGCCGACGAGGTCGGGCTGGGTAAGACGCTGTCGCTGGGCACCGCGGCGCTGACCCTGTGCCTGCTCTCGGAGAAGACCCGAAAACGGCGCAAGCCGATCGTGATCTTCGCCCCGGCGACCCTGTGCGAGCAGTGGCAGACCGAGATGCTCGACAAGCTCGGCATCCCCTGCGCGCGGTGGCACTCCAGCCGGAAGGTCTGGCTCGACCCGGAGGAACGGGCGATCTCCCCGAGCGGGCCGGAGCACATCGCCCGCTGCCCGCTGCGTATTGGCATCGTCTCCACCGGGCTGATGGTGCAGCCGTCGCCGGAGAAGGAGGTGTTGTCCGGCCTCAGCTTCACGCTGGTCATCCTCGATGAGGCGCACAAGGCACGTTCGCGGCAGGGCTACGGCCCGGACGCCGGCGAGCCGAATGCGTTGCTCGCCTTCATGCTCGCCGTCGCCAATCGTGCCGAGCACGTCTTGCTCGGCACCGCCACGCCAATCCAGACGCGGGCCGACGATCTGTGGGACCTGGTGCGGGTGCTGCATCGCGGCAGCACCGGGTGCGTGCTCGGCAACGACCTCTCGCCCTGGCATGACCCCCGGCGCGTGTTGCCGATCCTGTGCGGCGAGGAGCGGGTCGAAGGGCTCGATTACGGCTGGCGGTTGCTGCGCTCGCCGCTGCCGACCATGGCCTCCAGCAATGAGCCGAATGCGCGGCGACTGTTCCGCAACCTGCGCGAAGAGCTCGACATGGGGCCCGCGGCGCACCTGGCCGGCGCGCTGGGTGATCTGCCGCTGGACCTGCGCGACGACCTGGAGACCGAGCTGGAGCGCGTCATCGACGGCGCGAGCTTCTTCCAGCGCGAGAACCCCTTCGTGCGCCATGTGGTGCTGCGCAAGCGCACGACGCTGGAGGGGCGCGGCCTGCTGGAGCGCATTGCCGTCCATGTCCACCCGGACCAGGGCTTGGTGCAGGCGCCGCACCGGTTCAACGCGCTGTTCGACGGCGCCGCGCTGCGCACCACGCCGGACTTCGATCGCGCCTACGAGGCGGCGCGCGCGTTCGGCCGCGTCCTGGTCAAGCGCGGCACGGGCGGGGGATTCATGCGTAACTTGATGGAGCAGCGCGTCTGCTCCAGCCGCGTCGCCGGTCTCAGTACCGCCCAGACCCTGTTGGCCGGGCGCGAGGTGCAGGAGGAGACCGAGGACGTTGATCAGAACCTGGCGGTACAGACCGATGCCGAGCGGGCGGCACTGGCGAGCCTGATCGAGGCGCTGGAAGGCATGGACGACGACCCGAAGCTCGCCGCGATCCGCTTCTACCTCCAGGACGAGGGTTGGCTTGGGCTGGGCTGCATCATCTTCAGCCAGTACTACGACACCGCGGGTTGGGTGGCCGATGCGCTGGCCGCCGAGCTTCCGCAGGAGACCATCGGTCTCTATGCCGGCGCCGATCGCAGTCGACTCTATCGCGACGGGCAGGCGGTCGGCATCGTGCGCGAGGAGCTCAAGCGCATGGTTGCCGATCGGCAGGTGCGTCTGATGGTGGCCACCGATGCCGCCTGCGAGGGCCTGAACCTGCAGACGCTGGGCACCCTGATCAACGTCGACCTACCCTGGAACCCGACCCG
Source organism: Chromatiaceae bacterium (assembly GCA_040775095.1). Classification (GTDB taxonomy): domain Bacteria; phylum Pseudomonadota; class Gammaproteobacteria; order Chromatiales; family Chromatiaceae; genus JAXGTD01. Next base: position 10,004 of record JAXGTD010000101.1, on the reverse strand, counting down.
ACTGGAGCAGCGTATCGGGCGCATCAAGCGCTTCGGGCAGGCGCGCCCGGCGGTGGACATGCTGAATCTGGTGCACCGGGGTACCGTGGATGAGAAGGTCTATGCGCGCCTTTCCGAGCGCATGCGCAATCGCTACGACCTCTTCGGCGGCCTGCCCGACACGATTCGCGACGACTGGATCGACGACCTGGAAACCCTGGGCGAGCGGATGGACCAGTACATCGAGGAACGCCGCCAGGCAACCGGCTTCGACCTGCGCTACAACGACAGCATCAAGCCAACGGACGACGCCTGGCGCGACTGTGCGACGGTGCTGGCACGGCGGGATGTGGAGAACCTGATGCGGCAGGGATGGAGTGGCTGAGTGCAACCCAGTGTGTAACCAATCGGTGCGCGCTGGCGACTGAGCGGGGGAGGGGACCGGACGCCTTTGGCGAGTGCCTCGCCTGGTCGGTCCCCTTTTCGTGCGGCATACCACCGAAGCCGGACCGCTGCCCGCGATCCAATGGCCCTTCTCATCGAGCCCGGTGGTGGGGCCGCCTGGCACCCGCTCTACAGAGACCCTGTCTATGAATACGCTACGCAAGGCACCACGGATTCAGCACCCGCTGGCGCGGATGGCGCCCCTCACCTGGGTTGCGGGCGCCCACGCGGCCATGGCCCGGATCCCCGAGGATCTCATTGCGCTGCTTGGGCGCTTTTCCATCGCCGCCGTCTTCTGGCGCTCGGGCCAGACCAAGGTCGAGGGATTTGCCATCGACCTGGTGGAAGGCCATCTCCAACTCGGCTGGCCCCGCCTGTCGGAGACGGCGGTCGCGTTGTTTGAAGACGAGTATCGACTGCCGCTGATTCCGGCGGATCTCGCGGCCGGGTTGGCGGCGCTGGGCGAGCATGTCCTGCCGGTACTCATCCTGCTGGGCCTGGGGACGCGCTTCGCCGCCCTCGGCCTCCTGGCGATGACGGCCGTGATCCAGTTTCTGGTCTACCCGGGGGCCTACGCCACGCATGGGGTCTGGGCCGCGGTGCTGCTGTTTCTGATGGCGCGGGGTCCGGGCCGCGTCTCCTTGGACCACCTGATCGCGACGCGCTGGGGCCACCGGGATATGCCCATGGCCCCCACGAAGACGTGGCGGCCGCGGGCGCGGACGCTGCTCCGGCGCGGCGGGGCGAGCGACGAGGCGGGGTCCTGACCGCTTGGTACGATCTGGGCAGCACGCCCGCGGCGTCTGCCCCTGCCATGGTCCCGCCGGCCCGGGACCCGTGCCCCGGCAGCCCGGTGTCTTGCGGGGAACCGGGGCCGGGGGTCGTGGCTCAGCCGACGAAGCGGCACCGACTCGCCGGGGTGCGGGTGTCCATGTTGCGGCCGCGCACGGCATGGTCCTCGATCTCCGCGGCCTCGCCGACAATCCGCCCGTAGAGGAAGGTGGTGAAGGCGCCGTACTCGAGGAAGGCGGCGTCGATCTCACCCGTCACATAGGGACGCCACAGCATCTTGAGCAGGATGACGGCGATGACCGCGTCGATGTTGACGCAGTAGACATTGCTGCTGACACCATAGCTGGCCAGCGCCTGCACCAGCTCGTGGTAGAAGGCGAGAAAGACGTTGTAGCTGCCGCGCGCCGCGAGCAGCTCGCGCACGTAGACCTCGCGCGGGTCGAGATTGACCTCCTTGCCCTTGAACACCGGGTGGTTTACGCAGGGGATCTTCGCGTAGGACAGGTTCCCGGCCGCCTTGGCCCGGGTCTTGTAGAGCTTGTAGTCGAGCGTGTACTCCGCCGCGATGCGCACCAGGTCCAGGCCGTGGTTCGGGTCCCCGGGGTCGGCCAGGTCGAGCTCGCCGAAGCGCTCCATCAGAAATTGCATGGCCTCGAAGCCATTGCCGCCGTGGGCGAAGCCGGTGTGGCTCAGGAAGCCCACGTAGGCCTTGTTCACCTGCACCCGTTCCGGCACCTCGGGGCCGTCGGCACTGACCGCGCCCTTGGCGCCCTGGGCGGAGATGGTGCCGGGTCCGTTGGACGCGGTGAGCCCAAGCAAGACCATGAACGCAAAACGCTCCTCGTCATTGGGACGATGGGCCAGCAGCGCGAGGAACGCCGTCTCGGTGAAGCTCCAGCCGTCGATGAGGGCCTGCACGGGTACGCCGCAGAAGCGCTCCGCGCCCTGTCGCTCCGGGTGCACCGAGGCGCCAACCACCGCGGCGGCGATGCGCAGATGCGCCGGGAGATTGGACAAGGTGGTGACGGACATGCGCTTGTGGACCAGCGCTCGCCAGGCGAGATGAAGGCAGACCGCGGCGAGCACCGCGTCGGCGCTTGGGTGGCGGCCCTGGCGCTCGGAGATTGCCTGGATCAGACGCAGACAGACGCTGCCGTCGGCGCCGCGGGCCCTGGCGCCCGCCAGCATTGCGCCGGCCATCGGATCCGGCTCGGTGACGGTCAGTGCCGCGCATTGCTCGGCATCGGCGGTGGCGGCAAGCGCATCGACCTCGAAGCCCGGGTCCGACGCATCGACCAGCCCGGACGCGCGCAACAGGATCAGCAGGGCCTCCACCGCCTGGCGCGCGCCCTGCATCCTGTTGGGCCCCATCAGCGCCAGGGCCGCGCACAGTGCCGTATTGGGGCTGTTGCCGGCCTCGCGGGCGGCGAACGCGGCGGCGAGCATCGGCGTGTCGTGCAGGTTGACCCAGGCATTGAGTACCACATTGGTCAGCGCGCGGCCGGTCTCGTCCGGGTACTCGCGCACCAGCGCCAGCACCAGGTTGTCCTCGTAGGGGTGCGTGGTCAGGTCCAGGCTGCTGATCCCGTGCAGTCGGGTGATCTGCGTGGCCGGATCCATCATCGACGCGCCGGAGGCGTCCTTCATGGTCTCGCGTGGCGGAATCACACCGATCTGGCGGTTGACCGCCTCGATCTGCTCGCGATACGGCTCGACCGCCGGCACCGGGCGTACGTCCAGTGCCCGCGGCAGCTCCAGCCCGGTGTCGTCGGCGAACCAGCACTTCATCGAGAGGTCGCCGATCGGGGCGAAGTCCGGCTGCTGGCCGTTCAGCGCCATGACCGCGCTGAGCGCGGCTGGCACGTCGGCGATGTTGGTCACCACCGCACCCTTGGCCGAGCAGCAGGGGTTGTCGGCCGTGAAGACAGCGGCCACGCCGAGCTTGTCCATGAACCAGCGTTCTTTGGCCGCGGCGTTATCGCCGCTGCCGGCGATGGCGCCGGCGTGACCGCAGGCCTTGGTCAGACGGTCCTTCCAGCGCCCGACCACGCAGGCCACCACGGGTTTCTCGAACACCAGGTCCTGCTCGTAGTAGCCGCCCGGCTCGATGTACATCACCGCGGCCCGGCTGCGTCGGTCGTTGTGGAACGCGTTCGTGAACTCCGGCGCGGCGAAGTGGATATAGACGTCCTTGCCCGATGATAACGAGACGCTCGTCCCCCAGCCTGCGGTGAGCAGGTAGACGGCGATCGTGGTGGTGAAGTTGCCCGAGTTGGAATAGATCGCGACCGAGCCCGGGACCAGCGACTCGGCCGGGTGGCTGCCGCCCAGGGCGCCGCCGATGCGCACGTGTTGGTGGGCGTCGGCGATGCCGAGGCAGTTGCCGCCGAAGACGTCCACGCCTTGGAACTGGCAGTATTGGCGGATGATCCGGGCATCGCTCAGCGGCACCTTCTCGGTGATGATGATCACCCGGACCAGGTTCGGATTGACCCGCACGGCCTCGATCACCGCGTCCTTGACGCCGGCCGGGGGCACGTAGACGACCGCAACATTGAACTTGCGCCCCGCGGCCAGGGCCTCGGCGACCGTGTTGTAGACCGGGATGTCGTTCAGCTCGGTCTTGAGGACCGAGCCGGAGCGTCCCGGCTGCACCCCGCAGACCACGTTGCCGCCGGAGTAGACATGACTCACCGGGGTGACGGTGCGGCTCTCGTTGCCCAGGATATTGAGCACGCAGACGCGGTCGTCCCGGGTGGCGAGCTTGGTGAGTGAGTCGACACCGACGAAATAGTGCGGGAACTCCGGGATGCCCTTGCAGCGGCCCGAGTCGCGGATATGGGCGATGTTACCGATCATTTGCCTCTCCCGGCGCCATCCGCGGCGATCCCCATGCGGCGGGCGATCTCCCTCGTGCCGCCGTTGCGCATCCACTGGTCGATGTCGCGCGCGTAGTTGACCACCTCGCTCATGGCCGAGTCGTGGCCGAACATGCGGTAGGGGACCCCCAGGCCGTCGAGGGTATCTTTCAGATAGGCCATGCCGCGGATCAGGTTGGGTCCACCGCGCCCGACGACGACGAACAGGGGCCGCGGGCCGCGCGTGTTGAAGTAGTTGCGCAGTGCATCGGCCATCGCGCGGAAGGTGGTGTAGATGTCGGTGTTGTTGGCCTTGCCGCCGATGATGAACAGCACATTGGTCTGCGCCAGCCAGTGCTTGTAGACGATGCGGCTGATGTCGAGCATCTTCTCGTAGGGCGGGTTTCCGCCAAAGTCCGACGAGATGGTGCCGCGGTCGCCCAGCAGCTCGGTCACCAGCGCGTTGGCCCCGCCGCCAAAGGTCATGGCCGTGATCGTGCCCTGCTCGTTGATGACAGAGACATCCGACTGGCCCTGGTAGGTACGCAGCTCGTTGACCTCCAGCTCGAACGTCGAGTAGTTGCTGGACTCCAGACTGGCGGGCAGACCGAGCCGTTGCCAGGCGGGGTCATCGGTGTCGAAGCTGCATTTGAAGTCGCAGGCCACCGGCACCAGACGCCCATCTTCCTTGGGCATCATGCGGATGGGGTTCAGCTCCAGCATGCTCATGCCGTAGTTGTTGAACAGGTCCCAGAGCTTGGGCAGGTGTTGCACCAGTGGGCTGATGATCTCGGCCGGGGCGTCGATGCTGTCCAGGGCATTGGCGACGATAAAGCCCTTGAAGCCGGTCAGCGCGTCGAAGGGGACACGGGCGAGCTTCTCCGGCGGCAGTTCCTCGATATCCATGCCGCCGTGATGGGTGATGGTCAGCGTTGGGGCGCGGAAGCGGGTGTCATCGGTGATCGAAAAGTAGATCTCGTGCCTTGCCGGGATCGCGCTCTCGAAGGTCACCCCCTCGGCCTTGGCCACCGCGTGGCCCACCCGATGCTCCACGAAGAACAGGCGTTCCTTCTCGCGCATGGCCGTTGCCACGTCCTTGGCGTGGCCGATCAGGCCGGCCTTGCCCTTTTTTCCGATGCCGCCCTTGAGGACCGGCTTGATCAGCACGCTGCCGTAGCGGTCGATCAGGTCCTTGATCTGCTCGCCGGTTGCCTCCGGGCCGAGCACCTCTGAGGTCGGGTAGCCCACGTACTGAAGGAGCTTCGCGCCCCAAAGCATCCCCGTGATCTGCACTGCATTCCCCCTGACAAAGAGCCAAGCCCAACACAAACGGACTCGGTGCGATACTGTAGCGCACTCCGGCGGTGCCGGAAAACGCGCGTGGGTCGGGACCTGGTCCGGGTGAGGCGATGGGTGGCGTTCAGCCTGTCGGGTCCGACACCGGCCGTTGCGCCTCGTCCAGCCATTCGCGCGGGGTCAGGTAGCGCTCGTAGAGTGCCGCCTCGGGACTGCCTGGGGTCGGCTGCCAGTCGTAGCGCCAGCTGACCTCGGGTGGGAGCGACATCAGGATCGACTCGGTGCGACCGCCCGATTGCAGTCCGAACAGGGTGCCGCGGTCGTAGACGAGATTGAACTCGACATAGCGGCCGCGGCGATACTTCTGGAACGCGCGCTCGTGCGCTCCCCAAGGCGCGAGCTTGCGCCGCGCGACGATGGGCCGATAGGCGGGCAGGTAGTGGTCGGCGACGCGGCGCATGAAACGGAAGTCGTGGGTAAACCCACCCTCGTTCAGATCGTCGAAAAACAACCCGCCGATGCCGCGGGGCTCCTTGCGGTGCGGGAGATAAAAATACCGATCGCATGCCTCCTTCAGCCGGGCGTAGCGCCCTTCGCCGAAGCCTTCGCAGGCATCCCTGGCGGTCTGGTGCCAGTGGATGCAGTCCTCGTCGTGGCCGTAGTACGGGGTCAGATCGAACCCGCCGCCGAACCACCAGACCGGTTCCGCCCCCGGCTTCTCGGCGATGAAAAAGCGCACGTTCATGTGCGAGGTCGGCACATGCGGGCTGCGTGGATGCATCACCAGCGACACGCCCATCGCCCGGAAACCGCGACCGGCCAGCTCCGGTCGGCTGGCGCTGGCCGACGGTGGCAGGGCGTCCCCGCGGACATCGGAGAAATTGATACCGCCCTTCTCGAAGACATCGCCATCCTCGATGACACGGCTGCGTCCCCCGCCGCCACCGGGGCGCTGCCAGGCGTCCTCGCGGAAGCGGCCCCGGCCGTCTTCGGCCTCCAGCTCGCGGCAGATTCGGTCCTGAAGGGTCAGGAGGTAGCTCCTGACCGCGTTGGCGTCGGGGTGGTCGGTCATGGCGTTGGCGTGGCACTAGCTTGGCGTGGGAGGGATGATACGCAAGGTTGGCGTGCAGCGGATCGCGTAACAAGAGCCCGTTGCGTTGTTTCGCGCCACGGGGCGGGTCGGCTGGTTCGGCCCAGAAGGCGGCCGAGTCGGTGTCGATTGGCGCTTGCATCGCGTTGTACTGTCTCGAACGGCCGCCGGTCCCTGGCCGGTGCGCCCCTGCTTTCTTCGCCCCATCATCCAACGAGCGCGCGGCCGTTGCCGATAGAGACTGCCCGATTGGCTTATCATGTGGAAGACGGAGCAATCCAGGAATCGTATTCATTTGCCGGCGGAGCCTGTTTGCGGATGCATTGGCAGTGGCCCTTTCTGCCTCGTCCAGTCTCGGCGCGACCGCCCAACACACCCGAGGTCGAACCCTATGCGTGCTTCCGTGTTCATTGCGATCCCGCTGTTGTTGACGACCGCCGTCGCGTTTGCCGCCGAGCAGGCCGTGAGCTTCCTGAACCTGCGCTCAGATCTGCCAGCAGACTGGACCCGTGAGCAGCCGGGCAGTGCGATGCGTCTGTTGCAGTACCGGGTGCCGGGTGAGGAGGGCGGGGCGGCGTTCGTCGTTTACTACTTCGGGCCGGGTCAGGGCGGTTCCGTGGAGGCCAACGTCGAGCGTTGGGTATCGCAGTTCTCCAATCCATCCGGGGAGCCGGTGACGCCTTCCATCGAGCCACTCAAGGGCGCGCTGCCCGCAACATTGGTGGAGCTTCGGGGCAGCTATGCCCGTGGGGTTGGTCTGGGGCCAACGGGGGAGGCGCTCCCGGACCAGATGCTGTTGGCCGCGGTGGTCGAGACACCGCGGGGCAACCTCTATCCACAACTCCATGGCCCGGCCGCGGTGGTCTCCGCGCAGCGCGACGCCTTCGTCCATTTCGCCCAGGGCATTACCACGGTACCAGGCGACTGATTGCGCCGCGAGGCGATCCGAAAAGGGATTTTCACCGACGTTGGGATCGGCTCGGACCCTGGCGCTGATGCCGCCATCAAAATTTTTCGATGCGATGGCCGTGCCCTTTAGGTACCCTATGGGGCGGCGCTCGACATGCCCGCAAGGGCGCCCGCCCCGGCTCGCCGCTTCACCTTGCCGATCAGCCCATGGCCCCGAATCCCCAGACCCGCGTCCCCGATGTTACCGACACCGAGCGATGGCTCGTGCGCACGACGCTCAAGGAACGCGACGGCGAGGATATCGAGATCCAACTGGCCGATGCGGATGTGCGTATCTGTCCGTCTGATCGCGAGCTCACTTCCTGCCCGGTGGTGTTCTGGCAGTCCGATGACGGATGCGATTTCGTCGTATTCAAGACGGGCGATCGCAACGACCGATGCCAGTTTTTCTACAAGCCCTATAAGCAGCTCAGCACCGGGATTCGTGAGTACGATGATCTGGCCGAGTGCGCGGTGGCCGTTCTCCAGGCCCAGGCCGATCATGTCGCCGAACAACGCGGCGATCTAGCGTCTGTCTGAATGTCTGGTCGAGCGCCGGTCATCCATCCACTGGCGCGGCCATCGATGACCCGCCTATCCGCGGGTGCCGGTGTCCCTGAGCACCCCGTGGCAACCGTCGGCCCAGCGCCGTCGCCGATCATCTCGAATCACGGTGTCCAACGGCGGCAAACGCCCCGCATCGCGGTCGCATCCCAGCGCGCGGACTCGCGTGCGGTTTGTCGGCCGGAGGTGGGCCGCGCCTGTGGGGGCCGCCGAATGCACCGTACAACCCTGATGCAGTAGACGAGGAGAAAGTCCATGACGAAAAAGAACGCCTTCTATGCCCAGTCCGGCGGCGTCACCGCGGTGATCAACGCCTCCGCCTGCGGTGTCATCGAGACCGCCCGGCAGCATCCGGACAAGATTGCCAATGTCTATGCCGGGCGTAACGGCATCATCGGCGCGCGGACCGACGAGCTCATCGACACCAATCAGGAATCCGCCGAGAACATCGCCGCGCTGCGCCACACCCCGTCCGGGGGGTTCGGCTCCTGTCGCTACAAGCTCAAGAGCCTGGAGGCGAACAAGCGGGAGTACGAGCGCCTGATCGAGGTGTTCAAGGCGCATGACATCGGCTATTTCTTCTACAACGGTGGGGGTGACTCCGCCGATACCTGTTACAAGATCTCCCAGCTGTCCGAGAAGATGGGCTTCCCGGTGCAGGCCATCCATGTGCCCAAGACGGTCGACAATGACCTGCCCATCACCGACAACTGTCCGGGTTTCGGCTCCGTGGCCAAGTACATCGCCACCTCGACGCTGGAGGCGTCCTATGACGTGCGCTCGATGTGCGCCACCTCCACCAAGATCTTCGTCATCGAGGTCATGGGCCGGCATGCGGGCTGGATCGCCGCCGCTGGCGCGCTGGTTGCCGATCAGGGCATTCCGGTGGTGACGCTCTTCCCGGAGGTGGAGTTCGACCAGGACAAGTTCCTGGCCGCGGTCAAGGCCAATGTCGAGCGGCACGGTTACTGCACGATCTGTGTCTCCGAGGGCTGCCATTGGCCCGACGGTCGCTTCCTGGCCGAGCAGGGCACCCGCGATGCGTTCGGCCACGCCCAGCTCGGTGGCGCCGCGCCCGTGGTGGCCAACATCGTCAAAGACGCCCTGGGCTACAAGTTCCACTGGGCCGTGGCCGACTATCTGCAGCGCGCCGCGCGCCACCTCGCATCCAAGTCCGATGTCGAACAGGCCTATGCGCTGGGCAAGGCCGCGGTGGAATACGCCCTTGAGGGGCACAACTCGATCATGCCCACGGTGGTGCGCGAGTCCTCGACGCCCTACAAGTGGCGCATTGGCCAGGCACCCCTGTCCGAGGTGGCCAACGTCGAGAAGTTCATGCCCACCGACTTCATCAGCGACGATGGCTTCGGCATCACGGACAAGTGCCGCGAGTATCTCTACCCGCTCATCAGCGGCGAAGACTATCCGCCTTACGAGAATGGCATGCCGAAGTACGTGACACTGGTCAACGCCGCGGTTGCGAAGAAGCTCGGGCCGTTTGAGGTCTGAACCGATCGCGAGACAACAAGGGACCGCTTGCGCGGTCCCTTGATGGTTTATCAGTGGAGGAGCGCATGACCCTGGATCGCGCGCACGTGTCGATCAGAAGCCAACCATGCGGTGGCGGCTACCACCGCGATGCGGTGCGGCCGCAGCTGGGCGAGGTCCAGCGTGAGTATGCCCAGGACGCGGTGTGGCTGGCCTGATCCGGGAGCGCGATCTGGAGCGGGCCTTTGGCCTCGCCCACGGCATTGATTTCGCCGGCATGGGGCGCTAGCACCGCGCCAGGCCCCGCGTCCGGGCACCGCCACACCCCGTTGGCGTGGTCCGCGCTACCCGCCGATCCCGAGAGTTCCCGACCCTTGATCAATCACCGGGAGTGATGATGAGCAACTACCATCTCTATCTGTCCCTGATTCCGGAGGCCCTGATCGCCTCCCAGCTGGAGCCGCAGGAGTTCGGTTCCTACTATGCCGTTGGCAAGAAGGTCCATGTCTTCGGCGAGGCCATGTTCTTCGAGGTGGACCCGTCGT
>JAXGTD010000100.1:0-16205 GCA_040775095.1 Chromatiaceae bacterium | reverse complement strand
TGGCCCAGCATCGATGCCTCCGCCTCGATGCCGCCGACACCCCATCCGAGCACACCGACCCCGTTGATCATCGTGGTGTGGGAATCGGTGCCCACCAGGGTGTCCGGGTAGGCCTGCAGCACGCCGTCGACCTCGCGGCCGAACACCACGCGAGCCAGGTACTCGACGTTCACCTGATGCACGATGCCGGTGTCGGGCGGGACGACCTTGAAGTTGTCGAACGCCTTCTGGCCCCACTTCAGGAACTGGTAGCGCTCCTGGTTACGGGAGAATTCCAGCTCGGCATTCTGGCCGAACGCCGCGTCGGTGCCGAAGTTGTCCACCTGCACGGAATGATCGATGACCAGCTCGGCCGGCTGGAGTGGATTGATCTTGTCCGGGTCGCCGCCAAGCGCGCTCATCGCGTCGCGCATCGCCGCGAGGTCCACCACCGCCGGCACGCCGGTGAAATCCTGCATCAGCACGCGCGCCGGGCGGTACTGGATCTCGGTGTCGGGCTCGGCGCGCGGGTCCCAGTTGGCCAATGCCTCGATGTCGGCACGACGCACCGTGACGCCGTCTTCGAAGCGCAACAGGTTCTCTAACAGGATCTTCATCGAGAACGGCAGCCGCGCGCTGTTGGCGACCGCGTCGACGCGGAATATCTGGTAGGTCTTGCCGGCCACATCGAGACTGGCCTTGGCCTTGAAACTGTCGTGCATGGGTGGCTCCAGGGGAAATGTTGCAGTGCGAAGATGACTCGATTCTAGCCGCGCAGGTCGGAAAAAACACGCGACGGCGCTAGGTCGTTGTCTCTGCAGTCAGGTACTTCCGGGCGGCCTCCAGCATGCGGCGACGACCAAACAGGATGTGCCAGCGCCGCCCGCCAAGCTGCTGCCAGAGCATCGCGCCACGGATGCCGGCGAGCAACAGGGCCCGGATGCGCGGTTGGTTCTCGGCGTTCTTTAAATACAGGGGGTTGCCCCGAACGATGATGCGCGGCTCCAGGTGGCTGATCGTGTCCGTGTAGATGGTGGCCAGGCTCGAGAGCACCTGGTCATCGAGCAGGGGCCGGTCCTGCCGCTTGGCATTGGCGACCTCGATACCCTCGGCGATGGTCTGCAGCATGTCCCGGCGTGCCGCAAGGGAGCGCTCGTGCTTGAGTAGGGAGATGACATAGCGTGTCAGCTCCATGTTGCGCTCGGGTTGCCCGGTCAGCTGGGCGATGATCTGGCGCGCGCCGCTCGCGACGGCGCCGGGCGGGCCGAACACCGACGGGACATCGGGTGCATCGGTTTGAAACAGGCTGTAGATGCACGGTTCCATCAGCTCGACGTCGACGCTGCCACGGTGGGCGATTCGCTGCACGCAATGCGCCGCCTGGTGGATGCCGGCTAACGCGATGATGCGCTCTTGGTCAGTGTGATCCATGGATTTCCAGGGGCGGGTAGCGGGTTACAGAAAAGAAAGCTCGGAACGCGACGCGCGGCGCCGGTTCCTGGACGATTCGAGCGCGGGCCCGCGACGAAAAACTGGCATCGGCCGGGAATCAAGCAACCGACGGGCCATTTTCGTGCGGACAACGGCGCGGGCCCGATTCGGCATGGGTCACGACGGCCCCGCCGAGACATTCGTCGCCGAGATAGAACACCGCGGACTGTCCAGGCGTGAGGGCGCGCTGCGGCTGGTCGAATTGGACCCGGCAACGCGCGTTATCGTACTCGACGATGGTGCAGACTTGCAGCGGCTGGCGGTGGCGCAGCCGGCAATGGCACCGCAATGGTGCCGGCCCCGGCGGTGTGCCGCTGATCCAGTGCAGCGATTCGCCCGCCAGTGCACTGGCGTAGAGCAAAGGGTGCTCGCTGCCCTGCACCACGATGAGCGCATTGCGCCGGGCGTCCTTGGCGGCGACGAACCAGGGCGCCTCCACGGCGCCAGCGACGCCGCCGATGCCCAGCCCCTGGCGTTGGCCGATGGTGTGGTAGGCCAGGCCGGCGTGCTCACCGACCACCTGGCCATCTGCGGTCTCGATCGGCCCCGGCTGGCGCGGCAGGTAGCGTGCGAGGAAGTCCTGGAAACGGCGCTCGCCGATAAAACAGATCCCGGTGCTGTCCTTCTTTTCCGCGTTGGCGAGCCCGAGGGATCGGGCCAGTGCACGGACCCGCGGCTTGGTGAGCAACGCCAGTGGAAACATTGCCCGAGCCAGCTGCGCCTGATCGAGCAGATGCAGGAAATAGGTCTGGTCCTTGTCCGGATCGGCGCAGAGGCGCAGTTGGCTGCCGGCGGCGTGGCGGGTGACGCGGGCGTAGTGGCCGGTGGCGATGGCGTCCGCGCCGAGGCTGAGCGCGTGGTCGAGGAAGGCGCGAAACTTGATCTCGCGGTTGCAGAGCACATCCGGGTTCGGTGTGCGCAATGCCCGATACTCGGCCAGGAAGTGCTCGAAGACGCGCTCCCAGTACTCGGTGGCGAAGTTGACCGTATGCAGCCGTATGCCGAGTCGCTCCGCGACCGCGCTCGCGTCGGCGAGGTCTTGTGCGGCGGCGCAATAACCGGGCTCGTCGTCGTCCTCCCAGTTCTTCATGAAGAGGCCTTCCACCGCGTAGCCCTGCTCGAGCAGGCAGTGGGCGGCGACGGCGGAGTCGACGCCCCCGGAAAGGCCGACGATGATGCGGGATGGATTGGCGGCGGGGTGCGCGGACCTCATCGGGGCATTCTACCCCGAACTCCGACGCTGCCATCGCGAATGCCTTTGTTCAGACGGTCGAACGTGAGGTGCCCGTGCGATGGCCACTTGTATACCTCGGGCCCCCGCGGCGTTGAGCTCGAGAACGACCCGGAGGCGCCGTGCCAATTGATGTGCGATGATCGAGGGCGGTCTTTGTCTCTTTCCGGGAAGGACGCGTTGAATCGTCTCTCTTCAATGTCGCGGCGTCTGCCGTCCGGCCTTGCCTGGGTGTTGGACGGCGAGTTGCGCACGGCACCGCTGCTCCCGCTGCCGGGGCTGCTCATCGAGCGCGGTCTGGATGCGGAGGCGGTGATCAGGGAGGCGGGGAGCGACATACGCCTGTTCGATGATCCGGATGGGACGATCAGCTTTCGCGATCTGGGGCATCTGGTCTCGCACTGCGCGCGGGTCACCCGGTGCCCTGCGCTGGGTCTGGAGATCGGACGGCGCGCGGGTATGGACGCCATCGGCGCGGTTGGCAAGGCGGCCAGGGCGGCGCCCGATCTGGGCTCGGCGTTGCGTACCATCGTGCTCTATCTGCATCTGCTCGATCGCGGGGCGGTGCCGACCCTTCGGCAAAGAGGAGAGCAGGTGTCGATGGGCTATGTGCTCCACGTGTCGGATGTCCCGGGTGTCGAGTACATCTATGACGGCGCCCTGGCCATCATCCAGACGGTGCTCAGCGCCCTTGCCGGGCCCGACTGGCGGGCCGCCGAGGTGCGATTCCATCGCCAGCCCCCGCGGGACGTCGCCCCCTACCGGGAGCTGTTCCGTACCCGTCTGCATTTCGCGAGGGTGCATTCCGAGCTGGTCTTTGCCGCGTCATCCCTCGCGCGCCCCGTTGCCAGCGCGGACCCCAGGGCCTTCGCGGCCGCCATCACCGAGCTGGATGAGCTGGTCCAGCTCGCCGGCGCGGGCTATGCCGAGCGGGTTCGAAGGCTTCTGAGGCGTGTGTTGATCGAGGACGAGGACCCGGAGTGCGCACGCCTATGCCACATCGCCGGGCTGCTCGCGGTGCACCCGCGCACGCTCAACCGCAGGCTCAGGGCCGAGGGGACGAGCTTCCAACAGCTGGTCTCGCAGACCCGACTCGAGATCGCGCGCCAGTTGCTGCGCGATACGCAACTTCCGCTCATCGATGTGGCGTCGGCCCTTGGTTACGGGGACGCCTCGGCATTCATCCGGGCCTTTCGGCGTGCGGCAGGTGTGAGCCCTGCCGCCTGGCGCTCCCAGACGTGCGTCGTCTGAATCCCCGGCGGTGCCGACGGCGTGGTGAAACCGAGGTCCTCGGACCATCAACGGATCTCCGCCCGAAGAATGTCGTGTAATGTCAATCGCGGTGGACGCGCTTCATCAATAATGACGGGTTCATGTCTCCGACGCGTGCCACCGGCGGGCGGCCGGAACCGGGGCCCACCGGGGCGGCTTGCCGTGGTGGGAGCGCGGCCGCTCCGGATGGCTCCAGGTGACGCCGACGTCGATGTCGGGACCAGGGATCGAACGCCGACCTGACGAGCGATGCGTGGGATCGGCCGCCGTTCCCCGCCCGCGGTGCCAGCTCCACGGAGACGACATGGACCTCGCAACGGATGGTCCTGGCCTTGGCGTCGCGTTCTGTCCGCGAGCGAGGACTTGGGAACCGGGGCAGGTCGCCCTTTCATCAAGCCAACGGAAATTCGCCCAATGACCACTCGACGTGCCTTGATCGCCGGTGCGGCCCTGGCCGCGCCCATCGCCCTCGCGCTCCGCCCGGCCCTCGGCTCTGGCAAGAAGGGGGCCGAGGGCTCGGACAGGCCCGAGTTCCTGTTCGTCCAGAGCGCCCGCAGCGTGACCTATAAGGATGAGGTGTTGACCCTCAAGGGGGTCAGTCCGCTGACCATCCTGTTCTCCGACCGCCCGGAGCGGTTGGCCGGCCACATGACCACGGCGAGCTTCGTCCCCTTCTGGTCGAATGGCGATAACAGCTTCGCGTCCGACCCGCCGAACGCGACCCTCTCGGTGCTGGATGGAGAGGAGGTGGGCGATTCGGTGGTGGAGCTGCGCGACCCGCGGCTCGAGGGCGAGGACCTGAGCTACCAGGTGCGGATCCTCGAGGGGAAGGTGCCGGCCAGCGCCGGGGCGGCCTCGCTGTTCATCGATATCATCGGCATGCCGCTGACGCCGGTGTCCTTCGCGGGCGCGCGCCGACGCATGTGGAGGCGGCGCGTCTACTGATGCCCTGTCTGGTCCCCGCGACACTGCCGTCGCCGCTTCGTTGGCGCCGCCCGCCGTTTGGCGGCGCCTTGCTTTACGACGGGCGAGCCACCACCGCGGAGTCGGTTCTGGCCCATCCAGGTCGGTCCGTATTGTCACCGCCCGTGGTGGCCCAAGCTCTTTATCACCAAGCTCAATGCAAGCCAAAAGCCTGATCATTCGAAACTCGGTTACCCTTGTTGAGGGAACGCGGGAGGTCATTAAAGTCGTCGAGACGCCGTTCGAGCTCTTTACGCGACTTTGGTGCAAGCACGAATCCGAAAGCCTCTCGAGACTGGCCGAGCTTGGCTTTGCCGCGGCCCCGAAGCTCATTACCGCGGGCGATCGCCAATTTACCATGCAGAGGATCGATGGGAGGTCGTTGAACGGCCGCCCGGTCCTCGATGATGCGTTGTTCGGGCGTGTTCTGGCCGTTGTGCGGCAACTTCACGGGCTTGGGTTTGCGCACGGCAACCTACGGCCTTCGAACATACTGACCACGGACAACGGTGAGGTGGTCCTGCTGGACTTCGAAACCTGCTGCCAGAGAGGCAATCCACTGTTCATCCTGGCACAGTTCAGCGACCGGGTGCGATTGCATCTGCTGTGGCGCTCGACCGTCGCCTCGGCAAGGCAGACCCCATCGCTCATGTTCTTCCCGTTGCATGTCGTGGTTGCGATGCGGGTCATTACCCCGCTGAATCGATGCGCGCGGGGGCTGAAGGCGATCAAGAAACGCGTGAGGCAGTCGCTGAAGCGCTCCGCGCAGCGACGCGCATCGGCATCCGCTCACGTGCGACGAGGACGCTGGCCGCTGCTCTCGCGGCGGGCCACTCCAGAAGACGGGGATTGATCGCGCCTGTCCTCCGGCCCAGGGAAGGCCCGGCATTCTCGGTCACGCAAGTGACAGAGAATGGAGCGAACCGGAAAACCGCGTTCTTGGTTCGCGAGCGGATCCAGTGCCAGGACGGCATAGGATCCGCCACTCCCCCAGGCTGAAGGGGTGATACCGGGGCCCCATGCGGACCCGCGCCGTTGCAAAGACGTATAGGAGCCACTGAACCGTATATGAAGCACACGTACTACATCAGACAGAGCTATCCATTCAGCCTGTATCGTACCCATTCGTATGACTTCGAGAAATATCTGGCCGGGAAGAATGTCCTCGAAGTAGGGCCAAACAAGGGTGTCCTATTCGAAAGATATTATCCCATGACGGAGAAATACACGCTGCTGGAGCCAAATAGTCACTTTGAGAAGGACTATATCCGGCTGCAGAAGAGACATCCCAATCTGCACTACGAGATCAATGGCTTCGAAACCTTCGTCAGCGACGAGAAATTCGACACGATTGTGATGATGGCGGTCATCGCGCATATTCAGATGGACCCACCGAGCCTGTTGAGCAAGATCGAGTCGATCCTGAAAAAGGATGGCATCCTGATCATCGAGACGAATAATACGAAAAGAAATCTCGGAATGCTGGGGCTGTGCGACGAGAAATTGGAACGAATCGAGGCGAAGCCCTCCTATAACGGTATCATGAAGTGGCTCAAGATCGACTATCGTGAGGTCTTCGTCTACAGGAAGTGATTGCGGAGGCGCTGACTCGATGCGTTTCCGGCTTGCAAGCTGCTCCACTGCCAGGAAGGCGGTTGATCAGCGTCTGCCCGGAACGGTTAGAATCCGTGTCTCCTCAGGCTCGATCCGGGTGCAGCCTCAGCGCGATCGCACGGTGGAGTCAGTTCACCCGACCATCTGAACGGCAGGATTGTCGAGGCCCCGACCTGTTGTCTGGTGTCCGACCCTTCCCTTTCCAATTCAGAGGAGGACGCAACGATGTCCAGGCAAGATGTGAGCAAGAAGGCAGGCAGAGAAGCGCGAGAGAACCCGATAGACGAGACCTACGGTGCCAGCGAGCTTGCCACCACGCTACCCAAATCGGTCTTCCCGGACGCGGAGCGCGATCCGCGACGCGTGTTTGCCGCGGTCCGCGATGAGTTGATGCTCGACGGCAACTCGCGCCAGAACCTCGCGACCTTCTGCCAGACCTGGGAGGAGCCAGAGATCCATCGGCTGATGGAGGCCTGCATCGACAAGAACATGGTCGACAAGGACGAGTATCCGCAAACGGCGGAGATCGAGTCACGCTGTGTGCGCATGCTCGGCGATCTCTGGCATGCCCCGGCGGGTGAGCACACCGCCGGTTGCTCCACGACCGGATCCAGCGAGGCGGCGATGCTGGCCGGGCTGGCGATGAAGCGTCGCTGGGAGGCGCGCCGCCGGGCCGAGGGCAAGCCCATCGACAAGCCGAATCTGATCACCGGCCCGGTCCAGATCTGCTGGCACAAGCTCACCCGGTATTGGGACATCGAGCATCGCGAGATCCCGATGGAAAAGGATCGGCTGCTGATGTCGCCAGCGGAGGTGCTGAGTCGCTGCGACGAGAACACGATCGGCGTGGTGCCGACGCTCGGGGTCACCTTCACCGGCGAGTATGAGGGGGTGAAGGCGGTCAGCGATGCGTTGGACAGGTTTCAGGCCGAGACCGGGCTGGATATCCCGATCCATGTGGACGGCGCCAGCGGCGGTTTCCTCGCCCCGTTCTGCGCACCCGAGCTGGAATGGGATTTCCGCCTCCCGCGGGTGCGCTCGATCAACGCCTCCGGCCACAAGTTCGGACTCGCCCCGCTGGGTGTGGGCTGGGTCCTGTGGCGCGAGGAGCAGGACCTGCCGGAGGAGATGGTGTTCTGGGTGAACTATCTCGGCGGCAACATGCGCGATATCGCGCTGAACTTCTCGCGACCCGGGGGGCAGATCGTCTGTCAGTACTACAACTTTCTCCGCCTCGGTCGGGATGGATATCGAAAGGTCCACAGTGCCTGTTACCGCGGTGCCCGGTACCTGGCCGACGAGATCGCGAAGATGGGCCCGTTCGAGATCGTCTACGATGGCGACATGGCGCGCGGCATCCCGGCGGTGTCCTGGAAGCTCAAGGACGGGACGGATCCAGGCTTCACGCTGTTTGATCTGGCGGACCGGCTGCGGGTGCGCGGCTGGCAGGTGCCGGCCTACACCATGCCGGCGAACCGCGAGGATCAGGCGATTCAGCGGATCCTGGTGCGCAACGGCGTCAGTCTGGACCTGTGCGCGCTGCTGATCGAAGACATGAAGGCCGCCCTGGGCCATATCGAGGCGCATCCGATTCAGGAGCCGCTCACGAGCAAGGAGGCGTCTGGCTTCCACCATTGACCCTGGCAAACGCGGATGCAAGGTGTTTGCCGTCCGGGCCATCCTTGGCCCGGGCCCGAAACGGCTACCGGTGCGGGTGGGCGGGGTGGGGCGAGGATGGGTCTTGCTCCCCGGGGCAGGGCCCCCGGAGACAATGGAGTCAATCCTGTTTCGGTCGGGTGATCAGCCAGTGCGGTACGCTCAGGCCCCAATGGATCACGGCCGAGCGAAACCCGAAGATGAGCAGGACGCAGACGATCCCGGAGATGGACCGATGCTCGGGGACGAACGCGAGGGAAAGGACGAAGAGTATGCAGCCGAGCAACACCGGTATCGCGTAGAGGTCCCGGTTCATCAACAAGGTCGGGTGCCCGGAGAGCGCGTCGCGGATCAGACCGCCGCCGATCGCGGTCACCACGCCGAGGATGACCGGCGCGGCCGGGATACCGAACCCCAGCTCCCATACCTTGTTGGATGCCTGAACGGCGAATAATGCGGCGCCGAAGCCGTCGAGATACAACATCAGGCGGAACAGGTGCTGGCGATCGAGCAGGGGCTTGCCGACAAAGGCCAGCAGGGATGCCGCGAGCGAGGCCCAGATGTAATTGAGATCGATCGACCAGAAGACGGGGACCCCGAGAATAATGTCCCGGATCGTCCCGCCGCCAAGGGCGGTGATGGTGCCCAGCACGCAGGCGCTAAACAGATCGATCCCGCGCGTGGACACCGCGATGACGCCCGTCACCGCGAAGGCCATGATCGCCAGCATCTGTACCGCTGTTGCAATGTCCACCGGTTCTCCGTCTGTTGTCGGCCGCGACAGTCGCGGGTGAAATGGTACTGCAAGTGCCAGGTGGTACAGGGGGCCTTCGCCGCAGCTACGCCTCGGTCCTCGAGGAGAGGTTGACTCTTGGCGGCCCCTGTCCGGCTCGGGGATGGCGCCTGATTCTTGGCCCACTGCAAGCGCCTGAAAAAAATTCGGCATTCGGCGGGCCACGCCCAGAAGGGCGAGCTGATTGGATGCCGGAAACACGCGTGATCGGTGTCTCCTCAGGCGCCGTTGCGGGTGCCTTCCACCGGAGCGCGGATCGAATGACCGAAGACCAGCCCGGTCCCGGCACGCGACCACCGGGCTTTCGTCGGAATGCACCGCCTGCAGATCCGGGGGAGCCTGTTTCCGCGCCCCGGCGGATCTTCCTGGCTCCTGTTTGGTCAACGTGATGATGCGATCCGGGGGATCTGAATCGTCGTGACGCGGGTGTCATCGCCAATGAAGCCCATTGCACAGGTCGCCGCGGTCACCGAGGGTGCCGTGCGTGCCGGGCCGCTGATCGGTATCCCGCGGCTGTTGCGACGGCTTGGCCGGGACCCTGCCGTGGTCTTCGCCGCAGCAGGGTTCGATGCATGCCTGTTGGACGATCCCGAGAACGTCGTCTCCTTCGTTGCCGGCGGCCGACTGCTCGATGCCTGTGCGCGGGCCACCGCTTGTCCGCATTTCGGTCTGTTGCTCGGTGAGCAGAATGGGTTGGAGTGCCTCGGGCTGGTCGGAATGCTCGCCCGGCATTCGCCAACCGCCAAGCGCGCCCTGCGCAATATCGTGCTGCATCTTCACCTGCACGACCGTGGCGCGGTGCCGACCCTTTCGGTCGGTGCCGCAGAATCGAGACTCGTCTACAACATCTACCAGCCGGGTGTGATGGCAACCGCGCAGATCTACGATCTCACGGCCGCGGTCGTCTACAACATCATGCGCGCGCTCTGTGGCCCGGACTGGCAGCCCCTGGCCGTGCAGCTGCCGCACGCCCGGCCCAGCGACCCGGGCCCATACCGGCGCGTGTTCGGGGTAACCCCGTCGTTCACCGCCGTGGAGATGGCCCTGGTCTTCTCTTCCGAGTCGCTCGAGCAGCCGCTACCCGATGCCGACCCGGCCCATTATCGGGCGCTGGAGGGGCGTATCACCGCGCTCTCGGCCACGGTCTACCGCGACCTGGTGTCCCGCACCCGCCGCATCGCCTGCAATCTCCTGCACTGCGGAGTCGGATCGCTGGAGTCGGCCGCCGAGGTGTTGTCGATGCATCCGCGTACCCTCGGCCGCTCCCTGCGGCGATCGGGCACCAGCTATCGTCAACTGCGCGAAGAGTGCGCTCAGGCACAGGCCTCCCAGCTGCTCCTCGAGACCGAGCTGCCGATTGCCGAGATCGCCGCCCGGCTCCACTACACCAATCCCCCCGCCTTTACCCGAGCGTTCCGACGTTGGACCGGGTCCACGCCGGCCGCCTGGCGCGCGAGCCGGCGCAAGGCCTGAGTGCCTGGCACCTGCTCGGGGGTGAATCTGTCGAGAAAAGGTAAGCCTCTTTCCAGGGGACCAGGCTATATTGCCGCGCCTGAGGCTTATCGCATGGTCAGGGGTGCCGTCCCTCGCGGGACGACCGGATATTGGGCGAGGCGGACCCTGACCGGCCCTGTTCTTCCGGGCGACTGGCCGGATCCCGTCGAACCCTGTCGCTCAACTCCGACACACGAGAGGTGCAATAACAGCATGTATCCATCCGCTCGGTACCGACTGCGATTGGGGGCAGCGTTTGGCGCGCTGGCCCTGACCCTCGGCCTTGGGCTCGGCGAGGCCCTGGCCGCGGACACGAGTCCCCGCCACCATGCGCAGGGGCAATACGATACCGCCACGGCCACCTATATGGTGGTCGAGGGCGATGACCTGATCGCGATCGGCGAGCGTTTCTCGATCCCCGTAGACGAGCTCAAGGCCGCCAATCGGCTCGCTTCCGACGAGATCGAGGTCGGGCAGAAGCTGGTGATCCCGGGCGGGACCTCAGGTGGCGCCAAGGTGGTGGTCACCGGCGAGCTCGGCTTGCCCGCCGCCACAACGACCATCGACGGGCTGCAGCTCCCGCCGCCGGAACCGAAGTTCGGCGGCGTGATCAAGGACGATGCGCTTCACTCCACACCCTGGTGGCCACCGACCGTGGTGCCGCCCAAGGACGCACCGAACATCCTGCTGATCATGACCGATGATGCCGGCTTTGCGATCAACAGCGTCTTCGGCGGCGTGATCCCGACCCCGACCATGGAGCGCATCGCTGAGAGCGGGCTGCGCTACAACCGGATCATGTCCACCTCGCTGTGCTCGCCGACGCGTGCCGCGCTGATGACCGGGCGCAACCACCACTCGGTGGGCTTCGGCGTGATCGCCGAGCAGGCCACCGGCTTCCCCGGCTACGACAGTGTGATCGGCGTGGACAACGCGACCATCGGGCGCATCCTGCGTGACAACGGCTACGCGACCTCCTGGTTCGGCAAGGACCACAACACGCCGACCTACCAGGCCAGCCAGGCCGGGCCCTTCACCCAGTGGCCGACCGGCATGGGCTTCGACTACTTCTACGGCTTCGTCGGCGGCGACGCCAACCAATGGGGGCCGAATCTCTTCCGCAATACCACCCAGATCTATCCCTGGATCGGTCACGAGGGCACCCTGAAGCTGGATCGCTCGGATCCGAAGGCCGAGGTCTGGCCGGTCACCGGCGAGGAGCCCTCCTGGAACCTGATCACCGCGATGGCCGACGACGCCATCGACTGGATGTACCGGATCCATCAGACCGACCCGGACCAGCCGCTCTTTCTGATGTACGTCCCCGGCTCCTCCCATGCACCCCATCACCCGTTGAAGGAGTGGGTGGACAAGATCCACGCGATGCATCTGTTCGACGACGGCTACGAGAAGCTGCGCGAGCGCATCTTCGCGAACCAGAAGAAGCTTGGCGTGATCCCGGCAGACGAAGAGCTCACGCCCTGGCCTGCAGACATCCTCACACCCTGGGACAAGCTCAGCGACGAGGCCAAGAAGCTCTACATCCGCCAGGTGGAGGTCTTCGCCGCCTACGTGGCCTACAACGACCACGAGATCGGCCGGGTGGTCCAGGCCTTCGATGACCTGGGCAAGCTCGACAACACGCTCATCATCTACATCAACGGCGACAATGGCACCAGCGCCGAGGGTGGGCCGGAAGGCACCTTCAGCGAGGTCGCGTTCTTCAACGGCGTGCGCCCGCCGGTGGACGTGCAGATGAAGTACTACGACGCCTGGGGCACCGAGTACGCCTACAACCACATGTCGGCCGGCTGGTCCTGGGCCTTCGACACGCCCTTCGACTGGTTCAAGCAAAACGCCTCGCGGCTTGGCGGCGTCAATCAGAACATGGTCGTCTCCTGGCCGAAGGTCATCAAGGACAAGGGCGGCCTGCGCGACCAGTTCATGCACGTGATCGATGTGGCGCCGACGTTGCTCGAGGTCACCGGCATCGCCGCACCCGAAACCGTGGACGGGATCAAGCAGAAGCCGATCGAGGGCACCAGCTTCGCCTATACCTTCGACGCCGAGAACGCCGATG
Organism: Chromatiaceae bacterium; assembly: GCA_040775095.1. GTDB lineage: Bacteria > Pseudomonadota > Gammaproteobacteria > Chromatiales > Chromatiaceae > JAXGTD01. Next base: position 3,632 of record JAXGTD010000100.1, on the reverse strand, counting down.
CCACGTCCCGTCATACCAGGCAGTACTTCGAGATGATGGGCCAGTGGGCGCTCTACAACGACGGCTGGCTGTTGAGCACCAAGGTCAACCGCACGCCCTGGGATGCGTTCAGCCCCGCCAATCCGGACCCGCTCAACAACCAGGTCTTCCAGCTCTACGACCTGACGAAGAACTTCAACCAGTCCGACGACATCGCGGCAGATCACCCGGACAAGGTCGCCGAGATGCGCAAGCTGTTCGTCGAGGAGGCCGAGAAGTACCAGGTCTTCCCGCTGGACGCATCGGTGGGGGCCCGGGTCGCCGCGCCGCGTCCGAGCCTCATCGCCGGAAAGAAGGAGTTGGTGTACACGCGGCCGATGACCGGCGTTCCCCAGGGCGATGCGCCCTACCTGCTCGACACCTCCTACACCGTCACGGCCGACATCACCGTGCCGGAGGGCGGCGCCGAGGGCATGATCGTCACCTCCGGCGGGCGCTTCGCGGGCTGGGGCTTCTATCTACTCAAGGGCAAGCCGGTGTTCAACTGGAACCTGCTCAACCTCGAATGGGTGAAGTGGGAGGCACCGGAAGCGCTCACGCCCGGAGAGCATACGATCGAGTTCGACTTCAAGTATGACGGCCTCGGCGTCGGAACCATGACGTACAACAACTTTTCCGGTATTGGCAAGGGCGGCACCGGCACGCTGAGCGTGGACGGCAAGGTCGTCGCGCAGAAGCGGATGGAACGGACGATCCCGATCATCCTGCAATGGGATGAGAGCTTCGACATCGGCCAGGACACCATCACCGGCATCGACGATGCCGACTACCTGCCACCCTTCCCGCTGACGGCGAAGTTCAACAAGCTGACGATCACGATCGACCGTCCCGAGCTGTCGCCTGAGGACATCAAGAAGCTGGAAGAAGGCATGAAGAAGGCCGCCCTTGGTATCCAATAGGGGCGTTTCGGTCGTGAGTCGCGCGGGCCGCTCTCACAAGGGAGTGGCCCGCGCCCCTTTGAAGTGGATCCCCACCAACAGGAGAGCCATCCAATGCAACACCCGTTGTTCTGCATGGCGCTCGCCGCTGGCGCGCTCTTGATGCCCGCCGCCTCCATCCAGGCTGGCGCGTTGCCGCAGTTGACGCCCGGTGAGAGCCTCGGTCTTGCGCTCGGCATGGACACCGTACCCAACCTGCGCGACGTCGGGGGATACAAGACGCGTGACGGTAGGACCGTGGCACGCGGCGTCGCCTATCGTTCCGACACCTTCAATCCGATGAGTGCCGAGGAGATCAAGACGCTCGGACGGCTCGCGCTCAAGAACGACTACGACCTGCGCACCGCCGCCGAAGCCAAGGCAGCGCCCGACGAGATGCCGCGCGGGGTCGAGTACCACCTGCTGAACGTGCTGGCCGACGCCAGGTCCGCGGCACCGGCAGAGCTCGAAAGGCTGTTACACGAGCCCAAGAAGGCCAACGTCGCCTTGGGCGGGGGGAAGATCGAAGAGCTGTTTGAGCAGGGCTACCGCGAGCTCATCGATCTGCCGAGCGCCAAGGAATCGTACCGCACACTATTTCTGTCCCTTGCCGATCCGGACAAGGTGCCGGCGGTGTTTCACTGTACAACGGGCAAAGACCGCACTGGATGGGCCTCAGCCGCGCTGCTCACGCTGCTTGGCGTTCCGCCGGAAACCGTCATGGAGGACTACATGCGCACCAACGCGTACACCCTCCCGCAGTTCAGAAGGACGATTGATGAGTTTGTTGCGGCTGGTGGGGACCGCGACATCGCCGTCGCCGTGTTTGGCGTGAAACCCGAGTATCTGACGGCCTCCTTCGACGAGATGCACAAGCGGTACGGGTCCATCGAGCGGTATTTCTCCGAGGGTCTGGGAATCGATTCCGCAGGACAGCAGGTACTGCGTGAGCGTTTCCTGGGCGCGGGATAGGAAGGGAGCGAGGATCCAGACTGCTGGGGCGGGAAACCCGCCGTCGTGCGCGCGCGGCTCTGCGCCCTACGGTCGTAGGCGCGCAAGTCGAGGGGTCGCACGGCCCTCCACTCGTTGCCGATGGGGCAGGGCGGTGGGCGGTTCCATCTCCAGATAGCATCGCAACCAAGCTAGCTGAGTGATACGCGCGAATTCCGCTGGCAGCGCCGAACGGCCCCGTCCGCGGCTGTTACCGGAAGACATAAAGAAGCTGGCAGATGGCATGAAGAAGGCGGCGCTGGGTATCCAATAGGGCCTTTCTGGCGGTGATGGACGCGGGTCGCGCATGCAAACGGGGCGGCCCGCGGCATTGGGTGCCGCGGTGTCGAGGCATGGTCCCGTTCCCCTGCACGCCCTGCACGCCCTGCAGCGGTTGGCGCCCGAATACCTCGAGATGTACCCTGGCAAGGGCCCCGTGCCGAGGACCCGCCGTTTGCCTTCCCGCTTTCGAAAACCCTCGGTCCGGGCAGGAGGATGGCACCTGGCGTCGGGCCTCTCCACCGGTGCGCCCCCTGGTACTGCTCCTCTCGACCAGGCCGTTCTTGGTCCCGATGCATCTCTCCCCCGCGGAGCAACGGCGAAGCAAGGGCGAGACGGCGCTCATCGCCGTGAATTGATGCCTTCGTCTCGATGCGGGCGCCCGCTCGCGCTGGCGATGCGCAATGGAAACGAGTAGGGTGCGGGGAGCTTGTGATCCGCACCGAACGCGCTACGCGCGGTTGGTTCCTCCCCGAAACCTACGGTTGCCGAGAACAGTCATGGAGCTCGATCCCGTCATCCTGTCGCGCATCCAGTTCGCCTTTGTCATCAGCTTCCACATCATCTTTCCGTCGTTCACGATCGGGCTGGCGGCGTGGTTGGCGACGATGGAAGGGGCACACCTGGCCACCGGCAACGGCCTGTACCGGCGCGTGTTCGACTTCTGGCGCAAGGTCTTCGCCGTGTCGTTCGGCATGGGCGTGGTGACGGGCATCGTGATGGCCTTCCAGTTCGGCACCAACTGGGGCGTGCTCGCGCAGAAGACCGGTGCGATCCAAGGCCCCCTGCTCGGCTACGAGGCATTCACCGCCTTCCTGCTCGAGGCCACCTTCTTTGGCGTGATGCTGCTCGGGCGAGACCGCGTCTCGCCGCGCTTCTATTTCTTCTCGTGCTGCATGGTCTCCCTTGGGACCATGTTCTCGTCCTTCTGGATTCTTGCGAACAACAGCTGGATGCAGGTGCCGCTCGGCCATGAGATCGTCGACGGGCGGATCGTCCCCGCCGACTGGTGGGCGATCGTCGCCGGCCCGATCATGCAGGTGCGCTGGCCGCATATGCTGCTCGCGGCCTTCCTGACGACCGGGATGTGCGTGTCCGCCGCGGGCGCCTGGTACCTGCTGCGCGGCATCCACCGGGCCGAGGCCAGGGTCATGCTGCATTGGGGCCTCGGCCTGGTCGCGGTGATGATCCCGGTCCAGCTCCTGTTCGGCCATCTGACCGGGCTCTATCTCTACGAGCACCAGCCGGCCAAGCTGGCGGCGATCGAGGCGCGCTGGCATTTCGAGCAGCCCGGCACCGAGGTCTGGCTCGCCTGGCCCGACGAGAAGGAGATGCGCAACCGTTTCGCGATCCAGACCCCGGGCATCGGCGGCTTGATCGACACCGGGGACTGGGATGCGCCCATGC
>JAXGTD010000099.1:0-16209 GCA_040775095.1 Chromatiaceae bacterium | reverse complement strand
GGTGCCGCTGTTCGCCTGCCAGGTGCTGGACCGGCGCCTGCGCAAGGCCGCCCCGCGCTTCGCCGCGCGGCTCTCAGAGCGCGGCGGCGGAGGCTTCGACGGTCACGTGGTCCGCGCGTGCCCGCAACACGAGAACGGGCGCGGCGAGACCGGCCAAGGGCTGGGGGCCGCCCACCCGCCGTGGGCGGCGATCACGGTTGGGCGGCTACCCTAGCACAAGGCATCGTCCGCGCGCAGTCGCTCGACCGCGAGCGCGACGAAGCCGCGCACCTTCGCCGATCCATGCCGCCCCTCGCGGTGGATGACGTGCACCGGTAGGTCTGGCCCTTCGAAGTCCCCGAGAACGGTCCTGAGCTCCCCCGAAACGAGCTGCGGCGCGACCTGGTAGGACAGCAACCGGGTCAATCCGTAGCCTCGGCATGCGGCCGCCAAGGCCCCGTCGTTGGTGTTCACGACGACGCGCGGGGCCACCCGCACCGTCCGTTTCTCACCGCTCGACTCCAAGACCCAGTCGTTGGTCGGTGAGATCCCGCTCGCCGCGACCAGGCAATGCCCAGCCAAGTCCTCGGGTGTCCGCGGAATCCCATGCGCTTCGAGATAGGCCGGCGCGCCGACCACGACCCGACGCACGCGCCCGACGCGAATGGCGCGCAGTGACGAATCGGGCAGCGGACCGATGCGCACGCCCACGTCCATGCCCTCATCGATGAGGCTCACGACCCGATCGACGAACAGCGCCGACACCGTCGTCTGCGCATAGGCCGCCTGATACTCGGTGATGATCGGCATCACATAGAGCTTGCCGAAGAGTACCGGCGCCGTGACCGCCAGCGGCCCGCGGGGCGTGGCGTTGACACCCGCCGCCGCGGCATCGGCCTCCTCCATCTCGATCAGGAGGCGGCGCGCATCCTCGAGGTAGCGCGCACCGGCCTCGGTCACGCGCACCACGCGCGTGGTGCGGGTGAGCAGGCGCACCCCCAGCCGCTCCTCCAGCGCCACCACGGCACGGGTCACCGCGGGCGGCGACATCCTCAGGCGCCGCGCCCCGCCCGCAAAGCTCTCGGCCTCGGCAACGGCGACAAAGACGCTCATCAGGTGGCAGCGGTCCATCATTATTCCGAAATTTTGAATAATAAATTGCATTCTACGGATATTCTTGTTTGCGATCACCTCTGCCAGAGTTATGACCGTCGGCAACACGGCCGCACACCAACCCTGAAATCACGCAACGGAGAACCATCATGGCCCGCATCAATGTCGTCACCCACGAGACCGCCAACGCCGAACAAAGGGCGCTGCTCGACGCGATCCAGTCCCAGCTCGGCATGGTCCCGAACTTCCTCAAGGTCTTCGCCAACTCGCCGGAAGCCCTCAAGGCATTCCTTGGCCTGCACGGCATCGCCGTCGGCGGTAGCCTCGACCCGCAGACCCGCGAGCGCATCGCCGTCGCCCTGGCCGAGCAGAACGCCTGCCAGTACTGCCTGTCGGCGCACACCGCGATCGGTCGCAAGGCCGGACTCAACGGCGCCGAGATCGAGGCCAACCGTGCCGGCACCAGCCGGGACGCCGGGGCCGCCGCCGCGGTCAAGTTCGCCCGGGGCCTGGTGGAGCACACCGGCGACGTCACCAGCGCCGAGCTGGCCGAGGTGCGCGGCGCCGGCTACGGCGACGCGGAGATCGTCGAGATCATCACCCACGTCGGCATGAACATCCTGACGAACATCCTCGGCCGGGCGAGCCGCGTCGATATCGACTTCCCGCGGGTCGAGCTGAAGCGGGCCGCCTGAAATCGCTGCGATGGGGGAAGGGGGAAACTCCTTCCCCAACGAAGAGGAGACACCCATGGCCAACGGCTTTGCCACTATTGCCTTCACCCCGAACGTCAAGGCCCTGCAGACGCGCATGGGAAGCCGCGCGGCCCATGGCCGCCAAGAGCATGAGCCGGTGGCGGAGCCCGTGCTCGGCCCACCAGAGATCGCCTTCATCGAGGCGCGCGACAGCTTCTATCAGGGCACGGTGGGCGAGACCGGCTGGCCCTATGTCCAGCATCGCGGCGGCCCGGCCGGCTTCCTCAAGGTGCTGGACGCGCGCACCCTCGGTTACGCCGATTTCACCGGCAACCGTCAATACATCTCGGCGGGCAACCTGGCCGGGGACGACCGCGTCTGCCTGTTCCTGATGGACTATCCGCACCAGGCGCGGCTCAAGATCCTCGGCCGGGCGCGGGTGATCGACGGGGACAGGGCCCCCGAGCTGCTGGCGCGTCTCGACAATCCCCACTACCGGGCGCGCGTCGAGCGCGGCATCCTCATCCGCATCGAGGGCTTCGACTGGAACTGCCCCAAGTACATCACCCCCCGCTATACGGAAGACGAGGTCGCGCAACGGATCAGGGAGGCGACCGCGGCGCTGGCCGTACAGGCTTCGCCGTCAGACACCGGACCCGAGGGACCGATCGGCACGGGGGAGCTCGCCCTCACGGTCACCGGCGTCCGCCAGTTGACCCCGCGTATCCGCGCCTACGAGCTACGTGCCGACGACTGGGGCGAGCTGCCGCCTGGGGAGGCCGGTGCGCACCTCGAGGTCCCGGTGCGTCTCGCCGACGGATCCATGGTCACGCGGCAGTATTCTCTCGCGACGGACCCCGCACGCCCGGATCGCTACGAGATCGCCGTGCTGCGCGAGGACGACGGGCGCGGCGGCTCGCGGGCCATCCACGCGGCCTGGCAGATCGGCACCCGGCTGCGCGTCGCGCCGCCGATCAACCACTTTCCGTTGCACCCCGATGCGCGCCCCGCGGTGCTGACTGCCGGCGGCATCGGGATTACGCCGATCAAGGCCATGGCACAGGCACTGAAGCGGCGCAAGGTGCCGTTCGAGCTGCATTACACGGGGCGGACCCCCGCTGAGATGGCCTACCGAGACCAGCTCGCCGCCGAATTGCCGAGCGGCTATTTCACCTATTTCAGCCGCGTGCCGGGCTACCGTCGCCTCGATGTTGCCGAGGTGCTACGGCGCGCCCCCGGCGATGCGGTGTTCTATGTCTGCGGCCCGCCCGCGCTGATCGAGGCCGTGCGCGCCGCCGCCGACCGGCTCGGCATCCCGGCGCAACGGGTGCAGCAGGAGTCGTTCGTTTGAGCCATGGACGAGGCGATACGCTGAGCCTGTTGAAGTGAGATGGCTCGAGGCGCGACCCAGGGGACCTTTCGGTGGCTCGCCGGTGTCGAGGCGCCCTCGGCCGAGCTATTCCGCGGCTGGGGCGCGCACCCGTCGGCGATACCGCGCGACGCGCCGTCGCGACCGCGGCGGATCTCGGTCTTGCCGCGGCCCTGTGGACCCCGATCCATCAGCACACCATCACAATCCGAGCCAAGGAGGCCCAAACACGAGACCCCGCCACGACCATCGGCCCGGGCATACGTACAGCACCCGCGCGGAGGATGAGCATGGGGGACCGCCTGTGCGGGTCGCCGCGTCGAGGGCGTTGTAAGGAATCCCCGGCTCGACCGACCAAGGATTGGGAACGCCGGCATGAGCTGCCGGACGCTGCCCGTCGTTTCACCTCCAACAACGATGCGAGGAATCACTCATGTCCACAACCGGTAAGATCAAGACTGGGTCCGTTCTGGCCGCGGGCGCGGCCGCGTTGCTGCTCGGCGGCTACGCCCTCGATAGCAGGCCGGCCTGGGCCGGCGAGGCCCAGGTCCATTGCATCGGCGTCAACTCGTGTAAGGGACAGTCCGAATGCAAGACCGCGCACAATGATTGCAAGGGCATGAATACGTGCAAAGGCCAGGGTTTTCTCGCTATGAGCGCCAAGGAGTGCAAGGCCGAGGGCGGTACCGTCGAGTCGCAGTCGAAGTAACCTAACGCGCCGGCGGGGCAGGCCCGCAAGGCGTGCCCCACCGGTTCCCAACCCTTATGGCGAGGTGAGCATGACGGCAGCGATAGGAACCCCACGACCCTTCCTCGGTTTTGGCCTGGGGCTGCGGCCCCCGCACTACAGCGCGGTGCTCGATACGCGGCCAGCAGTGGACTGGTTCGAGATCCTCTCCGAGAACTACCTGGTGCCAGGCGGCAAGCCGCTGTATTTCCTCGACCGCATCCGCGCCGAGTATCCGCTCGTCATGCATGGGGTGTCCCTCTCCATCGGCTCGACGGACGCGCTGGATATGGCCTATCTGCACGAGCTCAGGACCCTGGCCCAGCGGGTGGAGCCGGCCTGGATCTCCGATCACCTGTGTTGGACCGGTGTTCATGGCAGAAACACCCACGACCTCCTGCCGCTGCCCTACACGGAAGAGACCGCGCGACATGTGGCGGCCCGGGTTGCCAGGGTTCAGGACTACCTGGGCCGTCCCATCCTGCTGGAGAACGTGTCCAGTTACGCCAGCTACAGGAGTTCCACCATGACGGAATGGGACTTCGTCTCCCGGGTGTGCGAGCTCGCCGACTGCCTGCTCCTGCTCGATGTGAACAACATCTACGTCAGCAGCTTCAACCACGACTTCGATCCGCGGGCCTTCATCGACGGCGTTCCCGCCCAAAGGGTGCAGCAGATTCACCTGGCCGGCCACCAACATCAGGGCGACTACATCATCGATACCCACGATGCCCCCGTCGTCGATGCGGTGTGGGATCTCTACGCCTATGCCCTAGCGCGCCTGGGCCCGGTGTCCACGATGATCGAGCGCGACGACAAGATCCCCGAGCTCTCCGAGCTGGTGGATGAGCTCGGTCGTGCCCGGCACCTGGGGGCATCCTACCTCCCCCATCCCGAGGCGGCCTGATGGACGCCCGCCTTCACACCCTGCAAGCGCGGTTTCAGGTCTTCCTCCTGGGGGAGGGAGACGACGCGGCGATTCGCTCGGCCATCGTCGATGACGCCCGGGTCGGCGCCGGCCGGCGCCTGAAGATCTATCACGACGCCTACCAGCTGCGCCTCATCGATGCGCTCTCCGAGAGCTATCCCAAACTGGGCCTGTTGCTCGGCGATGCCCTGTTCGAGCAGATGGCTTGTTCGTATATCGCCGCGCACCCCTCGACATGCCGCAATCTGCGCTGGTACGGCGGCGCCTTCGCCGATCATCTGGCGAGGGAGCTGCCCGAGCACCCGATCGCCGCCGAGCTGGCGCGCTTTGAATGGGCGCTGGGTCTGGCGTTCGATAGCGCGGACGCATCCCTTGTGACCCGCGATGCATTGGCCCCCGTGCCCCTGGATGCATGGGGCGCGCTGCGCTTCGCGCTGCATCCTTCGGTTCAGGTTCTGGACTTGGGGCTGAATACCCCCGGCATCTGGAAGGCGCTGGCGGAAGACCGTGCACCACCGGCGGTGGAGCAAACCCCCGCGAGCTGGGTGATCTGGCGGCAGTCCTTGAGCCCCCATTTCCGCTCGCTGCCGGCCGAGGAGCGCGTGAGTCTGCAGTGGCTTCGCGACGGTGCCCGCTTCGCGGAGCTCTGCGAGGCCCTGGCTCAGGACCGTGGAGAATCGGAGGCCGTGGCGCTGGCCGCCAAACTCCTCTCCGGATGGATGGCGGACGGGCTCCTTGCCGGGTACACACTTGCGGCCAAGGACGGGCCATAGGAGGCTGTCCGACTTAGGTTCTCGACGCGCTCGTACGTGAAATCCGGCGATTTCGCCGAACGGAAGACCCGTGAGTTGCACGTAGCGCGCCGATATTGGCCAATTATTGACCGAGGCTCACGCCTTTTCGGGGTATTGCGACCGAAGTCGGACAGCCTCCTATGGATCGCCCCCCGGCGGCGGACAGCCCGATCCTCGCGGCACCGCTCAGCCCGGCCGCGGTCCGCGTCCGTCGCTCAGGGCCCGGCGGATGCGCTCCCGGGCGGCGACCGGAAGCTCCGCGGCATCCGCCTCTGTCTCGACGCGTCGGCGCAGCGCGCGCATGGCGCGGCGCATCAGCGCGAGCTGCTGCTCGAAGCGCCGGCAGCTCACGCACATCCACAGATGCAGGCGCAGACCAAGACGCTCGCGCAGACTCAGGGGGCGCTCCTGGCGCTGCGAGAGCAGGTGGCTCGCATCTTTACAGGTCAACATCGTCGATTACCCCCGGTGGCTGGCGCCTTCGAGCCAGCTCCGTTCCAGACACCGCCGCAATCCCAGGCGAGCCCGATGCAGCGTGGTCCATAGATTATTCGGTGTGATGCCCATTTCCTTACAAATTGTTTCGGTTCCCTCCTCCATGACCTCGCGCAGCCAGTACAGATTGGCCAGTCGCTCTGGCAAGGCATCCAGGCAGCGCTGCAGGAAGGCGATGAGCTCGCCGCGTTCCAGTGCCTCCTGCGGATTCCCCCAGTCGGCGAGCCTGTTTCGCCAGTGACCAGAAGGAGAGAAGTCGCCATCGTCCGCGGAATCGTCCACCTCTGAAACATCGTCCGGGTCGTCCAGGGGCACCTCGCGCATCTGACGACGAAACTGGTCCATGACCTTGTGCTTGAGGATGCCGATGAGCCAGGTGCGTACCGAGGCGCCGCCCGCAAAGCGCTCGTGCCCCACCAGGCCGGCCAGCAGAGTCTCCTGGACCGCATCCTCGGCCCGGTGCGGGTCGCGCAATTGCGTCAAGGCATAACGGTAGAGGGCGTCGCCGTGCTCGTCCAGCCAGGTCGCAGGGGAACCTGCCGTGCGTTCGTCCGCGCGCTTGTTCAATTTGTCTCCTCCGTCGGTGATTTCGTGATGACGTCCGCGGTCCCGCGGGTTGATGAACGCGATTAAGTACCGATGAGTTCATAACTGCGAGGGCAGTTGTTAGGTCGCCCAAGCAGGGGCAGGTTTCTCGCCAGCGCGCGAAAACTCGGACTCTGGGCCTCGAACCAAGTATAAACACCTTGACGAACAGTTCGATATAGAGAAGCCTCCAAGCAGCGCGACGATTACCGGGAGACCACTGAAGAGCGGGGCTGGCGAAATCTCGGACTTGACAGATAAAACCATGTGGTCCAAAAATAATCCATGAACACCAGTATCGGCAGGCCCCTTGAGTTCGATCCCAACGCCGCGCTGGAGGCGGCAATGCACCAGTTCTGGTCGAAGGGTTACAAACACACCACCATGCATGACCTGCTCGGGGTGATGAATCTTTCCAAGAGCAGCCTCTACCAAGCGTTTGGCGGCAAACAGCAGCTCTTCCGGCGGTGCATCGGGCGCTACGCGGACCAATTCGCGGCGCAGCTGCGCCAGGGATTGACCGATGCTCCGTCGGGCCGGCGGTTCATTGAGGACTTTCTGCATTCGGTGCTCAAGGATGCGGGCGGCGCCCCGCGCGGCTGCCTGGTGATGAACACGGCGAGCGAGATCGGGCAGGGCGAGCCGGAGATCGCCGAGGATGTGGCCCACAGCATCGAGCGCTTCCGCGCGGTCTTGCAGGCCGCGGTGGAGCGTGCCCAGCGCGAGGGCGACATCGCCCCGGAGCGTGACGCGCGCATCCTGGCGAGCTACCTGGTCAGCAGCATGAGCGGCCTGAAGACCCAGGCCAAGGCGGGCGCCGACGCGCGAACGTTAAAGGGCATCATCTCCGTGATCCTCGGCGCCCTGTCGGCCTGAAAAATTTTTCACAAATTATGGACCATATGGTACATATGCGACGGGGACGATCTTAGCCGGTCCCCCTAACCGAACCCCATAACCCGATCCGGAGGGCACACCATGAACATCACCGACATCATGATCCACATCGACGACCCGCTGAGCGCCGAAACGCGTTCGGCCCTGGAGAATGCCCTGCGGGACGTAGACGGCGTGATCGCCCCGCGCTTTGGCGCGGGCACGGACCACTTGCTGTTGGTGGCCTTTGACGCCGACAAGAACCATCCCGCGGCCTTGTTGGCGGCGGTGAGACAGTCTGTCGGCCAGGCACAGCTGGTGGGACTCTGAGATCCGTTTCGTTTGGCCTTTTTTTGGACCGAATGGTCTCTCCCTCCACTCCGGAGAACGTCCATGCAAGCCGAATACAAGCTCACTCTCACAGCGCTCGACGCGGATGACGCCGAGTCACCGGCCCGTGCGCGCCTTGAAGAGGCCCGCACGAACCTGGGTTTCGTGCCAAACATGTACGCCCTCATGGCCAATTCCCCCGGGCTGCTGGACACCTATGTGCACGGCTACGGGCGCTTTCGCGAGGGATCGGGATTCACGCCCGCGGAACAGGAGGTGGTGCTGCTTGCCATCAGCCGGGAGAACGGCTGCACCTACTGCGTCGCGGCCCACAGCTTCCTGGCAGACAAGATGTCCGGGGTCCCGACCGAGGTCACCGATGCCATCCGCGACGGCGCTCCCATCTCCGACGCCCGCCTGGCGGCGCTGCACGACTTTACCCGCACCCTGGTGGCAAAGCGGGGCCTGCCCAGCCGCGCCGAGGTCGCGGCCTTCCTGGCGGCCGGCTACAGCGAGCGGCAGATCCTGGAGATCGTGCTCGCTATCGCCGTGAAGACCCTGAGCAACTACGCCAATCACCTCCTCCACACCCCCGTTGATGGCGTCTTCGCCGAGCGGGCCTGGAGCGATCCGCGCTGCTCGGCGTAAGGTGGCTAAGGACCACCCCGGAGCCCCGACCAATCGGCACCATTCCCCCGATGGAGGGCACGCTGGCCGGGACACCCGTCGCCAAATGGCCAGGGGGCTCGGCGGCTTTCCGGGGAGGCCAGGCTCACGGGTCAGGCTCGACCAGACGTCGCTCGAAACCAGAGTAGCGCAGGCGCTCCTCTCCATTCACCACCACCGCCCTGAGGGTCTCGCCGCGCATGCGTCCGAGCCCGAGGACGATGGCCTCGGTATCGGAGATCGGCCGCAGCGGCACCTGAATGGTATTGGGCGATAGCACCGGCAGCTTGTAGCTCATGCAGAGCTGCCCGTCGCGCAGCTTCAGCCGCGGCTCGGTCAGTGGAGAGCCCGGGTCCGGGTTGAGCAGCCGATAGCGCCCAACGCGCTTGCGCCAGACACCGGGGACCGGCGCGGCGGGCACCTTCTCGCCAAGCAGGATGCGTTTGCCATCGCGCATGGCCACCACGACCTCGCGGCCATCGATGCGTTGGGTCTTGAAGCGCAGGTGCGCCAAGGGCCGCAACGACGGCGACGGGGAAGCGGCATCCCGCTCCACGCCGAACCAGCCGTCGGGATAGGGAATGAGGTCGAAGGTCTCCTCGACGATGCAGGCACAGAGCTTGGCATCGTTGGGGCGGATGGAGATCAGGCCGAAGTCGGTGGCGTAGTTGCCGGCCAGCTCGGCAGGAGGCCCGTCTGCGCGGCGCATCTCCAGCCGGCCGGTGAAGTGCCAGACCGTAGCGGGGGCCGGCTTGACGGCGAGGGTGCGCGAAAGGATCTCCTCGGCCAATTGCGCGGTCACCTCGCGCAAGCCGTCGCCGTTGGCCAGGACCGCCACGGCCAGGCCCTTCTCGGGCAGCAGGATCAGCTCGGCGCTGAAGCCCAGCGTGGTCCCGCCGTGACGCACGACCAGGCCGGCGCCGGGAATACTGTCCTGCTCCAGGAACCAGCCCAGCCCGACCATCACATCCAGGTCCAGCGCAACGTCCCTGTTCTGCGGCTTGGTGATCTCATCAAGGGTGCTTGGCTCGAAAAAGGTCCGCCCATCGGGGCGGCGGTCGGTGAGCATCACCCGCATGAAGCGCCCGAGGTCGGCGGCGGAGGTGGTCAGTCCGGCTGCCGGGAGATCGCGAATCGGCAGCAGGCGCATCTCCCTGATGGCCCCGGGCGAGAGTGACTCGACCGGCGTCAGGCAGGTCTGACCGAGCCCCCGCATGGTCTGCACCACCCCCCGGGCCGGCGTGAGCGTCGTCTGCAGCCGGTGCGGGCAATGCGAGCCGTCGTGCACATCGGCGCGGTTGCGCTATTTGCGCGCGGCCTCCTCGCTAAGGTCGTACTGGCGCGCAGCGACGGCATTTCACGCCTTGGCGAAACCGCAACAGCAGCACATCGTTCCAGGTCATGGTCGCGTCTGCGATCGCCAGCGACAGTCCAGCGGGTGCTCGCCGACCGGCTGGGTCTGCCATTCGGCCGGGCGGCCGCGTTTATCGCCGGACTGCTCGGCGTCTGAGGCGGCAACACCACGTCCCGGTGTTGCTCGTCGCCGGCTTGGAGCCCAAGCGCGCCTCGCGCCAGCGCCGCCTTCGCGGTGATCTTCGTCTCGCTCAACGGCCTTCCGGCCCATGTCCAGGTTGCCCGGCTCGACACGGCCCTGCTCTCGGCGACGCCCCCGGCGACCGTCGCCGGGCCAGCACTCGGGGCCTGGCCTGCCACCGAGCGCCTGACCGGCCCTCGACTCAAACGCGTCATCGCACTGGTCTTGATCGCCGTCGGGACCAAGACGGCCTGGGGGCTGCTGTGACCGCGCCCAGCTCAACGTGCCCGGCACAGAGCCTTCCGATCTGCCGTTTCCAGTCACTTGGGCACCTCAACACGCCGGACCATCCCCGGCCCGCGTGGGAAACGCTTCAAGTCAGCGTTTCCCTGGGGCAATATCCATACTCATCCCACGCCACGCCATAGGATCGCCATGATCAGTCCCCCGGACGCCGAGGCCGCCGAGCGACGCGCCCTGCGCCGCCAGCGCATCGCCGAATGCCAGAGTGACATGGCGTACTTTCAGGCGCGGCTGGCGCTGATCGGCGTCCCGAAGCGCGCCCACCAGATCGCCCAACGGCAGGCCTTCGAGGAGTTGCATCGGTCGCTGGCGCAGACCCTTGCGGCACTTCGCCAGGACGCGGCGGCCGACGACTAGGAGGCTGTCCGACTTCGATTCTCGACGCGCTCGTACGTGGAATCTGGCGGTCTCGCCCAACGGAAAACCGCCGCGTTGCACGTAGCGCGCCGATATCGGCCAATTACTGACCAAGATTCATGCCTTTTCGGGGTATTGCGACCTAAGTCGGACAGCCTCCTAGTGAAACATCGGGGGCGGACCCGGCCAGCAATTCCAACTTTGCCCCTAGCGCTTGCCAGGGCGGCGACGTCGCGATGGTTGCGCGGGCTGCAGGGCATCGATCATCGAGTCGAGCAGGTGCTCCCAGGTATCGAAGGGGAAGTAGAAGGTCAGCGCACGCAGGTGTTCGAAGAAGGTGCGCCGCGAGGGTGTGGTCAGCTGGCCTCGGATTCGCGCATGCCGTCCTCCACGGCGATCAGCTCCCTTGCCCCGCAGCGCAGCAGCGCGTGCTGCGGGTCCGTCTCCTCGATCTGTGGCTGTGACGGGACCTTTAGCGCAGACTCACTCATGGCGTATCCACCTCTGTTGACTGTGATCTTGGTCCAGATCAGTCAACAGGATACGCCACCCCTCCCAGCATCCGCCGTACACCAGAAATCACGGTAGCTCCCTTTAGGGAGACGCTGACCAGGAACGCGGTCTCCCGTTTGCTCCGCCGCTGGCCAGACCCGGAAACCCCATGAAATTCCGCGTTCCCTGGTACTCGGGCCCATCGAGTCTTACAGCTCCAACGAGAAGCACGCGGGTGCTCGACGCGCGAGCGCGGGGCCCGTGGGCCTCTTTCGGGCGCGCGCGACAACGCCGATACCAGCGCTTCTTACCTCGCCCGAAGGGGGTCTCCCACACGCGGCAGCGCGCCGTTACCGCCCTCGAACAGGGGCGAGGATTCGCCGCGGACCGCGCCTTGCCTCGGCGCACCTGCGGGAGTCTGAGCAGGCCGAGTCAGGTGGAACGGATCACTAGGCAAGCAACTCGTCCATCCGCCGCGCAAGCACGAAATCCAGTTCGGTCAGGCCGCCGACGTCGTGTGTGGAAAGGTCCACGCGCACCGTCCGGTAGACATTGCACCAATCGGGGTGGTGATCCATTGCCTCTGCCACCAGTGCCACGCGCGCCATAAAGCCGAAGGCCTCGCTGAAATCCCGAAACACAAAGACCTTGTGTAGCCTGCCCTCCGCTATGCTCCAGTCGGTCGCGGCCGAGGCATTCAACGATGCCAATGCCTGTTCGATCGCCTCCGCATCCAGACGGGACCGGTTTTTTTCGATCATCGGGACATTGCCTCCCGGCATCCAACGGGCGATCTCGTGGTGGTGCCCGCGATAACCTGAGCCGTTCAACCGTACAACCAAGACACCGACACGACCAGAGACGTTCCATCGGCCTTACGCGAACGCCACGCGCGCGGAACCGCAGATCAGCCTTTCGCGCCTATGCCGCGACCGCGTCGGCCTCGTCGAGCTTGCGGATCAACGGATACAGGTGTTCGGTCTCGCGCTGAATCCGATCCAGCACGAGCCCGAACATCTGCTCTGTCTCTTTGACGAATGCCGCATGGTGATTCTTGATGATCAGGCGCCGGCGGGGCTCGGAGCACCAGTCTTTGAGATACTGATTGAAGATGCGCTTGATCTCAACCGAGCCAGACAGGAATCGGTCGGCGGTGTTCTTCACACTCTGGTCCGGATAGGAGATCAGCCGACCACAGAGTTCCCGATCGACCAGCTCCATGTGCTCCTTGACCTTGGCAGAATACGCAAAGAAGACGTCGCAGGCCGTCTCCGTATCGCACATCTCGCGGCTCTGCACGAGATAGATGAAGACGTTGGAAAGCTCTGTAATAGTATGGATTTGGGTATGCAACTTGGCGAAAGCGATCATGGCGGGGTGTTCTCCGATTTGGTACAGCAACAATGGAGTGCGAACGGCCGGTGGGCGCGCCACGGATGACACGTGGTCCGACGGGGTCTTGTCGTTGCGGGATGGGGCCCGACCAGCAAATGTCGGTCCCATGTCTGAAGGCAGAATATGGATACCATAGCGAGGCGCAGGTCACAAGCGCGGGGCGCCCGTCATTGACGAAAATCATGGCGGTCAGACCCAGCCCTGGCTTCTCCACGGCGATCAGGACTCGATCATGGCATCGAGGTTCTTGCCGGGGGGCACCATCGGGAGCACGTTTTCGGCCTTGTCGATCCAGACGTCCACCAGCACCGGGCCGGCGTGCCGGAGGGCCTCATCGACGGCGTCCCGCAAACCCTCGGGATGGGAGACCCGCAAGGTTTTCAACCCCGGATAGACGTGACGCAAGCCAACCAGGCTTGGCAACTGGCGACGGCAGGTCTGGTCCATCCTGGTACAGTCGGGGTCGCAGTCATGCTCGCGCGCCAGGCAGGTCTCGTAGTGATGGCCGCCGTCGAGCATGTCTTCCCACTGACGAACCATGCCGAGGAAACCGTTGTTGAGCACGAACATCTTGACGGGGATCCGATTGGCCACGACGGTGGCCAGCTCCTGGATGTTCATCTGAAAGCTTCCGTCGCCGTCCACCAGGACCACCGGATGGGAGCTGTCGCCAAGCCAGGCGCCGATCGCCGCGGGAAGGCCGAACCCCATGGTACCGAGACCACCGGAGCTGATCCATTGGCGGGGCCGGCGGAATCGGTAGTATTGGGCAGCCCACATCTGGTGCTGACCAACGCCGGTCACCAGCGTCGCGTCGCCGCCCGTGAGCTCGGACAGGAGCTCGATGACGGCCTGAGGCTTGATGGAGTCCCCGCCCGCGTAGGGCATTGGCATCTGGTCGCGCCAGTCTTGAACACGCGCAACCCAGTCCGGATGCCGCGCATCGCGGCCGCTCCTGAGCGCGTAGTCAAGAAAGGCGTCCAACCGGGCAACCATGGCGAGGTCTGTCTTCACCGTCTTGTCGATCTCCGATGGGTCGATATCGACATGCGCGATGCGTTTACCGACCGCGAAATCCTTGACCGCAACCCGGTCGTCGAAACGCCCACCCAGGGTCAGGATGAGGTCCGCCTCGCGCAGGGCATAATTGGCCGGGATGCTCCCGTGCATGCCGGGCATACCGAGGTTGTAGGGGAATGCGAAGGGCACCGCACCGAGTGCATTGAAGGTCGTCGCCACCGGCGCATCGAAGCGCTCGAGAAAACGGGCCAGTGCAGCAGAGGCCCCGGCATGGATCACACCACCGCCAACCTTCACCACGGGTCGCCGTGCCAGCGCGAGCACATCCAGGATGGCATCGGCACGGTGCGGGTCAAATGCCACCGGCGCGCGATGACGTTGACGCGCAGGGTTGGCGCGGCCCAGGTGTGCAAGCTGGACGTCTTTGCAGATGTCGATGACCACCGGCCCGGGCCGATCGCTGTTGGCCAGCACAAAGGCCTCGCGTAACATCCATTCGAGATCGGCGACATCCCTGACGAGAAAGTTGTGTTTCGAGATCGGCCGCGTCACGCCGACGGTGTCGACCTCTTGAAAGGCATCGCTGCCGATCGCGAAGCTCGGTACTTGGCCAGTGATAAACAGGGTCGGCACCGAGTCCTTGTAGGCATCGGCGATCGGCGTGATCAGATTGGTCGCACCTGGCCCCGAGGTCGCCAGCGCGACCCCGACCCGACCGCTGGCACGCGCGTAGCCCTCGGCCGCGTGCCCTGCGCCGCCCTCCTGGCGGCACAGTACGAATCGCGGCGTGGGCTCGCCACGGCGCATGCGCTTGTTGAGCTCGACGTGCAGCGGGATCACGGCCCCGCCGGTGTGGCCGAAGATGAGCTCGACATTCGAGTCGATCAGGACGTCGAACAGGAGCGCGGCGCCGGTTCGAGCAGGAGATGTTTTGTCGATCATGGGCTTGGCCGAATGTCGTGGCTGTTACGCGGTGCATGATACCGGGTTACACGGATCAGACCTTAATCCGCGGCAATCGTCCGCGACCGGCGAGTCGAGTTGGGATAGCACGGGCCGCGTGACGTGCGAGCAACAGCTTGCGCGTGACGGGACAAGCGGGGCCGACCTGTTCGGTCACCGAAGTGGCTGAACACGGGGCGAACCGGAAGCCGTGTTTTCCCCAGCGGCTTCAGTGCTAGGCAAGGGAGACAACGGTTCAACCTGGTAAAGAGCAGTTGAACGGTCGTCAGGGTGGGTTCCGCGTGGTGTCCAGCAAGGCAGAACGAGGCGGAATCGTCATTCGATTCCAACGCGTTGTAACACGGCCGCGCGGGGCGTGCCCTGGCGAGCGTAGCGCCCTCCACCTGGCGGGTGACTCCCCAACGTCTCCAGAATGCGAACAGACGCAGACGTTTGCATGGGCGGCTAAGCGGTCAACTGCTCTTTCTAGGTCCAACATTTCCGTCGCGCGCGACGCGACGGCTCGAGGTGACCGAGGGTGAATCCATTCAGCCGCTGGCGACAAAGGCGCGCGCTCGAGCGCGGACACGCCAACAGTCCCCCGGACCTTTGGGCGAGGGTCATCGTCAGTCTGCCCCTGCTGGATGGTCTCGACGCGGGAGAGCTGAGCAAGCTGCGGGACCTGGCCGTGCTATTTCTGCAGGCGAAAACGCTCGAATTGGCCCAAGGGGCCCAGATCGATGAGACGACCAGGCTCGCGC
Organism: Chromatiaceae bacterium; assembly: GCA_040775095.1. Classification (GTDB taxonomy): domain Bacteria; phylum Pseudomonadota; class Gammaproteobacteria; order Chromatiales; family Chromatiaceae; genus JAXGTD01. The sequence goes on along the minus strand of JAXGTD010000099.1, from coordinate 848 downwards.
TCGCGCTCCAGGCGTCCCTACCGGTACTGGAGCTGGGTCTGCAATGGTATCGAGGCTGGCATGCCATCATCCTGTACCCGGACGAGTTTGTCCCTACCCGGGAGGTCGTCGGCGAGGATGGAATCGTTTGGATCGACGACGGGCCAAAAAGCGGCGAGGCGTGGGAACGGGGACCAGTGATCGTCTCGCTGGCCGACGCGCGGGCCGGAGCCACGCGCGACGGCTACAATGTCGTCATCCACGAACTAGCGCACAAGCTCGACATGCGCGATGGGCGGGCCAACGGCCATCCCCCCCTCCATAGCGACATGAGTCATGCACGCTGGGCGAGCGAGCTGAGCCGCGCCTACGACGATCTTTGCCGGCATATCGACGCTGGTGACGAGACCCTGATCGACCCCTACGGCGGCGAATCGCCGGCGGAGTTTTTTGCCGTCTGCAGTGAGGCGTTCTTCGAGATACCGGATGTATTGCAGGACCAGTACCCGGAGGTTTACGCCCAGCTGAGGCAGTTCTATCGGCAGGATCCCGCGCTGCGCCTGGCCCCGGTCAACGCCGTCTGGTGAACCCGGACTCGGGCGGATCGACTCCCCGTCAACAATAAACCCATGCGCAGAGATCGGCTCGGAGACCCGTCGCGGCCTGGATGCGGCCTGATGTCTCGCCTCTGCCAATCAGGCCGAAGTCCGATTGCGGACGGACGAAGCCAGCGTCACCCATACCCTGGCTGTCGCGGGAGCCCCCAACGCGGGACAACAGGGAACACGCGGGCCGCTGGCTCACGGCAGCTTGAGTGTCAGCGTATTGCTGTCGTCATCAATCGTCATCTGATAACGACCAAGGATGCT
>JAXGTD010000098.1:0-16221 GCA_040775095.1 Chromatiaceae bacterium | reverse complement strand
GCCCCGCCGCGGCCCGGTGAGGGGGGACCGTAGGCGCCCGCGCGCGCGCGACTCAGGGGCCGTCCCCGGCGCGGTCGGGAAACGCCAGAGATTCCACGTCATTCTTAGCGGTTCAGAAACCCCATGAATTCCGCCCGGGTACGGGCGTCGCCATCGAAGGTGCCGCGCATGGCACTGGAGACCGTCGTGCTGTTCTGTTTCTGCACACCGCGCATCATCATGCAGGTGTGGCTTGCCTCCATGACGACCGCGACGCCATGCGCGCCCAGGTGCTGCATCAACGCGTCGGCCACCTGCGCGGTCAGGCGCTCCTGCACCTGCAGCCGGCGCGCGAAGACGTCGACGACCCGGGCGATCTTGCTGAGGCCAACCACCTTTCCGTTGGGCAGATAGCCGACATGGGCGTGGCCGAAGAAGGGCAGCATGTGGTGCTCGCACATGGAGTAGAACTCGATGTCGCGGACCACGACCATCTCCTGGCAGTCTTCCTCGAACAGCGCCTTCTTGATGATCTCCTCGGCGGACTGTTGGTAGCCGCTGGTGAGAAAATCCAGCGCCTTGGCCACCCGCAGTGGGGTGCGCAACAGGCCCTCGCGTGCGGGATCCTCGCCGATCTCCGTGAGCATCTCGCGCACGAGGCGCTCCTTGTTTGCATCATAGACCTCGCCCTCCGGGTCCGGCCCGAAGCTCGAGGCGTAGTGACCTGTCGCCATCACACGCGCCAGCTTGCTCTTGTCCGCCATGTTTCGTCGCCTTTATTCACTGGGTGAACATGCCCGCCACTGTCGGGGTTCAGGGTTGTTCGCGCCTTGCCCGGGATAGATATGGGCGTGGACAAGAAAAGGTATCCGGACCGCGCGGGCGGCGTAAACCCGCGCGTGCCGCTGGGCGTCGCGGCCCAACGCGCTCGCCCCCCGTACGGAACGTCGCCTGACTCCATCATCCTAGTAAAGAGCAAGTGGTGAGAATGATTCGCATTCAGTTGCTACTGGGGATGCGACGCATTATCATTTGCGCACCCTAGGCGACCGAGACGAGCCGTCCGCAGTCCATGAACGCCCTTGCGAACGTCGATGACCTGCTGTCCCTGCGCCATGCGCTCGGGATCGTGCACCACGTCCCCGGACGGATCCGCCTGCGTCTGGGTCCGGCCATCTGGGACTGGGCTCAGTCCTCGGGGCTCGACAGGGCCGAGGCCGGGGCCTGGCTCGAGGGCCTGGATGGGGGCGCCGTCAGGGGCATCATCGGGGCACGACTGAACATGGCGGCGGCCTCTTTGGTGATCGAGTACGACCACCAGCGTCTGCAACCGCTCTGGTGGGAGACCCTGGTCAGGGGCGAGGACGACGAGGCCCTGGCGCTGGTGCTGGGTCTGTTCGCCAACGATTGAATATCCATGCATTTTCGCGCAATCACAGGAGAGCAATATGGGCGAATGTGAGCAGGTGGGTGGTGAGGGCCAGCCCGGGTGCGGGCAGGTGAATGGCGGCGGCCAATGGGGGCAGGGCGGTGGCCAATCCCCCGGCCAGAAGGGGACTCAAGGTACACCGAAATCGCAAGCGGGCCCAGCGGGCAGTGCTGGGATGGCGCAGGGACAATGGGGGCCGGGCATGTACCAGGGCCAGGCCGCTCATCCGCCGACCTTCCAGGGTGTCCCCGGCCCTGTGCAGGCCGGCTACCCGGGTTCGATGGGGCCCCCGGGCCACGCGGGACAGGCCGGCCCGGGCTATCCCTATCCCGGTCAGCCGCCCATGGGCTACGGCTATCCCCCTCCGGGGCCGATGGGCTCTCCCTTTCCACCCTGGGCCCAGGGCTATGCGCCGGCGCCCCCGGGCGTGGGTGCGGCCCAGCATGCCGCACAGCACCAGGGCCGAGGGTCCGGCAGCTCTCGGCTGATCGAGGAGCTGGCCGGCGGCGGCAGCGGCCTCGCCAGCCTGACCCAGATGTTCAACCTGGACGATAAGGAATTGTGGAAGGGGGCCCTGGTGGGGGCCGCCGTTGTGCTGCTGCTGACCAACGAATCGGTCCAGAACACCCTGTTCAAGACCGGGGCACATGCCCGCGACGCGGTCCGCTCTGGCGTGGACAAGGTCAAGGCCCGTGCCCGGGAAGCGACCAACCAGGAGGGGACATCCGGGCAGGTGGGTGGCGGACATGCGTAACCACCTGCCCGTCAATCCCCTGACCCCGTCTCCCATCCACCTCGAGCCTCCGGCGGGTATCGCCGATTCCTGTCGCACCCTGATTCGCCTGGCGACCCTGGGCGGACTGGTGCGCGGCTCCGCCGCCGCGGCCTCCAATCTGCGCCAGGTACAGGCCGGCGCGCTGGATACGACCTCGGCGCTGGAGGCGACCGCCCGTTGTGCTGTCGTCGGCGCCGCCGCCACCGCGGTGGCCGGCGCGGTGGCCGGTGCGGTGGCCGATCAGGGCCTGCTACGCCTGGGGCTGATGTTCGCCGTCGGCACCGGGGTGGTCTATGGGCTGGATCGCTGGGCCCGGGGGCGGGGGCAGGACGATGCCTGATTTCGGTCAGCATCAACGCCATGGCGTCACCAGGCATCTGGCGCAGGGCATCGGTGGCCTCGTCGTCGGTGCCGCTGCCGTGCTGCTCCTGCGCCACTGGTTGCGTCTGGCATCCGCCGCGAAGGCCGGTGGCGTGGCGGCGTCCAACGCGACCCGGGATCTGCCGCCCACAACCCGCGGCGCCGTGGGAGGCAGCACGGGTGGGCCCGAGCCGGCCGGCGGCCCCGCGCGTCAGGCCCATCCCGGAGCCAAACAGGAGTCAACCCCATGAATCGGATCGATAATCAACCGGCCCACGTCGGCGGCGTCGTTCCCTCCGGGCTGGTCGAGATGGGCAAGCTCGGCGCGCTCGTCGGCCTGTGCGGGGCTGGTGCCGACAACCTCAGACGCGTCCGGCGCGAGGAGATCGAGCCGGCGGCCGCCCTGGCCGAGACGCTGCGTGTCGGGTTGGCGGCTGGCTTGGCCACGGCCACCGCGGCACTGGTGGCGAGCCCCTTGCGCCCGTCCCCGCCGTTGTCCCTGATCGCCACCCTGGCCACCGGTACCGCCGTCATGTACGCCCTGAGCCAAGAATCCACCGCCATCCCCAACGGAGACGACCATGTATAACGCGTTCAATCCCTACGGCTACGCCCAGGACAGCGGCCAGACCCCGGGTCAGCTACAGGGCCAGGCCATGGGCCCGGGTATGGCTCAGGGGGGCCACCCTGGCCAGTACCAGCAGGGCTACGCCCCGGGGAGCTCTCCCTCGGGCCACCCGACGGGGCCGTATCAGCCTGCCTTCTACCCGGCCCAGGCGGGCTATCCCGCACCCCAGCACCAGAACCAGACGCCGTTCCTGAACTTCAGTAACGACCGCTTTCTCAAGGGCCTGCTCATCGGGGCCGCCGCGGCCTATGTATTGACCAACGAGTCGGTGCAGCGCGGTGCCATCAAGGGCGTGGTCAAGATCTGGTCCACGCTCCAGGGCGGCGTGGAGGAGATCAAGGAGCGTTTCCAGGACGCCGAGGCCGAGATCCGCGCCGCCGAGGCCGGTCACGAGACCTAAGCGGGCAGCGCACGCGGCACGTCCCGAACCCGGGGCGCGCCGCGACCGATTGCGCTACACCGGCGGCCGCCCCGGCGCCGATGCGCGGCCGTGCCAGTGGGATCGGGTTGCGATCACGCTGGCGCCATTGCGGGTCGCGTGATCGTCGCGGCAAACCGCTTCAACTCCATCGGCCGGGTCCCGTGGCCCGGTCATCACCGGGGGACCCATGTCGAGCCCTGAGATCGGTCTGCACTTCCGCCTGGTTCACGAGGTTCCGGGACGGTTGCGGCTGCGTGTTCCGGCACTGCGAGACCTGGGCCAGGACGCCAGCGAGCTGGAGTCGTGGATGGACGCCGTCGCGGGCCTTCGGCAGGCGCGGGTGAGCCGCGCCGCGGCCAGCCTGACCCTCGAGTATCAGGGTGGGGCCGAGACCCGGGAGGCCCTGCTCAAACGCCTCGTGGCGTTCGCCCCCGGGGCCCTGCCACCCCTGGGTGAGAGACGCGACGAGGATGCCGAGATCGCACCCATGGCAGCCAGCGCCCTGGGACTCATCGCGCTGCCCTTCTTGTCCCCCCCGATGCAGAAGCTGCTGACCTTCATCAACCAGGGCGGGACCCTGACCAAGGGGGCGGACAAGCTGTTGCGTGAGGGCATCAAGGTGGAGGTCCTCGACGCCCTGGCGGTGGGACTGGCCGCGGCCCGCGGCGAGGTCTACACCGCCAGCATTACCGGCTTCCTGCTGGCGCTGGGTGAATACCTGGAGCATCGCACCGAACGCCAATCCGACCGGTTGCTGCGCCGCCTGCTGCGCCCGGAACCGACCATGGCCTGGGTCGAGCGCGACGGGGTCCTGCATCAGGTCTCCGGCGACGAGGTCGAGGAGGGCGAGGCCGTGGTCGTGGGGGTCGGTGAGACCGTCCCGGTGGACGGGCAGGTGCTGGAGGGGGCCGCCCTGGTCAATCAGGCGGCGGTCACGGGCGAGGACGTGCCGGTGCGCAAGGAGCCCCCGCGCCCCGTGGTGGCCGGTTCCACCCTGGTCGAGGGTCGGCTGCGCATCCAGGCGAGGAGGGTGGGCGCGGACACCACCACGGCGCGGATCTCCCGCTTCATCCAGGAGTCCCTGGGTCGGCAGTCCGACACCCAGCGCCTGGCGGATCGGCTCGCCGACAAGCGGGTCTATCTGACCCTGGCCACCGGTGCACTGGTGTATGCCTTCACCCGCGACCTGACCCGGTTGCAGTCGGTCTTCCTGGTGGACTATTCCTGTGCCCTCAAGCTCGGTACCCCGGTCGCATTCAAGTCCGGGATGATTGCCGCCGCCGATCACGGCGTGCTGATGAAGGGCGGCCAGGCGATCGAGCACCTGGCCGCCGTGGATACCCTGGTCTTCGACAAGACCGGAACCCTGACGCACAGCGAGCTGGTGGTGACCGACGTGATGGTGCTCGACCCCGGGGGCTGTAGCGAGGAGGAGCTGCTCGCCCTGGTCGCCTCGGTGGAGGAGCACGCGAGCCACCCGGTCGCCGAGGCAGTGGTCGAGGCCGCGCGGGAGCGGGATCTTCAGCACATCACCCACGGCGAGGTCGACTATCTGGTGGCCCACGGCATCTCTGCCGCGGTGGGTCCGTCGGGGCAGACCCGCCACATCCGCATCGGCAGCCGGCATTATCTGCAGGAGCACGAGGGGATTGGCTTCGAGGCCCACGAGGCGCTGATCGAACGGCTCCAGGAGGAAGGCAAGATCCTGCTCTTTGTCGGCAGCGAGCGCGGCCCGGTGGGACTCATCGCGCTGCGCGACACGCTCAGGGGCGATGCCCTGGCGACCCTCGAGCGCCTGCGCCGCCTGGGGCTGAGACAACTGATCATGATCACCGGCGACCGTCGCGCCAAGGCCCAGTCACTGGCCACGCGATTGGGGCTGGATAGCTGCCATGCGGAGGTCCCGCCCGAGGGGAAGGCCGGAATCATCGAGTCGCTGCAACGGGCCGGTCACAAGGTTGCCTTTGTCGGCGACGGGGTCAACGACGGGCCGGCCCTGGCGGCGGCGGATGTGGGCATCGCCATGCCGCGGGGCGCGGACATCGCACGGGCCACCGCCGACATTGTGCTCATGGACGACCGCCTCGGCGCGGTGGCCGATGCGCGGCATCTCGCGGTGCGCACGATGAAGCTCATCCGTGCCAATTTCAACCTGGCCGTCGGCATGAACAGCGCGATCCTCGGCGGGGCCGTGATGGGTTGGCTCTCGCCGGTGGCCAGCGCGGTGCTCCACAACGGCACCACCATCGGCATCCTGCTGAACGCCCTGGCCGGGGTGAGTCAAGCCCCGGGGTTTCTGGGGCAGGCCCAGACGCGTGCCCGGCGCCTGAAGACGGCGGTGGAGGGCTGACGGGCCGGGCGCGCGCCTGTCGGGACGGGTGGGGTCAGCTGTACCCGGGCAGCCTGCGTCCGGGCAGGGGCCCGCGCCCGGATCGGTCCTTCGATCTCCTGAATGAGAATGACTTGTATCGAGCGTCCGCTGAGATAAAATGAGAAGCGTTCTTATTTGAGGTCGGCGTATCCACGGAGCTCCCAACCCATGAGTCACTACATTCACCATGTCCCCGGCCGCTTGCGTGTGCGCACCAGCGCCTTCCGTTGCCAGCCCAGTCGTGTCGAGGCAACGGCCCGCCAACTGGCCCTGCTCGACGGTGTCACGGAAGCCAAGGCAAATCCACACGCTGGCAGCATCACGGTGCGCTATGACCCTGCCCGGTGCACCCAGGGCGAGCTGCTGGCGGCGTTGGAGGAGCTGGGCTGCGTTGGCGCCCGTGCGGTAGGTTCCACGGGCAATGGCGAGGTGGCGGGACTGTTCGGCAAGGCCCTGCTTGGGGCGCTGGCCCAGACCCTGGCCCAGAGATCCGTTGCGACCCTGGTCGGCGTGCTGCGGTAGTCCACAGGCCGTCGCGGAGAACGATTGCGCGTCGGTGGCCCCCGGTACCCGTGCTGGTCCCCGGCGCGGAGCTCCACGGGGGTGTCCAATCACCGTCCTGTGCCTCCCCTGATCTCCAGGGTCCACTGTACCAGCCAGGGCGGTAGCCGCCCGCTGGCGAGGTCGGCCCCGGCCGATGCGGGCGCCAAGTGCAGACACTGCCCGTCGGGCTCCCTGGCCGGCGCCGGGTGTGCAATCGGCTCGTCGCTCAGGTTCGCCAACAGGCCGAGCAGCGCCCCGTCCGCGAGCCGCCAGCGTACCCGCAGGCCACACCCGTGCAATCGCTCGTGGCCTGCCCCATCGCCCGAGAGGCCCGCCAGTCGGGGGACGATCTCGCGCTGTCGCAGCGCCAGCAGATGCCGGTGCAACCGCAGCCAGCCGGCATGGGGCTCGTGGTCCAGACAATCCCAATCGAGCTTGGAGCGCAGGAGGGTCTCGGGATCGTTGGGGTCGGGGATGGCCTCCCGTGCCCGTGGGTTCGCAAAACGCGCGAAGCGGGCAAACTCACGCCGTCGCCCCTCGGCGACCGATTGCGCCAGGTCGTCGCCGAACTGACAAAAGAAGAGGAAAGGCGTCGCGGCCAGCCACTCCTGGCCCATGAAAAGTAGGGGTGGCGAGGGGGCCAGAAGCAGGATGGCGGTGAGCGCGCGCAGGGCGTCGGCGGAGGCGAGCTCGCCGAGACGCTCGCCAAATGCGCGGTTACCCATCTGGTCGTGGTTCTGCAGAAAGCCGACGAAGGCGGTGGGGGGCAGGTCGGCGCTCGGCTCGCCCCGCGGCGTGCCGCCCCGGTAGCCGGATGGCTCTCCCTGGCATGCGAATCCCTCGGCCAGGCAGCGCCCGAGCATGCCCGCGGGATCCGGCGCATAGTCGACGTAGTAACCGTCGCGCTCGCCGGTGGCCAGGACGTGCGCGCAATGGTGGAAGTCGTCGTTCCACTGGGCGATGTACCAGCGCGGGGAGCCATTCGCGCTCCTCGCCAGGTAGCGGGCGCTGTTGTCGTCGTTCTCCAGCACCAGGTGTACGTGTCGCTGCCGGCCAGGCCCGGCATGCACCGCCTCGGCCAACTCGACCAGGATGTGCGGGTCGCCGTCGTCGACGATGGCCTGGACCGCGTCCAGGCGCAGGCCGTCCAGACGGTACTCGGTGAGCCAATAGATGGCGTTTTCGATGAAGAAGTCCCGCACCACGCGGCTGCCCTCGCCATCGAAATTGATGGCAGCGCCCCAAGGGGTGTGGTGTTGCTCGGTGAAAAACGACGGCGCGTAGAGGTGCAGGTAATTCCCCTCGGGGCCGAAGTGGTTGTAGACCACGTCGAGGAAGACCATCAGACCCCGGGCGTGGGCCGCATCGACCAGGGCCTTGAGGTCCTCGGGTCGCCCGTAGCTGGCATCGGGTGCGAAGGGCAGCACCCCGTCGTAGCCCCAGTTGCGCGCGCCGTGGAAGTCCGCGATCGGCATCAGCTCCAGGGCGGTGACCCCCAGCGCCGCCAGGTAGTCGAGGCGCGCGGCGACGCCGCGGAAGTCGCCAGCGGGGGAGAAGGCCCCGGTGTGCAGCTCGTAGAAGACCGCCTCTTCCCAGGGGCGGCCTCGCCAGTCCCCGTCCTGCCAGCGGTATCCGGTTGGATCGATGACCTCGCTTGGACCGTGCACATCCAGGGGCTGGAATCGGGAGGCCGGGTCCGGGACCCTGTGCACCCCGTTGATGCGATAGTGGTACAGGCTGCCGGGATGAGCCTTGGTGCTCAGGCCTTCCCACCAGCCGTCCGCGGTGGGCTGCATAGGCAGGCGGCGCTCGACACCTTCTTCCACCAGGCAGAGATCCACCCGCCGCGGGGCCGGTGCCCAGAGTCGGAAACGCACCCCGCCGCTGTCCAGAGGCTCGGCGCCGAAGGGCATTCGGTGGGTGTGGGTCTGCATCGGGTCGATTTCCTGTGTCGGGATCCCGGGCGCTGGTCGGTGCGTGCGAAGGCCAGGCCAGGACTGCTGGCGGGATCACCCCGTGGGGACTGCCGGCAGATGATAGAGCACCAGCGGGAGCGCGGGCGTCCTCGTGGCGGTCGCCGAGAGGGAGAGACTACAGATACCTGGTGCGGCCGCGCAGGTCGTCGATGCCGATCACGACGTCCTGAAACGCGTCCGCCCCGTCGCTCGTTGCCGCGATCACCCCCTTTCCCGAAACCGGGACCAGGGTGCCGACCTGGAAGCGCCCGGGCGTGCCCCTGAGAAAGCACTCCTCGTCAAAAAAGAGCCGATCCCCGTTGGTCCCCACGGCGTCCGACGCCAGGGTGTCATAGCCGATCAGGGCCTTGATATCGTCGAGACTGGCAATCTCGACCTCTTCGATGGATTGGGTGTCGGGAGTGATCAGATAGGCCTTCATTTGGTTCAGTCTCGGCAATCATGCGGATGGGTGGGGAATGGGTCAGCGTCCGGCCAGGTCCGTTGGCCGCCGCGACCGACCGAGGCCGGTGTCGCCCGGCCCCGGTCGGCTCCCTGTGTGGATCGGATCAGGCAAGGTCGAACCGGTCCGCGTTCATCACCTTGTTCCAGGCCGCCACGAAGTCCATCGCGAACTTCTCCTTCGCATCGTCCTGGCCGTAGACCTCGGCAATCGCGCGCAGCTGCGAGTTGGAGCCAAAGACGAGGTCGACACGGGTGGCCGTCCATTTCAGCTGCCCGGTCCTGCGCTCGCGTCCCTCGAATGTCTCCCCATCCTCCGCGCTCGCCTCCCACTGCGTGCCCATGTCGAGCAGGTGGACGAAGAAGTCGTTGGCGAGTGTCCCGGGGCGCTTGGTGAAGACTCCGTGCCCGGACTGCCCGACATTGGCGTTCAGCGCCCGCATGCCGCCGACCAGGACCGTCATCTCGGGGGCGGTCAGGGTCAGGAGCTGCGCCTTGTCGATCAACAACTCCTCGGCAGACACGCTGTACTTCGCCTTCTGGTAGTTGCGGAACCCATCCGCGATCGGCTCGAGCACGGCAAAGGCGTCCGCATCGGTCTGCTCTTGGGTAGCGTCCGTGCGTCCCGGCGCGAATGGCACCTCCAGCGCATGACCGGCGTCGCGGGCCGCCTGCTCGATGGCCGCCGCGCCGCCCAGCACGATCAGGTCGGCCAGCGAGACCTTCTTACCGCCGGTTTGCGCGGCGTTGAAGGCCTCCTGGACCCCTTCGAGTGTCTGCAGCACCTTCGAGAGCTGGGCAGGCTCGTTGGCCACCCAGTCCCGTTGCGGTGCGAGCCGGATACGCGCGCCGTTGGCGCCACCGCGCTTATCTGAGCCGCGGAAGGTCGACGCCGAGGCCCAGGCGGTTGCGACCAGCTCGGACACGCTCAGTCCCGAGGCCAGGACCCTGGCCTTGAGGTCGGCGACGTCGGCCGCGTCGATCATGGGGTAGTCGGCCGCGGGGACCGGGTCCTGCCAGATCAGCTCCTCGGCCGGGACCTCGGGGCCGAGATAGCGCGCGCGCGGGCCCATATCACGGTGGGTGAGCTTGAACCAGGCGCGGGCAAAGGCGTCCGCGAGCTCGTCGGGATGCGCGTGGAAGTGGCGCGCGATGGGCTCGTAGATCGGGTCCATGCGCATCGCCATGTCGGCGTCGGTCATGATGATCGGAACGCGCCTCGACGGGTCGTCCGCGGCTGGCGCCATGTTGCGGTCGGTCGCCTCCTTCGGCGTCCACTGCGAGGCGCCTGCCGGACTCTTGGTCAGCTCCCACTCGTTGCCGAAGAGCATGTCCAGGTAGCTGTTGTCCCACTGGGTTGGCGTCGGGGTCCAGCCGCCTTCCAGACCGCTGCCGATCTGGTCGCCGCCCTTGCCACTGGCATGAGCACTCTTCCAGCCCAGGCCCTGCTGCTCGATTGGCGCCCCCTCCGGGGCCTCGCCGACCAGTGCCGCATCGCCGGCGCCGTGGCACTTGCCGAAGGTGTGACCCCCGACGGTCAGCGCGACGGTCTCGTAGTCGTTCATCGCCATGCGGGCGAAGGTCTCGCGCACCTCACGGCCGGAGGCGAGGGGATCGGACTTGCCGCCCGGTCCCTCCGGGTTGACATAGATCAGGCCCATCTGCACGGCCGCGAGCGGATTCTCCAGGTCGCGATCGCCGGTGTGGCGCGCATCACCCAGCCACTCCGTCTCCGAGCCCCAGTAGGTGTCCTCCTCGGGCTCGTAGACGTCCGCGCGCCCGCCTCCGAAGCCGAAGGTCTTGAAGCCCATCGACTCCAGCGCACAGTTGCCGGCGAGGATCATCAGGTCGGCCCAGGAGAGCTTGTTGCCATACTTCTGCTTGATGGGCCACAGCAGTCGGCGCGCCTTGTCGAGATTCACGTTGTCTGGCCAGCTGTTGAGCGGCGCAAAACGCTGCTGGCCGGAGCCCGCCCCGCCGCGGCCGTCACCGATGCGGTAGGTGCCGGCGCCGTGCCAGGCCATGCGGATGAACAGCGGGCCGTAGTGGCCGTAGTCCGCCGGCCACCAGTCCTGCGAGTCGGTCATCAGCGCGTAGAGATCCCGCTTCACGGCCTGCAGGTCGAGACGCTTGAACGCCTCGGCGTAGTTGAACGCCTCGCCCAGGGGGCTGGACTGGGGGCAGTTTTGCTGGAGCAGCTTCAGGTTCAACTGGTTCGGCCACCAGTCCCGATTCGCGTTGGCTCCGGCTGTGGTGTGAATCACGGGGCATTTACCCGCGGTCGTGTCCGCATTTGCGTTCATCTCTTCCTCCAATCGTGACTGAATTGGTCCTTGCACTCGTTTTGCAGGGAACGAACATGACCCCTATGTGACGGCCCCGATCCAGTCATTTCCCAAGGTCTTGACATCGATACGAGATCGCGCCGGGCATCGGGGTGGTCAATTGCCGCCGAGACCTCCCGACGCGTCGGCAGACGATGCGTTAGCTCCTCGAGAATGACTGATCGGCCACTGAACCGAGAGGGCATATAAAGAGTTTGGACCCCATCTGATGATCCTTCCAATGGATTATTCATATTCCATCGATAGTCAGTTGCTATGGGGCCAGGGATTCAAACCATTCATCGATGAAATCCCCCCGCACCTCGTGCGATGCAACGCACAAATCACAATAAAAAACAGTAGAATAGCGTGTTTTGGTCGGTCGGCTCATCGCTGGTCAGAACCGGGAAGGATTCAGGTCCTCGTTAACCCCTGAAACCGCGGAGCGCACGCATTGCCGGCATTGGATCGGCCCGCGATCCCAAAAAAACGGTCTCGATGGCTTCTATTTCCACATTTGGGTGAGTGAAAAAGCGGTACCGTTCCTGCTCTGGACCAGAAAGGCACCCGATCGGTGTTGCCCCGGGGAGATGCTGGTCGAATGTGTTCCCGGCATTGGATCGGCTCGCGAGCCAAAAACGCCCATTCCGATGCGCTCTATTTCCACACCGGGGTGACTAGAAATGGGATCCGGTTTCCCTATCTTGGCTCGGTTATTGCTGTTTCACCTCATTGGGGGAAGGGCCGCATCGGGTGCTGATCCCAATTCACGCCCGCGCGGGTATCGCTGTTGGGCCAGATGGTCGCGTCGACGGATCCGGCTGGACAGTTCGGTCCCGCGTTGCCTGTTATCCTCGCGAGAGCGGGGATATCACCTACACTGAGCGGGGAAACTGTCGGAGATGTCTATGTCGGAAGCGGCAATTCGCTGTGTCGGGATCAGGAAGAGCTATCGCTCGGGTGACATCGAGACGGTGGTTCTGCGCGGTATCGATCTGGAGATCTTTGCCGGGGAGGTCACGGTGATCCTGGGTGCGTCAGGCGCAGGTAAGACGACCCTTCTGAACATCATCGGCGGCATCGATCGGCCGACCGAGGGCCAGGTGATCTGCGGAGGCGAAGACCTGGCCCAATTGAATGATCGCCGGCTCACCGAGCACCGTCGGCGCAACGTCGGTTTCGTGTTCCAGTTCTACAACCTCGTTCCGACACTCACGGCACTGGAGAACGTGCAGACCGCCACCCAGATCGCCGACCGGCCGATGGATCCGGCCGAGGCGCTCGCGCTGGTCGACCTGGCGGATCGCAGCGACCATTTCCCGGCCCAGCTCTCCGGTGGACAGCAGCAGCGGGTCGCGATTGCCCGCGCGCTCGCGAAGCGGCCGCTGGTGGTGTTTTGCGACGAGCCCACGGGCGCGCTCGACGCCGATACCGGGCGCAAGGTGCTGGCCCTGCTGATGCGCATCAATGCGCGCACGCGCGCGACGATCGTCATCGTGACCCATGCGGCCGCCGTCGCCAAACTGGCTCATCGCGTGTTGCATCTGAGCATGGAGGGCATCCGGGCGGAGCGAAACGCCGAGCGAGTGCCGGCCGCCGAGATCAGCTGGTGAACGTGCTCGATCGCAAGCTGCGGCGCGATCTTGTTGCGCTGCGGGGCATGCTGCTGGCGGTGGTGAGCATCGTTGCCGTGGGCATCGGCTCGCTGGTGGGCTTCCAGGCGACCACCGACAATCTCGCCGCCGCGCGCGACGATTACTACGCTCGCTGCCGCATGGCGGACTTCTGGCTCGAGCTGAAGAAGGCCCCGCTGGCGAGCCTCTCCACGCTCGCGTCCACCCCCGGTGTGGAGCGCCTGCGTGGGCGCATCGCCGCCGCCGTGATCGTCGATCTTCCCGCGGTCGAGGAACCCATCGCCGGATTGTTGCTCAGCATGCCGGCGCGGCGCGAACAGGTCATCAACGACGTCGTGCTCACGGCCGGGAGCTGGTTCAGCAACGGTGGCGACGACCAGGTGATCGTCTCCAAGAAGTTCGCCGAGGCGCGGGGACTGATCCCGGGCGATCGGGTGCACCTGATCGTCGACGGTCAGCGCAAGACGCTCAGGGTGGTGGGCGTGGGCATCTCGGCGGAGTTCGTCGACCTGATCCCGCCCGGTGCGATCACGCCGGCCCCGGCGGACTACGGCGTGTTCTATGTACCCCGGAAATTTGCCGAAGACGCACTGGATATGGCCGGCGCGGCCAACAGCGTCGTCGGCCTGCTGACGCGCGCCGGACGTGCCGATCCCGCGCTGGTGCTGGAGCGCCTGAGTCAGCGGTTGACGCCCTACGGGGTCTTCTCGACAACAACATTGGCGCAACAGGCCTCGAACCTGAACCTGACCTCGGAGCTGGGCGGGCTGGCGACCATGGCGACCATGATGCCGCTGATCTTCCTGACGGTCGCCGCGTTGGTGCTCAACATCCTGATGATGCGCCTGGCGGCCCAGCAGCGTGTCATCGTCGGGACCCTGAAGGCGCTCGGTTATGACAATCGCAGCCTGTTTGTCCATTTCGTCGAGGTGGGCATCCTGGTCGGACTGGTCGGCGCGATCATGGGTTGTCTGCTTGGTATCGGTATCGGGGCCGCGCTGACCCAGTGGTACGAGGGGCTGTTCACCTTCCCCGCGCTGCGCAGCCGGCTCGATCCCGGGCTGATGCTGTTGGCGCTGGTGATTGCGCTGCTGTTCAGCGTGCTCGGTACGCTCCGGGGGGTGCGTCACGTCACGCGGATGTCGCCGGCCGAGGCGATGCATCCGCCCACCCCGCCGGTCGGCGGGGCGATTTTTCTGGAGCGGTTGCCGGGGCTGTGGCGGCGCCTGGGATTTTTCTGGCAGATGGCCCTGCGCAACATCTTTCGCAACCGGAGCCGTTCGCTGGTCGGCGTCTTCGCCGCCGCGTTGGGCACCGCGATCCTGGTCTCCACCTTCGGCATGGTCGACTCGCTCAAGTACATGGTGGAGCTCCAGTTCGGCAAGGTCATGCTGGCCGATTTCACGCTGAGCTTCCGCTCCGCGGTGGATGGGGGAGGGCTCTACGACGCGAGGCGGCTGCCCGGCGTGACACTGGCAGAACCCCTGTTCTACGTCGCCGGAAGTTTCGAGCATGCCAATCACCGACACAGGGGTGGAGTCGTGGGACTGGCATCGGGTGCCACCTTGACCGTGCCCGGCAACGCCGACGGTAGCCCGGTCAGGGTTCCCGAACAGGGACTGCTGATGGCAAAACGGCTGGCGGAGCGACTGCATCTCGAGGTGGGCGACCGGGTACGCCTGACGCCAACCAAGGGGACACGACAACCATACGAGGTGAGCGTGACCGGCGTCTTCGACAGCCTGTTCGGGCTCGGCGTCTACGCCAACTACCGCTGGTTGAATGCGCTGGTCGGCGAGGCGTCGGCCATCTCGTCGATTCAGCTCCGGGTCGCGCAGACCTCTGCCGAGCGACGCGCCTTCTTTGCCGAGCTCAAGCGGATGCCGACGCTGCTGAGCGTCCAGGACCTCGCCAAGGAGCGCGCGAGCCTCTGGCAGACCCTGGTCGTGAAGCTTGGCAGCATGTCCTACGTGATGATCCTGTTCGGTGCGGTGATCTTCTTTGGCTCGATCCTCAACGCGGCCCTGATCGGTCTGATCGAGCGGCGCCGCGAGATGGCAACCTATCGAGTGCTGGGCTATCGCCCCGGTGAGGTTGGCGCGATGGCCCTGCGTGAGAGCCTGGTGCTGAACCTGAGCGGTATCCTGCTCGGACTGCCACTTGGCTGGTGGATGCTGGTGGGCATGAACCGCCAGTACACCAACGATCTCTACGTCCTGCCGCCGGTCGTGACGGCATCGGGCTGGCTGTGGTCCTGCGCGCTGGCGATCGGCTTCGTTCTGATCGCGCAGCTCGTCGTACAGCGCGAGATCAACCGGATGAATTGGAACGAGGCCCTGAGCATGAAGGAGTGAGCGAGGGCGTCGAAATGGCGAGGCAACCATCATGAAGCATGTGAAGATCTGGATGGCGATTCTGCTGCTGATGCTGTCAATCGGTGGCTATGCAGCCTATGCGATGCTCGAGCCTGGAGTGGTGGTCGACACCGCCGTCGTCCAGTCCGGACGGATTCGCACCTACGTCGAGGAGCGGGCAAGAACCACCTTGCCGCGCGTGTATCGGTTGACAATGCCGGTGGATGGTCGCATCGAGCCTATCGCGATTGAGCCCGGCAGCCTGGTCAAGGCCGGCGAGGTCGTTGCGCGGCTGGATCGTGGCGACCTCGACACCGCGGTGCAGATCGCCCAGGCGCAGCTCGATCAGGTCGAGGCCGAGCTGACCGTTCTGCAGGACAACGCCATTGCCAATACGGCGCTCGACGAGGCCAAACGCTGGGTCGAGACCATCGCCACCCTCGGGGTGTCGGCCCAGGAGGTGATCAAGGCGAATCAGGAGCACGCCGCCTTCGCCTCCTGGTGGCAGGAGGCGGAACAGAAGCTCAAGAATCAGGGTGCCGTGGCGGACGAACAGTACAGGCGCGCCAAGACCAGCAGCTCGCAGGCCGCCGTGGACCTGGCGGTGAGCCGCCTGAACCACCAGATCGTGCTGGCCATCAAGCAGATCTTCGAGCTTGGTCCGAAGTATGTGCTGGACTATCTGGACCTGAAGGCGCTGAAGGCGGCGGTGCTGGTCACGCAGCGCGAAGCGGCTTCGGCGCGGCTGGTACAGGCCCGGCGCAACCGCGAGCGCGCCGACATCAAGGCGCCCGTGGCCGGTCTGGTGCTGACGCGCGCGGTCCAGAACGAACAGGTGTTGCCGGCGGGTGCCGAGTTGCTGCGCATCGGTGATCCCACGGCGCTGCAGGTGACGGTGGATGTGCTGAGCCAGGATGCGACCCGCATCCGGCCCGGCGACGCGGTGGACATTTTCGGCCCGGCCATCGGCGACGAGCCGGTCAAGG
>JAXGTD010000097.1:0-16244 GCA_040775095.1 Chromatiaceae bacterium | reverse complement strand
TGTTCGGAGGACTGGCCATCGCCTTGATCTTCGGCTCTCTCAGCTCCGCCGCCCTGTCATTGATTCTGGTGCCCTTGTTGTACCGCTCGATCTACAGCGCCGATGACATAACACAGCGGTGAGGAAACCGATTCAACTCATCCCCCCTTTGTCGAGACAGGAACCCTGATCGAGGCTCAGAGTCCATACTCTTTGTGTGGGAAACGGTTACTTTCCGGTCCTGCCAACCGGCGCCGGGCCACATCATCGCGCGGCCCTTCGAGAGAACGTTGATGAAGAAATCATGGCATGAGGAGAAAGTAGAAGACATCCTCTCCTTACTTGAAGTCGGCCCAAGCGGTCTCCAAGCCGACGAGGCCCGCCGTCGCCTCGTCGAGCACGGACCCAACAAGCTCCCGGAGCCGCCACGCCCGAACGCCTGGCGGCGCTTTCTGGCCCAGTTCCACAACATCCTGATCTATGTCCTGTTGGGCGCCGCGGCGATCACCGCCGTACTGGCCCACTGGGTGGACACGGCGGTGATTCTGGCCGTGGTCGTCATCAATGCCCTGATCGGCTATGTGCAGGAAGGCAAGGCGGAGAAGGCCATGGACGCCATTCGCCGAATGCTGGCTCCACGCGCCTCGGTGCTGCGCGGTGGGGTCCGCCAAACGGTGGGCGGCGAGACCCTGGTGCCCGGCGATCTGGTGCTGCTGGAAGCGGGCGACAAGGTGCCCGCAGACCTTCGTCTGCTGCGGGTGCACGGACTGCAGATCCAGGAGGCCATCCTCACCGGCGAATCCATCGCCGTGGACAAGCACACCGATCCGGTGCCGGTCGGGGCCGCCCTGGGCGACCGTAAGTGCATGGCATTCAGCGGTACCAGCATCGCCGGTGGTCAAGGCATGGGGGTGGTGGTGGCCACGGGCGCGCGCACCGAGATCGGCCGCATCAGTGGTCTGCTGGCGGGGGTGGAGACCCTGACCACCCCCCTGGTGCAGCAGATGGCGGTGTTCGCCAAGTGGCTGACCCTGGTCATCCTCGCGGTAGCCGGGCTGCTGCTTGGCTTCGGTTACCTGGTTCAGGGGCATCCCTTCGCCGAGCTGTTCATGGCGGTGGTTGGGCTCTCGGTGGCCGCCATCCCGGAGGGATTGCCGGCGGTCCTGACCATCACCCTGGCCGTTGGAGTGCAGGCCATGGCCCGGCGCGACGCCATCGTGCGGCGCTTGCCGGCCATCGAGACCCTGGGCTCGGTGTCGGTCATCTGCTCGGACAAGACCGGCACCCTCACCCGCAACGAGATGAGCGTGGCCAGCGTGGTTGTCCTGCATGGGTGCTATCGGGTCGAGGACACCGGCCACGAGCCCACGGGCGGCTTGAGCCTGGACGGCCTGACGGTGACAGCCCATGAGGATGCCGTGCTCCGCGAGCTGGTCCTGGCGGCGGTCCTGTGCAACGACGCGGAGCTGCACAACCGGGAGGGCCACGGGAGCGTGGAAGGGGACCCCATGGAAGGGGCCCTGCTGGCGTTTGCCGACAAGACGGGGCTCGATCGGAGCGAAACGCGTGGCCGTTGGGCGCGCACCGACGTCATCCCGTTCGACACCAAGCACCGCTTCATGGCCACCCTGAACCACGATCACGAGGGCAACGGCCGCGTGCTCGTCAAGGGCGCGCCGGAGCGGATCCTAGCCATGTGCCGCGACCAGCGAGATGGAGCCGGCGTCCGGGCACCCCTGGACCAGGACCGCTGGCTGGCGCGGGCCGAGACCATCGCCGCCGAGGGTCAGCGGGTGCTGGCCCTGGCCGCCAGGCACGTGCCCGCCGGGCACAGGGTGCTGGAGCACAAGGAGATCGACGGTTCACTGACCCTCCTCGGGATGGTCGGTCTCATCGACCCGCCTCGGGATGAGGCCGTTGCCGCCGTCGCCGAGTGCCACTCGGCCGGCATCCGGGTCAAGATGATCACCGGCGATCACGCCGCCACGGCGGCGGCCATCGGCCGGCAGATGGGCCTGGATAATCCGGACAACCTGCTCACTGGTGCCGATATCGACCAGCTCGATGACACACAACTCGCCGCCCGGGTGCTGGACACCGACGTGTTCGCCCGTACCAGCCCGGAGCACAAGCTGCGCCTGGTGATGGCGCTGCAGGCCCACGGCCTGACGGTCGCCATGACCGGCGACGGGGTCAACGACGCGCCGGCGCTCAAGCGCGCGGACGCCGGCGTCGCCATGGGCCAGAAGGGCAGCGAGGCGGCCAAGGAGGCCTCCGAGCTGGTGCTCGCCGACGACAACTTCGCCTCCATCACCGCCGCCGTGCGCGAGGGGCGCACGGTGTACGCCAACATCAAGAAGGTCATCAGCTGGACCCTTCCCACCAACGCCGGCGAGGCCTCCACCATCATCCTGGCCCTGCTGCTGGGGCTGACCCTGCCTATCACCCCGGTGCAGATCCTGTGGGTGAACATGATCACGGCCGTGACCCTCGGCATCGCCCTGGCCTTCGAGCCCACCGGGCACGACACCATGGCCCGGCCCCCGCGGCCCCGCGGCGAGCCGCTGCTGTCCGGCGACCTGGTCTGGCATATCGTGCTGGTGGCGGGGTTGTTCCTC
Source organism: Chromatiaceae bacterium (assembly GCA_040775095.1). Classification (GTDB taxonomy): domain Bacteria; phylum Pseudomonadota; class Gammaproteobacteria; order Chromatiales; family Chromatiaceae; genus JAXGTD01. Next base: position 13,647 of record JAXGTD010000097.1, on the reverse strand, counting down.
GGTGGCGTTTTCGGCATCTACCTGTACGCGGTGGCGCAGGGCTACTCCATCGAGCTGGCCCGCACCATCGCGATGAACACCCTGGTGGTCATGGAGATCTTTCATCTCCTGTTCATCCGCAACATGTACAGCCCCAGGCTTGGCCGGAAGCGGCTGCGGGGCACCCGGGTGCTGTGGGTGGCCATCGGCCTGGTGGTTGCCGGACAGATCGGCATCACCTACCTTCCGCCGTTACAGGAGGTATTCGAGACCGAATCGGTCCGCTTGCGGGATGCCCTGTTGATTCTCCTGGTGGGGGTGGGTCTGTTCGTGATCATCGAGGTGGAGAAGCGCCTGCGCTTGCAGCTGCGACCGGCCGCCTGCGCTACGGACCGCATCGCCCGCGGCGTTGCGGCAGGCAATGGGGCCGGACCGGATTAAACCGGCCCGCGACCTGGCGACGACAGCGGCCCTCGGAGCGGCATTCGACCATGCAGGAACATTTCAGCGAGTTGGCCCTGCTGCTCGTTATTGCCGCCGCCAGCGGGGCGGTGGCGCTTCGCTTGCGCCAGCCAGTGCTCATCGCCTACATCGTGGTGGGCATCGTCGTCGGGCCCGCGGTGCTCGGCCTCGTTTCCGCGCACGACCAGATCGACCTGCTGGCGCAGATGGGCATCGCCGTGCTGCTGTTCCTGGTCGGCCTGAAGCTGGACCTCGCCCATGTCCGGCACATCGGCCCGGTGGCCTTGGCCACCGGCCTCGGCCAACTGGGCTTCACCATTGCCATCGGCTTCGGCCTGGTGCTGCTCCTGGGCAGAACGCCGCTCGAAGCCCTGTATGTGGCGGTGGCGCTGACCTTCTCCAGCACCATCATCATCGTCAAGCTGTTGTCCGACAAACGCGAGATCGACGCCCTGCACGGGCGCATCGCCGTGGGCTTTCTGATCGTGCAGGACCTCGCGGTGGTGCTGGCCATGATGGTGGTGAGCGCCCTGGGTGGCGGGGGCGATGGACCGGCCGAGGTGATTCTGTCCCTGCTGTGGCGGGTGGCCCTGGCCGCCGCCGCCCTGTACCTGCTGATGCGCCATGTCCTGCCGCGGGCGGTGGCCCTGATGGCCCGATCCCAGGAGCTGCTACTGATATTCGCCGTTGCCTGGGGCGTGGGTCTGGCGGCCCTCGGTGACTGGGTCGGCTTCTCCAAGGAGGCCGGGGCCTTCCTGGCCGGCTTTTCGCTGGCCTCCACCAGCTACCGGGATGCCATCAGTGCCAGGGTCACCGGCATACGGGACTTCCTGTTGTTGTTCTTCTTCATCGACCTGGGCGCCAGGCTCGACTTCTCCACCCTCGGCGGCGAGCTCTGGCCCGCCGTGCTGCTGGCCCTGTTCGTGCTGATCGGCAATCCGCTCATCGTCATGGCGATCATGGGCTACATGGGTTACCGCAAGCGTACCGGCTTCCTGGCCGGACTCACGGTGGCACAGATCAGCGAGTTCTCCATCATCTTCATCGCCATGGGCATCTCCCTGGGCCATGTCGGCACGCAGACCCTGGGGCTGGTCACCCTGGTGGGCGTGACCACCATTGGCGTTTCCACCTACATGATCCTCTATTCCCATCCCCTCTACGAGCGCCTTGCCCCCTGGCTGGGGCTGTTCGAGCGACGCAATCCCTACCGGGAGCTGGGGGCGGGACAGGGGGTGGAGTCCACCCGCTTCACGGATGTGATCGTTTTCGGGCTCGGTCGCTACGGCGGCCGCCTCGCCCAAGGCCTGCAGGAGGCCGGGTTGGCGGTCGCGGGCGTGGACTTCGATCCGGAAACGGTGCAAGCCTGGCGCCACAGGGGCCTGTCGGTGCGCTACGGCGATGCCACCGAGGCGGGGCTGCTGGAATCCCTGCCGCTAGCCGAATGCACCTGGGTGATCAGCACCCTGCCGGACCTTGCATCCAACCGCGGCCTTCTGCAGACGCTGCAGGCCCACCAATACACCGGGGAGCTGGCGATCGTCGCCCGCGCGGACGAAGATGGCCTGCAGCTCAAGAAACTGGGCGTACCGACAGTCATCTACCCGATGAGGAACGCGGTGGACTTCGTGGTCGACACCCTGGCAAGCATCATCCAGCGCAGCCGGGACGGGCGGCGGCTCGATGGTGCCTTGGACTCGGAGGAATGATCCTAGAATCGGTCGTTGACCGCTTCTGGAGACAGTCAGCTGATTGATTGGAATCTGATGATGGGTCAGCACGCGACTCACCGGCTTGGCGGAGGCCGCTACGACCACCACGGCACACACCGGGTGGCGCCTGGCTGCGTTAACACGCGTTGGAACAGGTCGACTATTCCGCCTCGTTATGCCTTACCAGACACCCCGCGGCACGCACCCTGGCGGCCGCTCAACGTTCAACTACCGTTTCTAGAATAGCCCTTTCCAACCGGAGGATGACGCGATGAACAGATTTGAAAACATCCTGTGCGTGATCTCCGCCGCTCAGACAGACACCGCGGTGGTGGCGCGGGCCGTAGCGCTGGCGGAGCACAACCAGGCTCGGCTGAGCCTTTTGGGCGTGGTGCCGCGGGTCACCTCCGGGATCGGAATGCCCGAAGGCGGCCCGATCTCCGGGGCCTTGCAGACCTGGCTGGTAGACGAGCGTGAGCAGACCCTTTCGGATCTGGCGGCTCCCTACGCGCAGCGGGTCGACATCCAGCGGCGGGTGGTGATCGGTACCCCTTTCATCGAGGTCATTCGCCAGGTGTTGCGGGAAGGGTACGATCTGGTGATGAAGACGCCGGAGGACCTGGGCTGGCTCGACCGCCTGTTCGGCAGCGACGACTTGCATCTGCTGCGCAAGTGTCCGTGTCCCATCTGGATGATCAAGCCCCGGTTCTCCGGTACCTTTGGTCGCATCGTGGCAGCCGTGGACGTGGATGACAGCTATCCGCCCGATGAGCTCGATGGCCGCTTGGCCTTGAACCGACAAGTGATGGAGATGGCGACGTCTCTTGCCTTGTCGGAATTCGCCGAGCTGCACGTCGTCCACGCCTGGGATGCCATTGGGGAAACGGCCATGCGCTGCGGATTCATGAGCACCGACGAGGAAGCAGTCAATGCCTATGTGCAGGCGATCGGGCGCCGCCATGGAGAGAACCTCGCCGCACTGATGCGCGAGACGACGAACCGGCTGGGTCCGGAAGCAACCCGCTATCTGAAACCAAACACCTACCTGGTGAAGGGCTCGGCGCGCGAGGAGATTCCGGCCCTGATCCGAGACCTCGGTGCGGATCTGGTTGTCATGGGCACCGTGGCTCGCGCCGGCATCAGCGGCTTGTTGATGGGCAACACCGCGGAAATGATACTGACACAGATCGATTGCTCGGTGCTTGCCGTCAAGCCGGAAAGGTTCGTGTCGCCGGTCACCCTGGAATCCTAACACTCCGGACCCCGGCTTTGCGAGATCCCTCGCCAGCGACCAGTAATTCCCGTCGAAAAAATTCGGTTTATAGAACAGCAGCTTGCCTTGGATTCACGGAAAGCGTTTCGTAAACTGTCGGCGCTGAATCAGTATGCTGGCACGCACACTTGAAGTTGCGAGGCAGGTGCTGATGATCGCTCCGTTTTCACGCAAACACCTCAGTGCCGCAGGGCTGCTGAGCGAGGCGCGGCGCTGTTTTGCCCAGATCCCCGACGTACCCGGCAACGAGATCGCGTTGGTCGATCATCTGATGTCGGGCCTGGCGTTGTTCGGACTGAAGTATCCCTCGCTGCCGCAGTTCGAGAACGACCGTCGCGAAGAGGCGACGCGCGCCAATCTCAGGGCGCTCTACGGGATCGAGCGTGCGCCGAGCGACACCCGCTTTCGCGAACGTCTCGATGAGCTTGACCCGCACCACCTGCGCCCGCTGTACAAGGCACTGTTGGCGCAGCTACAGCGCGGCAAGGGGCTGGAGGGATTCGCCTGCCTCGATGGGCATTACCTGCTCTCGCTCGACGGCACGGGGTCGTGGGCGCGCCGCATCGGGCGGGGCGCCATGCGGGGCACCCATCCTCCCCGGTCCCACCGGTGCAATCCGCGTGGTCGCTTCCTCCTTGCGTGGTTGAAGTCGTATACGGGCCGCTCAGCGTGCGCGATACAACAAAACGTTTAACGGGTTGTCCTGAAAGGTGGCGTTGGCCGTCAGGTCCTCGTGGCGGGCGCAGACGAGGGTGGCCGAAGCGATCGGGAAGCCGCTGCGCGCCACCTTCGGGTCAAGACTGTCGCGCGCGAGCAGGCTCGCCTTGGTCACGCTGCCGTCGCCCGGCTCGACCATCAGCGCGGGGTAGGGCACGCCCCGGCGCGGATGGCGGATCTCCTCCGGCTGCAAGCGGATGTGCGCCTTGCCGTCGATCTCCTCCAGCAGGCAGCGGGCGGGCGTCGGGAAACAGGCGCTGCCGAAGATGATGTATCGGGTTGGCCCAGCGCCGACCCGGCGGCTGAGCGCGCGCTAGCGGGTCCCACACCGACCACTGGTGGCGGCGCCAGGTGCCGGGGTCGAACAGATCGACGTCCAGGCGCCGGCCGTCGATGTCGACCCGCAGCGCCGGGTCGCGGCGCAGGGTGCGCTGGCGCTCGATCAGACGTTCGAGCTCCGCCGCCCCGGCGACCATTCCCTTGCGCCAGTCCCACGCGAACAGCAGGCAGTCGCTGTGCGCGGTCACGGCCTCCAGCGGGACGCGGTGGTAGCCGCCCGCCCGCGTCAGGGTGCGGATCAAGCGCCCGTGGAAATCCTGGCCGACGGTCTCATGGAAGATGCCACCGGCGCGCAGCGCCACCGGGCGGCGCGCGTCGGGTCCGGTCTGGCCGGGCAGCGGCAGGGCGAGTTCGTCGAGGTCGCCGCCGAGCAGGAAGCGAGCGGCCTGGCCAGGCCACGCCTCCCGCCCATCGTTGGCGCGATTCAGGCGCGACCCCGTGACCCGGGGATCCGGATCAAGGGGTGGCTTTTTTTGCTCGGCGGCGGCCGGCGCGTACAGGTATGCGAGATCGGGCTCGGGGGGGCGTCGCGCGGCCGGTGGCCAGCGCACCCAGCAATAGCACCGCAGATCCAATACCGTCGCGTACCGTTAGTCGTCTCTTGTCAGTGATTGCGGGGCCGGGTTGCGCCGCGCCCGTCTTCCAAGGATTGGTCGTATCCAAGAGACCCGAGACGGGCCGCGTGCGACCCGTCGAGATCAGGGACGCTGCCGCGGCGGCTCCTTTCGTCGGGCTACCGGTTGGTCGAACGAAGAGGCATCAACTGACAAGGGGGATGCCGCAGCGCGGCATCCCTGGCCACCCGGGGGGCGGATCACTCACGCCAGGTGCTGAACACGTACCCGGTCTGGCTGGCCTGATCGAGATGGCAGCCGAAGCAGGCCCCCTTGGCCTGGTCGCCCACCGCGCGTTGATTCGGATCCCCCGCGACGAAGCCCTCAAAGCCCCAGCCGCCGGTGTCCGCGAAGCGACTCGCATCGCGCTGCATCACGCCGAGGATCTTGCGTGGTCCCTCGGCGATGGCATTCTCCCCCGGGCTCACCTCCAGCAGGTCAAACACGATCACCGCGCCGTCGGGGAAGGTGCCGCTCTCGTAGCCCTCCATGGCCAGGTCGTTGGCGTAGATGTGGTGCAGACCACCAAAGGCGGAGTACAAGGGGTGGCCGGGCTCCAGGATCAGGGTCTTCACATGGGTCCAGTGGCGGTAGCCGCCCGGATAGTCCACGGCAGGTTCGGCGGCCTGGGTCAGTGGGGCGGCGATGGTCAGGCCGAGTGCGAGCAGGATGATCTTCATGGCGAGCTCCTCGGTGGGGTCAGAGGTGTCGAGCCGATATGGTATCGACACGATACTTATAGGGCGGGCCACATGAATTGTCAAATTAGTATCGATACGCTACTGTCTGGCTATGACTGCCGATCTGGTGCGATTCCTCGATATCGTCGAACGCTTGGGCAACCTGGCCGAGGCTCGCCTCAAGGCCGTGGGGGCGCGCCATGGTCTGCAGGGGGTGCATCTGCACCTGCTCCTGTACCTCGCCGCCGCCAACCGCTACTCCAACACGGCAGGGGCAGCGCGGGAGTATCTCGGGTTGACCAAGGGCACGGTCTCGCAAAGCCTGATCCTGCTGGAAGCCAAAGGGTTCCTGAACCGCACCGCCGACGCGCGGGATCGGCGCGTGGTGCGTCTGGCCCCGACGGCCGCCGGCCAGGCCGTGGTGGAGGAGGCCGAGAACCTTGGTCGGCTGCGCGCGGCGGTGCAGGTTCCGGCGGGTCTGCTGGAGGGACTGACCGACCTACTTCGACAGTGGCAGGTCATGGAAGGCCGTCGCAGCTTCGGTCAATGCCGCACCTGCCGACACCACTTGGCCGAGGGTCCGGATCTGTGGCGCTGCGGCCTGACCGGCGAGCCGCTGGCGCGCGCCGATGGCGCGCGGATCTGAAGGGAGCACGAGGATGCAGGCGCTACCGCGTAGCCGCTGTGTTCTGACCGCTCCGAATCCGGGTTGCTGGCGGAATCGCAGATCGCCGCCCAGGCACATCAGTGCCCAAGCCCGCCGAGCGCTTCCAGGCCAGCCTCGGCGAGGATGTCGCCCACCCCCTGCGCCCGCTCGCGGCCCAGGGCGCGCTGCGCCAGGTCCGTCATCGCCGCCTGGGGAGGTCCACGCGGCGCGCGACCTGGGCGACCGCCCGCCGCCGGTACGCCGGGGACAGAGCCTACGCGGGATGGAACGGATAGTCCGTGTAACCCTTGCCGCCAGGTGTGGAAGAGGTGCTCATGCCCGGTTCGTTGCGGGGCAGGCCCCGTCGCCAGCGTTTGGGCAGATCCGGGTCGGCGAGGGAAGCACGTCCCACGGCGATCAGCTCTGCCGGCATCGAGATCGGCCTGACCACGCACCCGATTGTCGCCGCCGGACAGGACGACGGAGTCCGGGAAGGCTTCGCGCATGGCGTCCTTGGATGGCCCGCTGGACCGCGGGCGCGCCCATGGCCGAGTGGTCGACGATGTGCAGATGCGCCAGCCCCAGCCACCCGAGCTCGCGGGCGAGATTGCGGTAGTCCGCATCCATTTGCGGATAGGGCGGCATGTCGGCGCCGTCGGTCTGGTGCTCCCCGGCCGCGGCGATCGCCGAAGGCGCCAGCACCTTGGGCCCCCGGCGGCAGATCGGCGGGGTGAGCGCTGCCGCCGGCGCGCATCAGCTGCGCAAAGAGATTGGCGCCGCCCTTTTGCGCCGCCTCGACGACGGCCTTCCAGCCCTCGACCTGGGCGTCGGAGAATAGACCAGGGAGACACATAGCCCAGAGCGTTGGGCGACGGGCTGGTGCCCTCGGAGACAATCAAGTCCGCCGAAGCGCGTTGCCCGTCGTACTGGGCCACATCCGTGCATTGGACAGGTTGCCGACGGCACGGTCCCGCGGCATGGGCGCCATCACGATGCGATTCTGCAACGAGTGGCCCGCTATCGTTGCTGGCGAAAACAGATTCCGATCTTCAAGAGCCATACATTTGCTCCGTTGGTTGGTGTTGCATCACCCGAGCTGGAAGGCGTTTCACCGCGCCCATCACGTGATCTTCCAGGGTCTTGCCGCCGAGATCCGCGCCGGTTGCGCCGGCGACTATGTGCAGTGAGAGGAGATGCCCCTCGCGCGGGTTCGCGAAACGCGCGCCCGGCGCCTGAGCTAAGGATGGCCGGCCAACTGGGTTATGGGAGGCCACCCGTCCTGGCGTTCGCGCCACCAAGGTGCGCTTGCTGGATCCGGTATGCCTCCGCCAAGCGGCGATCCTCGGTAACGAGGTGGTCGAAGCACCAACGTTTGATCCACTCCAAGCGCTCGGAAGGGAGGCGGCGGGCCCCGCTCGCCTCGAGCTCACGGCACAACGCCAGGAGCTCGGCGATCTGCATCGCGTGCTCACCGCGGTGGTCCTCCAGGCCCGGGTAGGCGATGGCCGCCATCAGCGCCTCCTCGCGTCCGAAATGCGCGCGCAGATGGGCAACGAGGGCGGCTAGCTCCGCCACCTGATCGGGCTCCGCCGGTCCTTGCCCGCCGTCGGCCGACTGGTCTTCAGCGTCTGCGTGAGCTTGCCCCTGCGACTCCAGCAGCCGGTTCAGGAGCCGCACCAGCTCCTGGTGATCGGCGTCCAGCGCCGCGATGCCGAGGCGCCATTCATCGCGCCAAACGAGCCGGGGCGGTGCCCAAGGCCCTGTCTGTCCGTCCGCGGGTGGGTCCATGTTGGGGTCCTCAAGGCGTCGGGAGGCCGGCCAGGGCCTCCAGGATCGCGGCCGGCTCCATGCGTTTGCGGTAATCGGTGTCCGCGAAGGCGCCCCGGACGATCCCCTGGCGGTCGATGACGTAGGTGGCCGGAACCGGCAGACCGTCGCGCCCGGGGCCGTTGAATTCGGCCAGATTCAGGCCCAGGCGCTCGCGGTAGAGCGCGCTCAAGGCGGCCGGCACCTGGAAGTAGAGACGGTAGCGCTTCATCACCTGGTCGTCCAGGTCGCTCAGGATCTCGAACGGATAGCCGTCCTTCTCCACCTGGCCTCGGGACTTGTCCGGGAGCTGGGGGGTGACCGCCACCAGCCGTGCCTCCCGCGCCTCGATCATCGGCAGGGTCTTCTGCAGGGCGTGCAGGTGCAGATTGCAGTAGGGGCACCAGGCGCCGCGGTAGAAGACGAGGACCACCGGTCCCTGGGCCAGGAGATCCGAGAGTCTGACCTCGCGGCCGTTGGCGTTGGGCAGCGTAAAGTCCGGCGCCGTCTCTCCCACCTTGAGCCCCGGATCCGGTATGGCCACCTCCAGATCCCTGGCGGCCTGTTCCATGACCCCCCGATCCGCGGGAGTCAGGGGCGATCCCCCGCCCTTGGCCTGGGTCGCCTGGAACGCCTCCAGGGCTTGGCCGTAGCTGGGCACGGATGCGTCCGCATCGGCCTGCGCCGGCGCCTGCAGGGCCGGCAGCAGGGTCAGGACGCCTAGGGCCACGGGTAGCTGTCGCATGGTCGTCTCCTCGGGTTGGGTTGGGTTGGGTTGGGACGCGATGCCAGACGGGACCGGAGCGGGCGCCGGCCTCTTGCAGCGGTTGCAGGATCGCCCACACCGGCTCCGATGTCCGCCGCACGACGGGGTCTGCGCCCCCGCGTGCGCGAACGGACGCGGAGCCGGGGTGCATTGGCCAGCTTCCCCCGTTTCGGGGGCCTGGTCCTGGGCGCACCGCCTGGCACGCATTGGTCGCGTCGGCGGAGCGATCCTCACAATCGCCGTTCTTTTCGGGAATCGGGGTGAAAGGACCGCACGCGCGGATCGACCAATGGTCACGCAAACGCCGACGGCCGAGCCTCACCCATGCACAATCTGGCGATCTGGTTGGTTTTCCTGAGCCTTGCGGGACAGGCATCCGCCGCGCCCGTCAAGAACGGCTTCGATCTCGCCGGGGCGCTGGTGCCCGCGGGCGAGATCCTTCCGGGTGGGCCCGAGCGTGATGGCATCCCCGCCATCGACCGGCCGCGTTTTCTGCCGGCCAGCGCGGCGGGCGACCTCAAGCCAGAGGACCGAGTCCTGGGGCTGCGCCTGAACGGCCAGGCCAGGGCCTACCCCATCGCCATCCTCAACTGGCACGAGATCGTTAACGACCGCTTCGGCGACATGCCGGTGGCAGTGACCTACTGCCCGCTATGTGGGACCGGCATGGCCTTTCGTGCCGCGGCGAGCGGCAAGCCGCTGCAGTTGGGCGTCTCGGGGCTCCTCTACAACAGCGATGTCCTGCTCTACGACCGTCAAAGCGAGTCGCTGTGGTCCCAAATCGACCGCCGGGCCATCAGCGGCCCCCACAAGGGCGAGCGGCTCGCGGCCATCCCCCTGGAGCACACGACCTGGGCGGATTGGCGCCGGCGCCAGCCCGATACCCTGGTGCTGTCGCGCGACACCGGCGAGACCCGCGACTACGACCGCGACCCCTACGCGGGCTACGAGGACGAGCGGGGGCTCTACTTCCCGGTGCGCTTCAAGGCCCAGGGTTATCACCCCAAGGAGCGGGTGCTCGGGCTGGAGGTCGATGGCCGCTTCAAGGCCTACCCCTTCGCCGAGCTGGCCAAGACCGATGGCGAGGTCCGCGACCGTCTCGGCGCAACGCCCTTCGTCGTGCGCTTCGACGCCGAGCACGCCAACGCGACGGCCGAGGATGCCCAAGGCCGGCCCATCCCCGCCCTGGTGGGCTACTGGTTCGCCTGGTACGCCTTCCACCCCGATACCCTGGTCTACAAGGCCAAACCCCGCTGAATCGCTCTATGAACCTACCCCAACTTGGACGTAACGCCTGTGGCGTGCTTGCGCAGGCGCTGGAGCATGAATGGCTGGTCGCCAACGGCATCGGCGGGTTTGCTACCGGAGCCCCCTGCGAGACCAATACCCGCCGTTATCACGGTCCGTGGAGCGCCCTGCCGGGCCTGACACTCGCTACCGGTCGCTATGACGTCGCGGCGACAATCGTGCGCACCTTCGCCGCCCATGTCAGCGAGGGCCTGTTGCCCAACCGCTCTCCCGATGGCGGCGAGACGCCCGAATACAACACCGTCGATGCGACGCTGTGGTTCTACCACGCGATCGACCAGCACAGCCGCTCCAGCGGCGACCCACCCCTCACCAAGGAAACGAGCATGGCAACTAAGACCCCTAAGACGACGGCCGGCAATGTCGGCACCACGCCCGCAGCCGAGCGGGAGCGCATGGCGGCACGCGACGCCAAGACGGCCGCCTGGGACCGGTGGGGTCCCTATGTCTCCGAACGCCAATGGGGCACGGTGCGCGAGGACTACAGCGCCACGGGCGAGGCCTGGGATTCGTTCACCCACGAGCAGGCGCGCTCGCGCGCCTACCGCTGGGGGGAGGACGGCATTGCCGGGATTAGCGACAAGCAGCAGCGACTCTGTCTGGCCCTGGCGCTGTGGAACGGTCGCGATCCCATCCTCAAGGAACGTCTATTCGGCCTGACCAATGGCGAGGGCAATCACGGCGAGGACGTCAAGGAGATCTATTACTACCTGGACGCCACGCCGAGCCATTCCTACCTGAAGATGCTCTACAAGTATCCGCAGGCGGAATTCCCCTACACCCGGCTCGTCGAGGAAAACCGCCGCCGCGGCAAGGACCGGCCCGAATTCGAGCTGCTGGAGACCGGGGTGTTCGATGCGGACCGCTACTTCGACGTCTTCGTCGAATATGCCAAGGCCGACGTCGACGATATCCTCATGCAGGTCACGGTACACAACCGAGGCGCCGAGGAGGCCCCGCTGCATCTCCTGCCTCAGCTCTGGTTCCGCAACACCTGGGCCTGGGGCTACGATCCGACCCGGCCCAAACTCTCCGCCGACGAGCGCGGCTGCATCGTGCTCGAGCATGCCAAGCTGACCGGGTACCACTGCCACCTCGACGGCGAGCCGGACCTGCTGTTCTGCGACAACGACACCAATGTGCGGCGCCTCTACGGTGCGCCGGAAACAGGGATCTTCAAGGACGCCTTTCACGACTATGTCATCGCCGGTGACCACCACGCCCTAAACCCGCAGCAGAACGGCACCAAGGCTGCCGCGCACTATGTGCTCACCGTACCCGCGCAGGACCAGGTGGTGGTCAGGTTGCGCCTGGCCAAAGGGCAGAACACCCAGCCCTTCGCGGACTTCGATGCGCTCCTGCGCCTGCGCCGCGATGAGGCGGACGCCTTCTATGCCAGTCTCCAGACCGACCTGCCCGACGCCGAGGCCCGGCTGATCCAGCGCCAGGCCCTGGCCGGCATGATCTGGAACAAGCAGTTCTACTACTTCGACATTCCTCAGTGGCTCAAGGGCGACCCGGCCATGCCGCCGCCACCGGCAGAGCGCCGGCACGGGCGCAACTACGAATGGTCTCACCTCAACAATGCCGAGATCATCTCCATGCCGGACAAATGGGAGTATCCCTGGTATGCGGCCTGGGATCTCGCCTTCCACTGCGTCGCAATCGCCCTGGTCGATCCGGTCTTCGCCAAGAACCAGTTGCTGCTGATGACGCGCGTCTGGTACCAGCACCCCAACGGCCAGATCCCGGCCTATGAATGGGCCTTCGGAGACGTCAATCCGCCGGTACACGCCTGGGCCGTGTGGGAGGTCTATAAATTGGAGCGCGATGCCAACGGCGGCGACGGCGACCGGGATTTTCTGGAGCGCGAGCTCCATAAACTGATCGTCAATTTCACCTGGTGGGTCAATCGCAAGGACGCCGAGGGGCACAACGTCTTTCAGGGTGGCTTTCTGGGTCTGGACAATATCGGCGTGTTCGACCGCAGCGCGCCGCTGCCCACCGGCGGCCATATCAACCAGGCCGACGGCACCAGCTGGATGGCCATGTACTGCCTCAATCTCATGCGCATCGCGCTGGAGCTGGCCCAGCACAACCATGCCTACGAGGATATCGCCACCAAGTTCTTCGAGCACTTTCTGTACATCGCCGCGGCCATGAACAACATCGGCGACCGGGGCGTCGGGCTGTGGGACGACGACGACCAGTTCTTCTACGACGTGCTGCGCTTCCCCGACGGTACCACCATGCCCCTCAAGGTGCGCTCCATGGTGGGGCTGATCCCGCTGTACGCTGTCGAGATCCTGGAACCCGAGCTGCTCGAACGGCTGCCGGACTTCAAGCGCCGGCTGGAATGGTTCCTCGACTACCGGCCCGATCTGGCCGCGCTGGTCTCGCACTGGAACGAGCCGGGGCGCGGCGACCGCCGCCTGCTGTCGCTGCTGCGCGGTCACCGCATGAAGCGGCTGCTCAAGCGTATGCTCGACGAGGCCGAGTTCCTGTCCGAATACGGCGTGCGTTCGCTGTCGCGCGCGCACCTCGAGCAGCCCTACGTATTCGACTGCATGCACAACCCGCTCAGCGTCCAGTATCAGCCGGGCGAATCCGAGTCCGGCCTGTTCGGCGGCAATTCCAATTGGCGCGGTCCCATCTGGTTTCCGGTCAATTACCTGCTGGTGACCTCGCTGCGCCGCTTCGCGAAATACTACGGCCCTGAATTCCGCATCGAGTACCCGACTGGCTCGGGGGCCTTGATCTCCATCGATGACGTGGCCGACGCCATTGCAGAGCGCCTGACTCGGTTGTTTCGCCGCGACGCCGCGGGCCGCAGACCCGTCTTCGGCGAACAGGATATATTCCAGACCGATCCGCATTTTCGCGATTACATCCTGTTCTATGAATATTTTCACGGCGAGACCGGATGCGGCGTCGGCGCCTCGCATCAGACCGGCTGGACGGGCCTGGTTGCCAGGCTGATGCAGCCACATGGACACGACTGAACCAGGGAACCTCCGAATCCGTTCGCCTCTGTTAGGTCTGGCGCGGGCAGGGCGGCACCTGGTCCCCGTAAGCTCAGGTCTGGCTCTGGCACTCGCAACTGGACCAAAACCGCCTCCCGGTCGGTCCCGTGCTGTCAGGAATCCGCGCCAGGCGCGACTAATGCGCGACCGATCGCAATCAGATCCACCCTTTCGAGGATTTCCCGCCATGCATGACATGCTGCCCCTGTTGCGGGCCACGGCCTTTCCGCCCCTGCGCCGCCGGGTCTTGGTGACCCTGCAGGTCAACCTCGGCTACCGCTGCAATCAGAGCTGCGTGCATTGCCACGTGAACGCGGGCCCG
>JAXGTD010000096.1:0-16482 GCA_040775095.1 Chromatiaceae bacterium | reverse complement strand
GGGATGCCGCAGTCCATGCAACGGCTCGCCTGGTGTCTGGCACGCCGCTCGGGCAGGACCTGCTCGTACTCGCCCCAGCTGCGCAGACGCTCCTGTGGCGGGCGCCGCCTTGGCTCGGCGCGGCGATAGCGCAGAAAACCGTAGGGATCGCTCATCGCGGACCTCCATCGGTTGGCCGAAGAAGACGAGGGGTGCCCTTGCGTTTGGAAGCGCGATCGCTGCGCTGGTAGCGAGCTGCTGGCTCGATGACTTGAGCAGGTCTTCTCGCGCACAGGGACAATCCGCCTGCCATCTCAAGCATAGCCGAGGAGGGGTCCTGGCGGGCGGCCGACCTCAGGTGGCCACGCTTTCGCTTGCCCGGGCCTCGGGCTCGGCAATGGTCTGATCGGGCAGATAGCTGAGCAGCGCGTCTTCCAATGCCTTTTTTCGCACGGGCTTGGTCACGAAGGCGTCCATCCCCGCCTCGAGGCATTGCTCGCGGTGGGAGCTCGATGCATGGGCCGTCATCGCGATCACCGGCAGGTGCTTGCCGGTGAGGGCCTCACGCTCGCGCAGCAGGCGTGTCGCCGTGAGGCCGTCCATCTCCGGCATCTGCACGTCCATCAGCACGAGGTCATAGGGGATGAGCTCCAGTGCGCTGAGGGCCTCGCGTCCATCGGCCACGGCCTCGGCGCTGTAACCCATCTTACTCAACATGGTCAGGGCCACTTTTTGATTGGTGACGTTGTCCTCGGCGACAAGAATGCGATAGGGGTGTGAGAGGGGGCGCGATGTCTCGCTGTCGGCCGCGACGAGGCCCCGCCCGCCCGCGACCGGCACTGGCCCGGATCCAAGCAGACCGGCCAGGACACGAAACAGCGTCATCCTCTTGACGGGCTTGGTCAGGTAGGCGATGAAGCCGGCCGCATCACTGGCGGCGGCATCCCCGATCTGATGCCGCGATGAGATCATCACCAGCCGGGGGTTGCCGCAGGCACTGTCGGCCAGGATCTGTCGACCCAGGCTGAGTCCGTCCATGTCCGGCATCATCATGTCGATGACGGCGATGTCGAAGGCGTCGCCGTTCTCCACTGCCGCATGGAGCAGGGCCAGTGCAGGCGCCGCGCCGTTGGCGCAGACGACCCGGCACCCGACGCCCTTCAGATAGGCCTGCATGACTCGCAGATTGGTCGCATGGTCGTCGACGACGAGGATGTGCTTGCCCGCGAGCGCCTCCCCCGTGCGCGGTCCCGGCTGGGTCGATGCCGTCTTGTCTGGTTTGAGCGGGACCTCGAACCAGAATGTCGAGCCCTTGCCCTCGACACTGTCAAAGCCGATCTGGCCACCCATCAGCTCCACGAGACGCTTGGAGATCGCCAGCCCGAGCCCGGTGCCGCCGAAGCGCCGGGTCATCGACGCGTCGACCTGCGAAAACGATTTGAAAAGCCGGTCGCGACGTTCGTGCGGGATGCCGATTCCGGTATCGGTGATCGTGAAACGGATCCAGCAGTGGTCGGCGGGGTCCGTTCTGTCGACCGGTTCCACCTCGATCGTGACCTCGCCGCGATCGGTGAACTTGATGGCGTTACCGGCCAGATTGACCAGGATCTGACGCAGCCGCCCCGAGTCGCCGAGGAGGTGGATCGGCAGGCCGTCGGGGAGCAGGCAGTTGAGCTCGAGGCCCTTCTCACCGGCGCGCACGGCCAGTATGTCCGCCGCGTCCTCGACCATCGCATTGAGGTCGAAGGCGGAGATCTCCAGCTCGATCCGGTTGGCCTCGATCTTGGAGTAGTCGAGGATGGTATTGATGATCTCGAGCAAGGCGTCGCCCGAGTTCCGAATCGTCTCGACGAACTCGCGCTGCTGCTCATCCAGCGGTGTCTCCCGAAGCAGTCCGGTCATGCCGATGACGCCGTTCATCGGCGTGCGGATCTCGTGGCTCATGCTGGCCAGGAACTCGCTCTTGGCACGGCTGGCGGCCTCGGCAACGGACTGCGCCTCACGCGCGGTCTCCTCGGCCCGGGCGCGCTCGCGGACCTCCTTCTCCAGCTCCCGATTCTTGGCATCCACCTCCAGCTCGCGGCGCGCGCTCTCCTTCAGGTGCGCCTTCAGGCGGATCGCCTGCACGCGCAGCCGAAACACGAACACCACCCCGGCGAGCACGAGGAACGTGAGGATGCCCAGTCCGAGCAGCTGCTGCCAGGGCCGGACCATGCCGATGTCACCGTCCGCGGGCGCCACCTCGACCAAGCTGAACGGCGTCCCCCCGATCGGGGTCACGGTGGTGCGCATCCGCGTCTGCTTACCCGGGGACAAGACCGCACCGTCCGTGATGCCGGCGTCGATGAGACGTTGCCCGGAATCCCCTGGTTGGTCGGTGTCCCAGGGGAGGTTCGGATTGCCGATGAGCTTCAGCCCCTGCGCAGACGGCTCGGCAAGAAAATAGGCAAAGCCCTCGTCGTGGCGCAACCGCGAGAGCATCAGCCGATAGATGTCCTCGGGGCTGAGCCAGCCGATGATCTGCGCGGCGTAGCGGTCCTTGAAGTCGTAAGGGACGGACACGACGATGGCGCGGCCGCCGTCGTGGGTGTGGATGCCCGCGTCGCGATGGATGGGCTCTTCGTTCTTCTCGAAGCCGGTCCCATCGGTGGCGACTGTCGATGTCCTCGCCGTATCGACCAACAGATCGCCGTTGGCGTCGACCAGGGTCAGACGTTGATAGATCGGGACGCTCCCCAACCGTTTGCGAGCGATCAGGTCGTCGAACATCGTCTTGATCGGGATCAGGCTCTGCTTGAGGCCGTAACGCAGGCTCATGCCGAGCGCCCGGTTCTCGAAGAACACCGAGACCTCGCGCGACTGGGCCAGGTGCCGCAGGTCATCGACCCGTTCGGCGAAGAAGTACTCGAGCGACTGGATGCGCCGCTCGGTGTCCTGCGCAATCTGCTCTTGCAGGGCCGTTTGGAGCTCCGCGCTGCTCCGATAATTGGCGTAGAGCAGGATGCTCACGCAGACGATCAATGCCCCGCCAGCGAGGACGCTGGCGAGACCGTCGTCGATCGGGCGCTTACCGGCATGCCAGTGCATCATTCGCGGAAGTCTAAGTTGGACAGCTGTCCGTTCGGTTTGGATTCCGACATGATAGGCCACCCCCGTCGCGGCGAGCTGTGCTCGGCATCACGCGCGGCGGGGCGGCGCCACCCGATGCCATACCATGCGTGAGATCAATCGCCCGCGGCGAGGAAGCCGGGGAAGTAGTCGGTGACGAACGGGTAGTACTTGTGCACCAGCGCGGCAAAATGGCCACTCGCGCGCTGCTGGGCGAGGAACTTGTTGAATGCATCGCGCAGGTCTGGCGCGTCGGGCCGGAATGCAGGGGCCATCGCCTGCTCTTCGCTTACGGGGCCGATGACCTTAATCTGCCCGGGCCACTTCTGCAGCGCGACCAGGGCGTCCGGGACGTCGAGCAGCGTGAACTCCGCCTCGTTGTTGATGACGGCCGGCGCAAGCTCGTTCAACGTGCCGTCGAAGAGCGCAACATCGGCTCCGGTCTTGCTGATGTCGTAGAGACTGGGATCGAGGCAGGTGTCGAGCTTGCCGAGCAGGGTCTTGCCGGAGAGCACGGACTTGGTCGAGACGATGTCGCTGGCGAGATTGGGCGTCGGCGCGATCGGCGACGCCGGCGAGTCCGCGCGCGAAACCAGCCAGACCTGGGTCGGAAAGGTGCGCTCGCCGAAGCTGACCACCTGCTCGCGCCACGGGATCACCGTCATGCCGTTGGCGATGACGTCGCCGCGGATGGGCACATCCCCGAGCTGTTGCACCTCGCCGTTGGCGGCCTTGACGTTCTGGCCGGTCAGGTCGCCGATGGCGGCAGGCCAATCGGTTTGCACGTACTCATAGCGAACGCCGAGCGCCTCGGCGAACATCTGCATCAGCTCCACGTCCATGCCGTCGCCCGCGCCGGTGACGAAGTTGGCATAAGGCACGCCAAGATGGCGCAACACCCCCCGCTCTTTTACCGCGTCCAAGTCGCCGCCGGCCGGGTCGGCGTGCGCGCTGCCGATCAGCCCCATTGTGGCCAACAGCACAACCACGATGGTCATCCGGCGTCGATAGCTGGTGTTCATTGCATTCTCCTCGCGGGCCTTGTCACCCCGCGATCGCGCGATTTCAACGCCTGTCTGTACGACAGGTCCCGAACGTATCTGGGACGACGTGCCACCTCGCCGCGCGCGTGGCCTGTCTTTCTCGGTCCCGGCCCCGGGGATCGTGGGTGGGCACCGCGGGGATCTTTGCCCGTACCGCCGATGCTAGAATCGCCGTCGGCGTCTCGATCGGGTTGCCGAGGACCGGCCCGCGGCCGCAAGGCGCGGTCTGCGTCAAGCGTCTTCTCGAACCCACAAGACACGAGCAACAGGAGCATCAGCACTATGTCCGCATCCCAACGTCGCGAGGGCAGTCTCGAGGCCCCGACCAGACATCCCCTGGACTGGACCAATCCCGAATTCTACGACGACTCGGCCCTTTTCGCCGAGTTGGAGCGGGTCTTCGACATCTGTCACGGCTGCCGCCGCTGCGTCAGCCTGTGTCAGGCGTTCCCAACCCTGTTCGATCTGGTGGACGAGTCGGAGACGATGGAGGTCGACGGTGTGGCCAAGGACGACTACTGGAAGGTCGTCGACCATTGCTACCTCTGCGACCTGTGCTACATGACCAAGTGTCCGTACGTCCCCCCGCACGAGTGGAACCTTGATTTTCCGCATCTGATGTTGCGCGCGAAGGCGGTCAAGTACAAGTCGGGCAAGACAAAGCTGCGCGATAAGCTGCTGACCAGCACTGACCTGGTCGGCTCGCTGGCCGGTATCCCGGTCGTCAATGGTGTCGTCAATGCGACGCTCAACAGCGGGGCTGGCCGAAAGCTGGTCGAGTCGGTGCTCGAGGTGCACCGGGATGCGCGGTTGCCCCCCTACCGCAGCGACACGCTGCGTCGGCGCCACAAACAGCGGATCGAACGCCAGGCCAGCGGCGAGGCGGCCGGCCCAACCACCGGCAAGGTGGCGCTGTTCGCGACCTGTTACGGCAATTACAACGAGCCGGGCGTGAGCGACGACCTGATCGCCGTGTTCGAGCACAGTGGCATCCCGGTGACGCTCGCGGCCAAGGAGCGCTGCTGCGGCATGCCGAAGCTGGAGTTGGGCGATCTGGAGGCCGTCAAGGCCGCCAAGGATGCCAATATCCCGGTTCTCAAGCGGCTGGTGGACGAGGGCTGGGACATTGTGGCGCCGGTGCCCTCCTGTGTGCTGATGTTCAAGCAGGAGTTGCCGTTGATGTTCCCGCACGATGCCGACGTCCAGGCGGTGAAAGACCACATGTACGACCCGTTTGAATACCTGTTGCTGCGGCACAAGCATGGCAAGCTCAACACGGACTTCAAGAAACCGCTCGGCAAGGTGATCTATCAGGCCTCGTGCCACCAGCGCGTGCAGAATATCGGCCAGAAGACCCGCGAGGCCCTCGCGCTGGTACCGGACACGAGCGTGGAGATCATCGAGCGCTGCTCCGGCCACGACGGGACCTACGCGGTGAAGAGCGAGTTTTATTCGGCCGCGGCGAAGATCGTCCGGCCGGTGGCCAGCCGTGTCCGCGCCGCCGAGGCCGATCATTTCGGCAGCGACTGCCCCATGGCCGGCGCGCATATCGCGCACGCCCTGGGTGAAGACGGCAAGCAACAGCATCCCCTCACGCTGCTGCGTCTCGCCTACGGGCTCTGAACGCGCCGGCCCAAACGCAACCGGAGTTAAAGAACATGCAAGCGCTGACACGAGACGACCTGTTCAGTCTGGAGAAGTACGCGGAGACCCGAAGCGCGTTCCGCGCCGAGGTGATGGCGCACAAGCGGCATCGCCAGCTGCCGATCGGCGCCCATGCGACGCTCTATTTCGAAGATCGCATGACCATGCAGTACCAGATCCAGGAGATGCTCAGGGTGGAGAGGATCTTCGAGGCCCATGCGATCCAGGAGGAGCTCGATGCCTACAATCCGCTGATCCCCGACGGGAGCAACTGGAAGGCCACCTTCATGATCGAGTACGATGACGTGGACGAGCGCCGCGAGGCCCTTTCCAGACTGGTCGGCATTGAGGATCGGGTGTGGGCGCAGGTCGGCGCGCGGGAGAAGGTCTATGCGATCGCCGACGAGGACCTGGAGCGTTCCGACGCGGGCAAGACCTCCGCGGTGCATTTCCTGCGCTTCGAGCTGGCGCCGGACATACGCGGTGCGCTGCGGGCTGGCGAGCCGCTGACGATGGGCATCGATCACCCCGAGTACCGCCATCGGGTCGATGTGCCCGGGCCGGTCCGTGACTCGCTCATGAACGACCTCGGTTGATGCCGCCACCCCGCCGATCGCCGCGCTGGTCATCCCCGGTGGCCGGCGGGTCCGGTGTCCGTGGGGCGCGTTGAGCCCCGCCGACGGCCCCCCGACAACGAAGGCTGCAACGGATGGCACGCCAGTTCGCCACCGATCCGAGCGGGTCGTCCCGTGCCCGGCACCCGGGCTCGGCACGCCGGGTCGGGGTGCGTCGCCGCCGCCGCGCCCCTGCCACCCGTGCGATGCGCCGCCGGCTCTCGGGCTCCCGAAAACGCCACCGCGTCGAAACCAGGTCGGGTCCCCGCTCGCATGGGTGGGGCGGGCGCCGGCGCCCGTTGTGGACACTGGCTCGTCGCCGTGGGGAGATGCGCGTCACGCCTGATGTCTCTATGATTGATCAGGATATCTTTTTGGCCGGCAAGCCTTGTCGGTAACGATCGAGAGCACAGCCGTGTATCCGAAGTATTTCGGTCTCAAGGAGCCGAGTTTTTCCATCACGCCAGATCCGCAGTATCTGTTCCTCAGCGAGCAGCATCGCGAGGCGCTGGCCCACCTCCTCTACGGCGCGGGCGCGCGCGGCGGTTTCGTCCTGCTCTCCGGTGAGGTCGGCACGGGAAAGACCACCGTCTGCCGCGCCTTTCTCGAGCAATTGCCCGAGGGCGTCGACGTTGCATTGGTGCTGAATCCGGCAATGACCGCCGTCGAGCTCATGCACGCCGTCTGCGACGAGTTTGGCGTGGAGGTGCCGGAGGGGGAGGTCTCGGTCAAGGTCCTGGTCGATTACCTCAATCGTTTCCTGCTCGATGCCCATGCGCGCGGTCGCCACCCGGTGCTGATCATCGACGAGGCCCAAAATCTGCGGCCACAGGTGCTCGAGCAAATCCGTCTGCTGACCAATCTGGAGACGTCAAAGCGCAAGCTGCTGCAGATCTTTCTGATCGGCCAGCCGGAGCTTCGCAGGATGCTCGCGAGCGATGAGTTGCGTCAGCTCAATCAGCGCATTACCGCGCGCTTCCATCTCGAGCCACTGAGCGCGCGCGAAACGGCGGCCTATGTCGATCATCGCATCGCCGTGGCCGGCGTCGTCAGACCGCTGTTCAGCGCCGCGGCATTGCGTCGTGTGCATCGATTCTCCGGCGGTGTGCCCCGCCTGATCAACCTGATCTGCGACCGCGCGCTGCTGGGGGCGGCGGTGAGTCGTCGGATGCAGGTGACACCGGCCATCGTCGATCGTGCGGCGCGCGAGGTGCGGGGCAGCGATGGGGTGCCTCTACCGCGTGGCGGGCGGACCCTGGCAACAGCCGCCGCGCTGCTCGTCGCCGTTGGCGTCGGTTTCTGGCTCGGCGCCTCGGGTACCCACTCGGAGATCGCCTCCCTGGTTCAGGAGCGGCTGGCCGTGTGGAGGTCCGGGCCAAAGGGCCCCGCCGGTGAGATCGACCCGGGCCCGTCCGGCCAGGCCCCGGCCGTGGCGTCGGAAGGACCTGGTGCGGCCAAGAAAGACTTGGCATCGGCGCAAGCCATCGCGGGCGATGAGGCGCCCGTCGTTGTGGCCACGGTCGAGATGCCCGCGGGCGACCCGGCCCCCGCGGATATCGCGGCCGGTGAGGACGAGGGCACCGCGGGCGACACCGCGCATACCCCTGCCGGGCAGGTCGAGGACGCGGGAAAAGCGCCCGACGTGCTACCGCCGCCATCGGATAGCGCCGTCGAGCCCCCGCGCATTGCCGCGGTACGGGTTCCGCCGCATCTGCAAGAGCTCGGGTCGGGCGACCTGGCCTCGGTGACGCTGGGCCAGCCCGAGGCCCTGCGGGAACTGCTGGGCTATTGGAAGGTGTCCGATCAGGATGCCGCCGCAGCCGGGCACAGCTGCGAGTCGCTGGGCACCGCCGGCCTGCGTTGCCAACGCTACCAGGGGCGATGGAGCGATCTGCGGCGGTTCGACCGCCCCGTCGCCTTGTCACTCAGGCTGGAGGACGGGACAGACGGATTCGTTGTGATCGGCCATCTGGACGAGGAGTACGCGGTGGTGCAGCGCAATGGCGAGCCGGTGCGTGTCCCCATCGCGGGCCTCGACGAACGCTGGTCCGGGGACTACCTCATGCTCTGGCGCCTGCCGCCGTCGGGACTGCGCTACATCGGCAAGGGCTCGTCGGGCGAGGGGGTGGTCTGGCTGCGGGAGCGCCTCGCCGGGCTCCCTGGCCAGTCCCTTGGCGATACCACCTCGCCGCGCTTCGACGCGGCGCTTGCCGAGGCCGTGCGCCGCTTTCAGGAGGATAACGGTCTAAACGTGGACGGTGTCGCCGGTCCGCGCACGCTGGTCCTGTTGAGCAATGTCACCTCGCCGGGCGACGTGCCGCGCCTCACGCAGTCGCCCTAGCTCGACGGTCGATACCCATGTCATACATCCTCGAAGCACTGAAGAAGTCCCAGCAGGAGCGCGACCTGGGCCTGGTGCCGCGGCTGGACAACGATGTGTTCGAGGCTGAGCCCGAGCCAGCCGGCTCCCGGCCCTGGTCGGCGGCGGCCCTGGTGCTCGCGGTCGTCGCGGTGGTCATCGCCTCGTACGCGGTGCTGCACCAACGGGCAGTCGAGCCCCCGGAGCCGACCGAGGCCGCGGTGCCCGTGCCGAAACCGGAGAGCACGCCGCCGGTGTCTTCCCCGTCGGCCCAGGGGAGCGAGAGCGCCGCGACCGAGCCGCCGCCGATCAGCACCGAAGGACCCAGCGTGGAGCCGCGGGTGCTGGTGGTACCGGCGCCGCCGAAGCCCGGCGCGCCACTGCCGCGCGGCGCCGACGAGCTGCGCCGTGCCGTCCTCGGACCGAACCTGACCCCCTCCATTCAGTCACGCGATCCACGTTATCCCGAGGTGCCGCTACCACCGCCCGGGCCCGCCGAGCGCGGGCCCGGCGCGCTCGCCAATCCCGAGCCCGAACAGCCGGTGATTCCCGACGATCTTCGCGCCGATATCGAGGCGTTCAAGCGCGAGGTCAGGACGGGGGATTCCGCCGGTCCGGCGGCGCAGGAACCCGCGCCGGCGGCCACTCTGCCCCAGGTGCCTCCCGTGTCCCCGAAAGAGGAGAGTGATGCGACCCTGTTGTCGGGTTACCGTGGTCTGAAGCCCTCGCCCGCGACCCGGGCCAAGCTGCCCGCCTATACGATGCCGGTGCACGTCTATGATTCGGACCCGGCGCGGCGCTTTGTGTACATCAATGGCCGCAAGATCGCCGAACAGGAGGAGAGTCGTGAGGGCATCCGCGTGGATCGCATCGTTCCGGATGGGGCGATCCTGAGCTTCCAGGGTGAACGATTCTTCCAACGGCGCTAGGGCCCTGTTCCACTTGACCTTATTCATGTTCAGCCCGTCGAGACGGAGGCCGGCGCCCGGCACGCGGGCGCGCGCATCATGGCCCTGTCTCTCGCTTGTGCAACCACGCCGATGATTGCTTCCCGCCGCGCCCCAAGGGGGTCCCCCAAGAGCGCCAGCGCGGTGTTTCGGCCCTTGGAAAGAGGGCGACGATTTCCCGCGGGCCGTGCCTCGCCTTGGGGCGTTTGGGGGGCTCGGAGCAGGCAACCTCAGGCGCGACGGGGTACTGGCTATGCGCGCGCGATCGTCTCGATATCGCCCGGGGGCCACGCCAATGCCTGGTCCTGATGCCGATCCCGTCTCGTCGATGACGGCGGCGCCGAGCCTGGCCACGTCGGGAGACCATGGCGCGCGCATCCACCGCATGCTGCGCGCGGCAGGTCTGCACTGGCCGCTGTTGACGGTACCGTTGACGCTGCTCGCCGCGCTGACGCTGCTGCTCGTCAACTGGCTGCTGCCGGAGCAGTCCTGGCCCAAGGGGCTGTGCATCGGGTTTCTCTGCTCCGGGCTCCTCGCGGCGTTCCTTACCTGGTTGCGGCTGCGCGGTCAGCTGCTGGTGCCGCTGGTCACCCTCGAGGACTCGGTGGCGCGGGTGTGCCAGGGGGAGCCCGGCTCGAGCCGCTCCCTGACCAACGTCGGCGTGCTGGAGGACATGGCACAAGACATCCGTGGTCTGAACGCCGAGCTCACCGAGCTCTACGAGGACATGGACAACCGGGTCGCGCGCCAGACCACCCGGCTGGCGCAGAAGACCGCCTCGCTGAAGATCCTCTACGACGTGGCCGCCGGCATCACCCAGGCCGATGGGCTCGATGAGCTGCTGCTGCGCTTCCTGCGCACGCTCAAGGAGATGGTCAACGGCCGCGCGGCGACGGTTCGGCTGATCACGCGCGACGGCACCCAGCGCCTGGTCGGCTCCATCGGACTGGACGACGATCTGGTCTGCCAGCGCGACATGCCGCCGGTGGACCTGTGCCTGTGTGGTACCGTGCTCAGCCCGGGCGACATCGTTTGCAACAACGATGCGCGCTACTGTTCGCGCGTCTACGGTCGGCAGATGTTCCAGAGCGATGAGATCGAGGTCGTGACCGTGCCGCTGGCCCATCATGACGAGTTGCTGGGTGCCTACAGCATCTTCGTCGATCGCCCCGGGGTCACCGCACGGGAGGACATCATGGAGTTGCTGGCGACCATCGGACAGCACATCGGCGTGGCGATCGCAAAACACCGCTCCGACGAGGAGGCGCGCCGGCTCTCGATCGTCGAGGAGCGCAATTCCCTGGCCCACGAGTTGCACGACTCCCTGGCGCAGACGCTCGCCAGTCTGCGCCTGCAGATGCGCATGCTCGACGATTCGCTGGGAGGTGTCACGCTACCCACCGCGGCGGCCGCGGATCTCACCCGCATCCGCAATGGAATCGACGAGGCGCACGGGGAGTTGCGCGAGCTGCTGTCGAGTTTTCGCGCCCCGCTCGATCGGCGGGGTCTGGTCCCAAGCCTGGAGGACCTGACCGAGCGTTTCGGTCAGCGAACCGGGATCCATTCCTTCTTCCAGATGAGCTGCCCGCCATTCGAGCTCTCGGCCGCCGAGGAGATGCAGATCATCCGCATCGTGCAGGAGAGCCTCACCAATGTCAGAAAGCATGCCCAGGCGCAGACCGTTCGTGTCCTGCTCACGCGCGAACGCGGTGGCGATCACGTGTTACTGATCGAGGACGACGGCGTGGGGTTCAGCGAGCCGCGGCGCAAGGGTTCCCCCGGTGAGCACATTGGCCTGTCGATCCTCGAGGAACGTGCCCGGCGCATCGGTGCGCGGCTCGCCATCGAGAGCGAGCCCGGTGAGGGCACCCGGGTCGAGCTGATCTTCGATGCCTCCAGGAGCCCCCACATGGCGGGTGCCGCGGTGGCGCCATGATGCGTGTTCTGCTGATCGACGACCACGCCCTGTTCCGGGTCGGACTGCTCGAGCTGCTTGAGCGCCGCGGCATCGAGGTGATCGACGCCGTGGGCGAATGCGAGGTCGGTTTGCGATTGGCGCGCGACTGCGCCCCGGATGTCGTGTTGCTCGACCTGCGGATGCCGGGCACCGGGGGTATCGAGCTGCTTCGGCGCATGCGTGCCGAGGGCATCGACCGGCGCGTGGCCATGCTGACCACCAGCACGGATGAACGCGATGTGATCGACTCACTCCAGGCGGGGGCGAGCGGCTATCTGCTCAAGGACATGGAGCCGGATGATCTGATCGCGGCCTTGCGCGACATCGTCGCCGGTCAGACCTTCGTTTCCAAGGAGCTGACCAGTATCCTGGCCAGGGCCGTTCAGCAGGAGAACGCCCCGGTCGAGCGCGAGGTGGGATTCTCGGATCTGACCCCACGCGAAATGCAGATCCTTTGTCATCTGGCCGCGGGGCAGAGCAACAAGGCCATTGCGCGCGAGCTTGGCATCTCCGATGGCACGGTAAAGCTCCATGTGAAGGCGATCCTGCGCAAGCTCGAGGTCCACTCACGCGTCGAGGCGGCAGTGATCGCCGTCGAGCGGGGGTTGTGCGGGCGTGAGTCGGGCACGTGACATGTGATCAGGGCGTTTCCCCTGGGGGTCAGAGACCAGGCACCGCGGGCATCGCATCTGCGCGAGCCGACCTTGGCGATGGCATGGATGAATGCCGCCTCTGCCCGGCGCAGGCTCGCGATCCGTCCGGGTTTCCCGCGGGTCCCGGGGATGGACGCGGGCCTGTCGGAAGCCGCATTTTTGCCGCCCACGCTGGTTTTTGGCCGCGATGGCCAACAGATATGGGGTTGGCAAGAGGCAGGCCACCGGCGGAGGCGGGGCGTTTCTCGCGCGTTGGTCTTGTGGCCGCGCGCCGGTGCGCATCCGATCTGCAGGTGGGGCGCGGACGGTCGTTGGCCCTTCCAGGGACCCTGCAGAATCCCTTCGTCGGGGCTCTTCAAGACGCCGCCCGAAAGGTGGGGTTTCCAAGCGCGCGCGGGTTCATGCGCGAGGGCGCACGGACATGGCAGTGCGTCCCAACACCGCTCGGGTACCTTGAATTTTCCCAGGCACCCTTCAGTTGAGATGTTCGCGGTACCGGGGGCTGCAGTCACTCGGACCGCCGCAATGAGGCGAAACGATGAAGAATTTTCTCGAGTTGATCCGCGGTTGTCTGACCGAGGTCCAGGAAATCATGCCCTGGGACCTCGAGGAGCGGATGCAGCAGAACCCGGGACTGATGATCATTGATGTACGGGAACCCTCGGAGTTCGAGGCGATGCACATCGCCGGCTCCATCAACGTCCCGCGCGGCATCCTGGAGTCCGCCTGCGAGTGGGACTATGAAGAGACGGTGCCGGAGTTGGTCCGGGCGCGTGAGCGCGAGATCGTTGTGGTGTGCCGCTCCGGCTATCGCAGCGTGCTGGCGGCCAACTCGCTGCAGGTACTCGGCTACCAGAACGTCGCGTCCCTGCAGACGGGTCTGCGCGGTTGGAAGGACTATGAGCAGCCCCTCGAAGGCGGCGACGGCGGCGATGTCGACTTAGACGACGCGGACGTCTACTTCACGCCGCAGCTGCGTCCTGAGCAGCGCCACCCCGAGTAGCGAGCTGCCTTGGCCCCGCGTGCCCCGGCACGCGGGTCAGCCCGCGAGATAGGCCAGCGTGGACTGGTCGAAGGGTCTGGCTGTCAGGCCCAGCCGCGCAAAGCCGTCGGCCGCGCAGGTATTGCCCGCCATCAGCATGCGCAGCTGGTCGCGCGTGACCGGAAACCAGCTGAAACGATCCAATAGCCCGGCGATGGGGGCGATGAACATCGCGGGGGCCGGCAGCATGAGCTTGCGTTTGCCGGATGCCTCCGCAATGGTCTGAAGGATGCTCTTCCAGCTCAGTGTGTCGGGACCGCACAACGCGTAGGTCTGCCCGAGGCTGTCGGGCCGATCGAGTGCGGTGACAAAGGCATTGGCGACATCCTCGACGTGCACCGGGCTGAGCTCGAAACAGCCGGCGTTCGTGGGAAGCAGACCCTCGTAGAACAGGGGCGCGGGGATTGGCGGATCGATCAGATCGGCCTTGAGCCGGGTGCAGAATTCCATTCGTCCACGCGGATCGCCGAAGATCACCGACGGGCGGAAGATCGTCCAATCCAACCCCGACGCCTTCAGCGCCTTCTCGGCCTGCAGCTTAGTTCGTTGATAGGTGGTGGCGGCGGCGTCGACGCCGTTCGCGCTCATGAGCAGGAATCGGCCCACGCCTGCCTCCCGTGCCGCGGCAATGGCGCGCTCGGCCCCGCGATGCTGGAGTGCCTCGAAGGTGACCCCGGCGGCGGGGTCCTCCCGCAGGATGCCGATCAGGTAAATCACCGCGTCGCTGCCCTGCACGCAGCGCCGCACCGATGCCGCGTCCCCGACATCGCCTGCAACCTGGGTGCGTCCCGCGCCCCATGTGACCCGATGCTCGCTACCCTCGCGGGTGAGTAGACGGACCTCGTGGCCCGCGCTGACCAGTCGATCGACCAGCCAGGTGCCGACGAAACCCGTTCCGCCGATGACGCTGACCTTCATCAGATGGCCCTCCCGAGAAGCCGATTACGTGTCAGGGGCCCGGAGACCTGTCCCGGTGGCTCAGGATGGGTGTTGCGGCTACGCGATGCCAGCACCCGGTGAGGGACCAGGCCCCTTATCCTAAAGATAGGGTGCCCGCGGCGCGAATCGAGCCTCGCGCGTGCGGAGATTAGGGCGGCGTGGCGGGTGCGCTGTCGGATTGCCTGGCGGAAAGGGCTGGTTGATTCGGGGGGCTCAGGAACCGATGGCCCGCAGCGCGTTCGCGGCGGGGGCGGGCATCTGTGCCCGGATGCGCAGGCGTTTTAATTTTGCGTTCAGACCCCGAAAAGCCGAAGCGATGGCCTCGTCCGCGGTCTTGCGTGCCTCTCTGACGATCACCTGTTGACGGTCGGCGAAAGCGGCAACCACCTCACAGCGTATGCGGTGGCCGTTCAGCGGATCGAATTCCTCGGCGATCTTCGCAGACATCTCGACGTTTTGTTGCGGGATCCTCTCCCGGATCAGGTCTGCCTGCCGCTCAATGGCATGGCGGATCTTTTTGTCCAGCGCAAGCGTGTCTCCTGTGACCTTGACGCTCATTCAATACCTCGTTGTGTGACGCATGTCCATGTGCCCATTGATGGTCTGTTCGATCGTTTTTGTACCAAGACGAGTCTGGGGAATGCGCCTGACGGGCGTCGCCGCCACCCGTGGCCGCCGGGTTCCAATCGCCGCCCCAGGGCTAGCTGCCGGGCAGCGCACGGATAGCGCGAATCCCATCCGGGATCACCAATGACCTGGTTGCATCAGGCGGCAAGGCGGGGATTCTCGGTCTGATACGCTGCCGCCTGAGCTGCCACAGTACGGCGGAGAAGTCTTGTTTCACGGGAGTTCTTCGATCCGTGTCGGATGGGGTCGCTTGCGTGAATGCAGGCGAAACGGACCGGGATTTGTTCGATACTCTGGTACTTCAGACTAGTAAAATTAGCACATTCCCGCGGTAATTGCGCGCCCCATCGGTGGTATCGCAGGGCCAGCGCATGAAAACCATCAACCAAAGATCACCTTAGCGCGGTAGTCGTCGCTCCAAGCAGCCTCGCGGCGTTTCTGCGAGAGCCGTCGCTTGGAGGGCTCCTGCTCGAACAGGTTCATGCAGAGATGGCGGATTGCGGTCATGATCGCCGGGGCGTTGCCCTTGCGGATGCGGCTGGCGTCTTCGTTGAAGACGACGTCCAGGCGCCAGTGCAGGCGGTTCTCGACGCCCCAGTGGCCGCGCACCGCGTGGGCGAAGCGCTTGGCGTCGGCACAGATAGAGTTGATGAACAGGCGCTGCTCGATCGTGTGCTGATCGCCGCTCCAACACTCGCGCTGCACCAGGCCGATGCTACGCAGCGCGCTCCAACGCGGCGCCTCCGACAGCGTGCCGAGTTCCTCGGTGATCCAGTACCGGCGCACTTCCAAGCGCCCGTGATCTTTGTCGGTTTCCTCAGTGTAATCGTGCGCGACACCGGCAAAGCCGCCAGCAAGCGCTGTGGCGAAGAAGTCCTGCACCTCGTCGTGCAGCGCGCCCTGGTTGCCCTTGAGCCCGAGCACGTACTCTGCCCCTTGAGCGACGATCTGCTCGGCGATCTTGGTCTGGCAGCCCATGGCGTCGACGGTCACGATGCAGCCCTTGAGCTCGAGCAGCTCCAACAGTTTGGGAATGGCCGTGATCTCGTTGGATTTTTCCGCCGTCGCTTCTTGCCCCAGTACCAGCCGGTTGCGGCAGCCCCAAGCACTGACCATGTGCAGTGCAGACTTGCCGCGGCGCCGATCACGCGAGCCGCGCGCCGTCTTGCCATCGACCGCGATCACCTCGCCACCGGTCGCCTCCGACACCGCCCGCGTCCAACTCGCGAAGCACTCTTGGAACGCCTTCGGCGACAGGCCCGAGATCACGTAGGCAATGCAGTCATGCGAGGGAATCCCATTGCAGAAGGGCGCAAACCTGCGCAACCATTCGAGCTTGGCCTGGCCGAACTGTTCGATCGCCTCCCAGCCGTCGGCGCCGCTGAGCACCCCGCTGACAACCAACAGGAGGATTTCCGGCAACGGATAGACCTTCTTGCGCTCAATGCGAAAGTCCGGGACTGGGGCAAAATGCTCGAAGATGCTGGCAGACACGAGAAACTCCTAAGACAGTTTCCCAAAGCATGCCCCAGTTACATGTTTCAAAACTAGTTTATATGCGCTCGCCCTG
>JAXGTD010000095.1:0-16551 GCA_040775095.1 Chromatiaceae bacterium | reverse complement strand
GGCTGGTCGCGGCCACCACCGAGGCACGTATGTTGGGCTGGGGGGCGGGGCGTGTCGCGTTCCATACCCAGGGTGGTCGTTGCGAGACCAGCGAAGGCCAGGGCCTGCAGCGACGGGAGATGAGCGTTCTGCCGGACGGGAAGGTGCCCTGCGAGGTCTGTGGTGGACAGCGTTTCAACGCGGAGACCCGCGCCATTCGCTACCGTGAGCATTCGGTCAGCGAGGTGTTGGCGATGGGCGTCGACGAGGCGGTGGCGCTTTTCGCCGCCCATCCGGCGGTGCGCCACCCACTGGAGCTGCTGCAGGCGATCGGACTTGGTTATCTGACCCTGGGTCAGGCGAGTCCGACGCTCTCCGGCGGCGAGGCGCAACGCATCAAGCTGGTCAGTGAGCTGGCCAAGGCAAGATCCGGCGCCGACGGGAAGACCGACCGCCCAACCCTCTACGTGCTCGACGAACCGACCGCGGGCCTGCACATGGCCGATGTCGAGCGCCTGATCGAGGTGTTGCAGCGGCTCGTGGACGCCGGCCACTCGGTGTTCGTGATCGAGCACGATCTCGACCTGATGGCGGCCGCCGATTGGATCCTCGACCTGGGCCCGGAGGGCGGCGACGAGGGCGGGCGGATCATCGCGCAGGGGCCACCGAAGACCATCATCGAGGAGGCCGTCGGCGACACCGCGCGCGCGTTGCGCCAGCGCATGTCGCGTCACTGACCGGCGGCCGGCGGCTCAGGCCTAACTCCACCCCCGTTGATCGGGCATGGGAGAGCGATCAGGCCATCACGCCGAGCGTCTGATGGATCTGCCCGACCACCAATGGATGCAGCCCGACCTCTCTGGCGAACTGCTCCAGATATTGGCGCTCGGCGTCGGTATCGACCTCGATCGCCAGCAGCGACGCGGCATAGACCTGCGCCGCGACCTGCTGGTTCGGGATCTCGGCCGCAAAGGCCTGGACATCGAGCGGCCGGGTCATCTGGTCCATCACCCACTGCTGCAATTGGCGCTCCGCACCCGACTCCTGCAGCTTGCCGACGATATGCTGCATCTCCTGGGGCGAGATCTGGCCGTCCGATTTGGCGGCATTGATCATGCCCTTGAGGATCAGCCGCGCGGTGGCCTCGAGCGCCTCTTCCTCGGCAACGTTCTGCGCCGGGCGCACGCCGAGCTGGACGGCACCAGCGGGCAAGGGACCGGCCGGCGTCGCGGCACCCGCCGCGGCCGTGCCAGCAGGCGTCATGTCGCCGCCACCCTGCATGGCCTTGATCGCGACGGCCGTCAGCATCGCCAGCGCGCCGCCGCCAACGGCGCCCTTGCCACCGCCAAGCAACGCGCCGGCCAGGGCCCCGAGCCCGCCAGCCTGGCCGGGGTTCTGAGCCGCGTTCTGGAGCCCACCCTTGACCATGTCCAGGATGCCACCGAACAGGTCCCCTGCTCCCCCTCCTTGCGGTGGCGTACCACCTGGTGCGCCACCCACGCCACCAAAGCCCCCACGCTGCAGCTGTTCCAACGCGCTGCCAACCCGGCTTGCACCGGAAGGCGCCATCGCGTTCTGCATGAAGATACCGATGAGATCGCTAAAATTCGCCATTGGTCGCTCCTGTATGCTCGCTGGTGGCCGCGCTACCCGACGCCCCTGTGCACGGAATGCGCGGCGAAAACCGGTCCACCAGGGTGGTTATACCCGAGAGCGTCGTGAGATGCGCGCCTCGGGGGTCGGCGTTTTCACCGTCACAGCATCGAGACCGGATCCCCGGGACGAACGCGCAGCAGGTCTGCCGCTCGACCGCGATTGGCTGCAATCTCGACCAGACCGAAGGCGTTGCGATACCAGAATGCACTCCCCTCGGCGACCTCGCCGAAGGTGCGGGCGAACCCCAGTCGGTGCCCACCCACTTGGAGTTGCATCGCCGGGCTCAACCCGGACGCGTCCAACCCGGTGATCAGGTTGCCATACCAATCAACGTAGCACACCCGAGAGGTCACATCCGGGGCGTCCCAGCCAGACAATTGCTCCGGCGCGATCGGCTCGGCCGCCGGTCTGTCGCCACAACTGAGCATCGCCGCGATGGGGGCGAACAGGTCGCGGCCGTGAAAGCTCGCGGAGAGCTGATCGGGGCGCCAGGTCACGCTCCACGCCTGCCAGGCGTTGGCGGCGCGCAGCAACGGAATGAATAGGCCATTATCGGGACCGACCAGCCAGGTCCCATCGACATCGACGATCAGCGCATCGCGTGCGCCACCCACGCCGGGGTCGACCACACAGACATACAGGGTCGACGCCGGCATGCCGCGTAACAGGCCGGGCAGCAGGGCACCTGCCAGATCGGGCCGAAAGGGGACCAGGTCGTTGATCAGGTCGATTACGGGCAGCGAAGGAGCCAAGGCCGAGAGCACCAGCCTGACCTGGCCAACGTAGGGCCCGTT
The DNA here is from genome assembly GCA_040775095.1 of Chromatiaceae bacterium. GTDB lineage: Bacteria > Pseudomonadota > Gammaproteobacteria > Chromatiales > Chromatiaceae > JAXGTD01. Next base: position 14,122 of record JAXGTD010000095.1, on the reverse strand, counting down.
GCCGAAGTCGGTGACCAGCGCGATGCGCGCGGGCAGATCACCGGAGCCCGTCATGCGAATCGGCTCCCCAGACGCGCGCGAGCCGGGCTGGTGCCCGGCTCCGGTTCAGGTGCGCCCCCAGGTCCACACGCCCGAGGATCAATCGTCGCTGGCAGCGGCCTCGGCAACCGGACGATCCACCAGCTCGACGTAGGCCATCGGGGCCGCATCGCCGGCGCGATAGCCGCACTTGAGGATGCGAAGATAGCCACCCGGCCGCGCCTCGTAGCGGGGGCCAAGCTCGGCAAAGAGCTTTCCGACGGCCGCCTTATCGCGCAACCGAGCGAAGGCCAGGCGGCGCGTGTGCACCGAATCGGTCTTCGCCATGGTAATCAGCGGTTCCGCCACGCGGCGAAGCTCTTTGGCCTTCGGCAGTGTGGTCTTGATCAGCTCGTGGTGAATCAGCGACGCGGCCATGTTGCGAAACATGGCACCCCGATGGGCGCTATTGCGGTTGAGTTGCCTTCCGGCCTTGCGGTGACGCATGGTCCCAAATCCTACCGTTACGTTATTTAACCATTAGTTCTTCGATATTCTCGGGCGGCCAACTGTCGAGCCGCATTCCGAGGGACAAACCGCGCGTCGCCAGCACGTCCTTGATCTCCGTGAGGGACTTTTTGCCCAGATTCGGCGTCTTCAACAGCTCGACCTCCGTGCGCTGGATCAGGTCGCCGATCAGATAGATGTTCTCGGCCTTGAGGCAGTTCGCCGACCTGACGGTCAGCTCGAGCTCATCGACGGGACGCATCAACATCGGATCGAACGCGGGCTCGGCAGGCGCCTCCTCTCCCATCCCTTCGCTGGGCACGGTGTGATCGAGGTCGACGAAGCTCGACAACTGGTCCAACAGGATCCTCGCCGAGCGCTGGATCGCCTCTTTCGGGTCAATCGTCCCGTTGGTCTCGATGTCGACCACGAGCCGATCGAGGTCTGTACGCTGCTCGACGCGCGCGGACTGCACCTGGATCGAGACCCGCCGCACCGGGCTGAAGGAGGCGTCGAGCGGAAGTTTCCCAATCGGCCGATCCTCACCGCTCTCGAGCTCACGCTGGGTAGCCGGCTCGTAGCCGCGACCGCGACAAATCGTCAACGACATGCTCAACTCGCCATCGCCGGTCAGGTTGGCGATGACCAGATCCGGATTGGCGATCTCCGCGCTATGGTCGATCGCGATGTCGGCGGCCGTCACGGGACCTGGACCGGTCTTGCTCAGGGTATAGGTCGCCTCGTCCTTCCCCTCCAACGAGATCGCAAGCTGCTTGAGGTTGAGCAGGATCTCAAGGACATCCTCCCGGACCCCCTCGATGGTCGTGTACTCGTGCAGAATGCCTTGGATCTCTACTTCCGTGACGGCACAGCCGTCCATTGACGACAGCAAAATCCGGCGCAGGGCGTTTCCCAGGGTGTGTCCGAAGCCACGCTCCAGCGGCTCCAACGAAACCCTGGCCCGGTGGCGTCCACCTTCGACGGACTCCACCTTAACGATGCGCGGTTTCAGAAATCCGGTGCCAGCATCGGCCATGAAAAAACCTCTAAGAATGCCTTTCGGCGTGATGTCGAACGAGCCAACGGAGCGCAACGTCCGCTCTCCGGCCAGCCTCCCCTCGCCCCGAGACAGATGCGAAGGCAACCAGGGTCGATGGCTTAGCGCGACTGAGATGCCGAGAGAGAGCGCTTCTGGCCAGGGGGACGTTGGAAAAACTCGACGCGCCGTTACTTCGAATACAGCTCGACGATCAGCGACTCGTTGATGTCAGCGGGCAAATCGGCCCGATCCGGCACACGCCTTAACACGCCCTTGAACGCTTTGGGATCCACCTCGACCCAGTCTGGAAAGCCATACTGCTCCGCCAGCGCAACGGCGTTTTGGACGCGCACCTGCTTCTTCGCCTTTTCGTTGATCTCGACCTGGTCCTCGGCAGAGACCTGGTAGGACGCGACGTTGACGATGCGTCCGTTCACCAGCACCGCCTTGTGGCTGATCAGCTGCCTGGCCTCGGCACGGGTCGAGCCAAAGCCCATCCGATAGACGACGCAGTCGAGCCGACGCTCCAGCAGCTGCAGCAGGTTCTCACCCGTTGCACCCTTGATACGAGCGGCGGTCTTGTAATAGTTGCGGAATTGCTTTTCCATGATGCCGTAGATGCGGCGCACCTTCTGCTTCTCGCGCAGCTGCACCCCGTAATCCGAGAGCCGGCGGCGCCGGTCGGCGGCCTGCCCTGGCATCTTTTCCAGATTGCACTTCGTCTCAAGCGCGCGTGCCCGACTCTTCAGACCGAGATCGGTGCCCTCGCGACGAGCCAGCTTACAGGTTGGTCCGGTATACCTTGCCATGTCTGTATCTGCTCCCGTTACACGCGCCGCTTCTTCGGCGGGCGACAGCCGTTATGAGGTATCGGGGTGACGTCGGTGATGCTCATCACCTTGAAACCCGCGCTGTTGAGTGCACGCACGGCCGATTCACGGCCCGGCCCGGGTCCCTTCACGTTGACGTCGAGATTCTTGACACCAAACTCCTTTGCCGCCTGGCCTGCACGACCGGCCGCGACCTGCGCCGCGAATGGGGTGCTTTTCCGTGAGCCACGGAAACCAGAGCCGCCGGACGTCGCCCACGCCAGGGCATTGCCTTGCCGGTCGGTGATGGTGATGATGGTGTTGTTGAAGGAGGCGTGCACGTGGGCGATACCATCTGCGACCTGCTTCTTGACTTTCTTCCGTGCTCGGACTTGCTTGGCCATCTTGTCTTAATTCCGGGTAGTGCTCATCGGTCGCTGTATCAGCGCTTGATCGGACGACGCGGGCCCTTCCGGGTACGCGCATTGGTTCGCGTACGTTGCCCACGCAGTGGCAGCCCGCGCCTATGACGAATCCCGCGGTTGCACCCCAGGTCCATCAATCGCTTGATGTTCATGGAGATCTCGCGTCGCAGATCGCCCTCAACCGTGTATTTGCTCACCTCGGCGCGCAGGCGTTCCACCTCTTCCTCGGTCAGCTTATGGATCTTCGTATCGGTCGGTACGCTCGCGTCAGCGCAAATCTTTGCGGCGAGGGTGCTGCCGATACCGTATATGGACGTGAGCGCAATCACGGCGTGCTTGCGGTCGGGAATATTGACACCGGCGATACGGGCCATGCGAAATCAACTCCTGCTGAAAGGGCGGTCTATGGGATCGCGCGGAAACTAACCAGTATAACAGCTAGCTGATCCACGTCAATCGAGCGATCGACGGGTCAGCCCTGCCGTTGCTTGTGGCGGGGGTCTTTGCAAATGACCCGGACAGACCCATTACGGCGGATCAGCTTGCAGTTGCGACACATCTTCTTTACCGAAGCTCGGACTTTCATAACGCTCTCCAAAACAGTTCTGATGGGACAGGGCGCGGCAACAGGCTCAGCGCAGCATCCCCGCACCGGGTGATTTCAGATTGGCCTTCTTCATGAGGCCCTCATACTGATGGGACATCAGGTGGGCCTGGACCTGCGCCATGAAGTCCATCACCACGACGACAACGATCAGCAGCGAGGTACCGCCAAAATAGAACGGTACGTTCCAGCCAACGATCAGGAACTCCGGAAGGAGACAGACCGCGGTGATATAGACCGCGCCGGCGGCCGTCAGACGCGTCATCACGTTGTCGATATAGCGCGCGGTCTGCTCTCCTGGCCGGATGCCTGGAATGAACGCCCCGGAGCGCTTCAGGTTGTCGGCGGTGTCCTTCGAGTTGAACACCAGCGCGGTATAAAAGAAGCAGAAGAACACGATCGCGGTCGCGTACAGGATCACGTAAATCGGCTCACCCGGCGATAGCTTGCTGGTGATGTCGGCCAGCCAGCGGAAGTCCTCGGACTGCCCAAACCATTGCCCCAGCGTCCCGGGGAACAGAATGATACTGGAGGCAAAGATCGGCGGAATCACGCCGGCCATGTTGAGCTTCAGCGGCAGATGCGTGCTCTGGGCGGCCATCATTCGGCGGCCCTGCTGACGGCGCGCATAGTTCACGGTGATGCGGCGCTGGCCACGCTCGACGAACACCACGAAGGCCGTCACGGCAAGCGCCACGGCGAAGAGCGCCATGACCGCGAGGGCATTCATCTCACCGGTGCGCACGAGCTCGAGCGTACCGCCGACCGCCGCGGGCAGTCCGCTGACGATGCCGGCGAAGATGATCAGCGAGATGCCGTTGCCAATGCCACGCTCGGTGATCTGCTCGCCAAGCCACATCAAAAACATCGTACCGGTCACCAGCGACACGGTCGCGGTGAAGACGAAACCCACGCCCTGGTGGGTGACGATTGCCGACCCGCCGGCGGTCTGCGCCTGCAGCGCCACGGAGATTCCGATGGCCTGGAACGTCGCGAGCACCACGGTCCCGTAACGGGTGTACTGGGTGATCTTGCGCCGCCCGGACTCGCCCTCCTTCTTGAGCTGTTCGAGTTTCGGGATCACCGACGACATCAGCTGCATGATGATGCTGGCGGAGATATACGGCATGATGCCGAGCGCCAGCAGACTGGCGCGCTGCAGTGCGCCGCCAGAGAACATGTTGAACATGTCCAGGATCGATCCCTGGTTCTGATCGAACAGGATCGCGAGCGCTTCCGGGTTCACCCCAGGCACCGGGATAAAGGTCCCGATGCGGTACACCAAGAGCCCACCGAGCACGAACAGGAGCCGCTGGCGCAGCTCGGTGAGGCGGCCCATACCGCCAAGCGATTGCATCAGTGGCGCGCTGTTCTTGCCCATGGCGATCTGCCTTTAACCCTCGACCTGGCCGCCGGCGGCTTCGATCGCCGCCCGGGCACCCTTGGTGACTGCGATACCACGGACCGTGACGGCCCGCTCCAACGTACCCGCCAGGATCAGCTTGACCCGCTTGACCCCGACCGAGATCAGCTTCGCCTTGCGCAGCGACGCGATGTCGACAATGTCGCCCTCGACCGCCGAGAGCTCGCCAAGCCGGATCTCATCACCATGCGCACCGCTGCGCGAGCGGAACCCCACCTTCGGAAGCCGGCGCTGGAGCGGCATCTGGCCACCCTCGAAACCGAGCTTGTGGAACCCGCCGGTCCGCGACTTCTGGCCCTTGTGGCCGCGCCCGGCGGTCTTGCCCAAGCCGCTGCCGATACCCCGCCCGACGCGCTTGCGCGAGGTGCGGCTCCCCGGGGCCGGGGACAGTTCGTTCATACGCATGTCAGCTGTCCTCCACCACCGATACCATGTACCGGACTTTGTTCAACATGCCGCGCGTGGCCGGGGTGTCTTCCACCTCGACGACCTGATGCAGGCGGCGCAAGCCAAGGCCGCGTACACATGCCTTGTGGGTATCGAGCCGGCCATACAGGCTGCGGACCAACTTCACCTTCATTGATGTCTTGTCGCCCATGACCTACCCCAGGATCTCTTCGACAGTCTTGCCGCGTTTCGCGGCCACGCTCTCCGCGTCTGTCATCGCCGACAGGCCATTGATCGTCGCCTGAACCACATTGATCGGGTTATTCGTGCCGATGCATTTCGCGAGTACATTCTGTACGCCGAGCACCTCGAACACGGCGCGCATGGCGCCACCGGCGATGATCCCGGTCCCTTCCGAGGCCGGTTGCATGAACACATGCGCGGCCCCGTGATGGCCGAGCATCGGATACTGCAGCGTCGTGCCCTTGAGCTTCACGTCGACCATGTTCCGACGTGCGGATTCCATCGCTTTCTGGATCGCGACCGGTACCTCACGCGCCTTCCCCGTGCCAAAGCCAACACGGCCCTTGCCGTCGCCGACCACTGTCAGGGCGCCGAAGCCGAAGACCCGCCCGCCCTTGACAACTTTTGCCACGCGATTGACGGAGATGAGTTTTTCCAGAAGATCATCGCCTTCCGGTCTTGGGTTATAGCTCGACATATATTTGTCCTCGGAGCGGAAGGCCTTAGAACTTCAGCCCGTTCTCACGCGCCGCGTCGGCGAGCGCTTTGACACGCCCGTGAAATTTGAAGCCGGAACGGTCGAAGGCGACCTGCTCGACACCCGCCGAACGTGCGCGTTCCGCGATGGTCTTGCCGATGGCCGCGGCGGCGTTGCTGTTGCCGGAGTGCCCGCTGGCGGCCAGACGGAACTCCTTGTCCAGCGTCGACGCACTGGCGACCACCGTGCCACCGTCGGGCGAGATGACCTGCGCGTACATGTGCCGCGGCGAACGGAAGATACAGAGACGGTAACTGCGAAGCTCCCGAATCTTGGCGCGGGTGCGCAGGGCCCGACGCAGACGTGCTTGTTTCTTGTCCATCGATTAGGTCCTCTACTTCTTCTTCGCTTCTTTACGCAGGACCTGCTCGTCGGCATAGCGCACCCCTTTGCCCTTGTAGGGCTCCGGCGGGCGGAAGCCGCGGATCTCTGCCGCCACCTGACCGACCTGCTGTTTGCTCGCGCCCCGGATGACGATCTCGGTCGCGGCCGGCGTGTCGATCTTGATTCCCTGCGGAACCGGGTAGTCGATCGGGTGCGAGAAACCGAGGGACAGGTTCAGCACATCGCCCTTGGCCTGGGCGCGGTAGCCGACCCCGATCAACTGAAGCTTGCGTTCGAACCCGGTACTGACACCGACGACCATGTTGTTGACCAGCGCGCGCGTGGTTCCGGCCATTGCCCAGGCATCGGCGCTCTGGCTCGCGGGCTCGGTCACCAGTACGTCCTCGTCGCGCTTGACGCTGACGAGCGGATGAACCTTCCACGATAAGGTGCCGTTCGGTCCCTTGACCGTGACGTCCGCACCCACGATGTCGACACTGACCCCGGACGGGATCGGAATCGGCGACTTTGCAATTCGAGACATGGTGATTCCCCCGGGTCAGGCGACGTAGGCCAGGATTTCGCCACCGTGGCCGGCCTTGCGCGCCGCCCGGTCGGTCATCAGCCCCTGGGATGTCGAGATCACGGCGATGCCCAGCCCATCCCTGACCTTGGGCAAGTCATCCTTACCGCGATAGATACGCAGGCCAGGACGCGATACGCGCTTGAGAAATTCGATAACCGGCTTGCCGCGGTAATACTTCAGCCGCAGCTCCAGACGCGCCTTCCCTTCGACATCTTCGACCGCGCACTCGCCGATATAGCCTTCGTTCTTGAGCAGTTCGGCAATCGCCAGCTTCTGCCTCGAGGAGGGCATGAAGATGGTGACCTTTCCCCGAGCCTGCCCGTTGCGGATACGCGTCAGCATATCCGCGATGGGATCCGACATACTCATGTGCTACTCCGTGGGTCAGTCCGCCCGGTTTGGCGCGATACCCGATAGGATGGAGGCCCGACCCGCGGACCCGAATTTACCAGCTTGCCTTCACGACACCCGGCACGTCGCCGCGCATCACCGCCTCACGCAACTTGTTGCGACTCAGACCGAACTTGCGGTACACCGCGTGCGGCCGGCCGGTCACCCGACAGCGCCGCTGCTGACGCACTGGGCTGGCGTCGCGCGGTAGCTTCTGCAAGGCCAGCACCGCCTCGTCGATCTGTTCCGACGAGGCCGTACTGTCCTTGATCACCGCCTTCAGCGCCAACCGCTTCGCGGCGTGCTTACGGACAATGCGGACGCGCTTGTGGTCGCGCGCAATCATGCTCTTCTTCGCCATGGACCCTTCTCAGCTCCTGAACGGAAATTTGAACGCCTCGAGCAACGCGCGGCCCTCCGCGTCGTTTTTTGCGCTGGTCGTAATGGTGATATCCAGCCCGCGCAAGGCATCGATCTTGTCGTAATCGATCTCGGGAAAGATGATCTGCTCACGCACACCCATCGAGTAGTTGCCACGGCCATCGAAGGCCTTGGCGCTCAGGCCGCGAAAGTCCCGGATACGCGGGATAGCCACGTTGACCAGGCGATCGAGGAACTCGTACATCCGCTCACGCCGCAGCGTGACTTTGCACCCGATCGGCCAGCCCTCGCGGATCTTGAAACCGGCAACAGACTTGCGAGCATTGGTCACGATCGGCTTCTGACCCGAGATCTGGGTGAGATCCTTCACCGCGTGCTCCATGATCTTCTTGTCGGCGATGGCCTCCCCGACGCCCATGTTCAGCGTAATCTTCTCGATTCGCGGCACCTGCATGGCGCTGCTGAAGCCAAAGCGTTCGCGCAGTTCGCCCGCCAGCTGCTCTTTGTACAGTGTTTGCAACCTAGACATAGCGTTATTCCGAATTAGACGTCAACGACTTCGCCGTCGGACTTGAACACGCGCACCTTCCGGCCATCTCCCAAGACCCTGAAGCCCACCCGGTCGCCCTGCCCGGTCGCGGGGTTGTAGAGGGCCAGGTTGGAGATGTGCACGGGCATCTCTTTATCGACGATGCCTCCAGCAATACCGCGCTGCGGGTTTGGCTTCTGGTGCTTCTTGGCCATGTTGACGTTTTCGACAACCAACCGATCGCCAGCAACCACCTTGAGCACGGTGCCGCGCTTACCCTTGTCTTTACCGGCGATGACCATGACATCGTCGCCAACCTTGATCTTGCGCATCGTAAGTGAACCCTTTCCGCCGCTCGACTGCCCAGTACCGACTAGAGCACTTCAGGTGCAAGCGAGATAATCTTCATGAACCGCTCGCCACGCAGCTCCCTGGTCACCGGTCCGAAGATGCGGGTACCGATGGGCTGCAGCTGATTGTTCAGCAGGACGGCGGCGTTTCCGTCGAACCGGATCAACGACCCATCTGGACGGCGCACACCCTTGCGGGTACGCACGACCACGGCGTTGAACACATCGCCCTTCTTGACCTTGCCACGCGGGATCGCGTCTTTTACCGTCACCTTGATGACGTCGCCAATGCCCGCGTAGCGACGGTGCGAGCCGCCCAGTACCTTAATGCACTGAACAGAGCGGGCGCCGCTGTTGTCGGCAACGCTGAGCCGGGTCTGCATCTGTATCATTGTCGTTACCTATCTTGACTCACCGGGTCACCGCCGGTGTAACACCGGACCCACCCCAGAAAGGACTGACTCAGCGGGCCTTCTCGACGACCTCGAGCAGCCGCCATGTCTTGGTCTTGGACAGCGGACGGCACTGCTCGACCCGCACCCAATCGCCCGCGTTGCACTCGTTGGCCTCGTCGTGGGCGTGGATCTTCGAAGAGCGGCGCATGAACTTTCCGTACAGCGGGTGCTTGACGCGACGTTCCACCAGCACCGTGATGGTCTTGTCCATCGCGCTGCTGACCACGCGACCGGTGATGATCTTGTTGTTGCTGTCTTCACTCATTGCCGGCGCCCGCCTCGGTCTCGGTCATGATCGTCTTGATGCGGGCGATCTCCCGCCGCACGGCCTTTACCCGCGAGGGTTTGCTCAACTGGCCGGTACTTTGTTGCATCCGCAGGCCGAACTGCTCCTTGAGCAGCTCCATGAGCTGCGTCTGTAGCTCCGCCTTCGGCTTGGCTCTCAATGCTTTCGCGTCCATCAGAGGATATTCCTCCGCTCGAAGGTGGTCTGAATCGGCAGCTTGGCGGCGGCGAGGCGGAACGCATCACGCGCCAGGTCCTCGGTCACGCCCTCGATCTCGTAGAGCATCCGACCCGGCTGGATCAACGCGACCCAATACTCGACATTGCCCTTACCCTTACCCATGCGAACCTCGAGCGGCTTCTTCGACACGGGCTTATCGGGAAACACCCGGATCCAGAGTTTGCCACCACGACGAACCTTTCTGGTGATCGCCCGGCGCGCGGCCTCGATCTGTCGGGCGGTGAGCCGGCCGCGACCGACCGCCTTGAGTCCGAAGTCGCCGAAGCTCACCTTGTTCCCGCTCTGGGCCAGGCCACGGTTACGGCCCGTGTGCTGTTTTCTGAATTTTGTTCGTTTCGGTTGCAGCATGGCTCAGCCCCTCCTGCCGGGGCGCTTCTTCTCCTGCGCCTGATCCTCGGTGATGTCACCGAAGACCTCGCCGCGGAATATCCAGGTCTTCACGCCGACCACACCGTAGGTCGTGCGCGCCTCGGCAAACCCGTAGTCGATGTCTGCCCGCAAGGTGTGCAGCGGAACACGCCCTTCGCGATACCACTCCGAACGGGCGATCTCGGCCCCGTTCAGTCGGCCCGCGATGTTGACCCGAATCCCCCCGGCACCGACCCGCATGGTGTTCTGCACGGCGCGCTTCATCGCGCGGCGGAACATGATGCGACGCTCCAGCTGCTGGGCAATCCCTTCGGCAACCAATTGCGCATCGAGCTCGGGCTTGCGAATCTCCTCGATGCTGATGTGCACCGGGATGCCCATGAGCTCGGAGACCTCCACGCGCAACTTATCGATGTCCTCGCCCTTCTTGCCGATCACGACACCCGGACGTGCCGTGTGGATCGTGATATGCGCGTTCTTTGCCGGACGGTTGATCTGAATTCGGCTCACCGACGCGTTGGCGAGCCTCTTTCTCAGAAACGCGCGCACGCTCAGATCCGCGTTCAGCAGGTCCGGATAGTCCTTGGAACTGGCATACCATTTTGAATTCCAGTCCTTGACGATGCCGAGCCGGATCCCGATTGGATGTACTTTCTGCCCCATACTGTTTCTCCGACCCTTAGCCTTCCGATACCGTCAGGGTGATATGACTGGTGCGTTTGAGGATCCGTGACGAGCGCCCCTTGGCCCGGGCACGGATGCGCTTCATCGTCGGGCCCTCGTCGACCTGGATCTCGGCGACGCGCAGATCGTCGACGTCTGCCCCCTCATTGTGCTCGGCGTTCGCGATCGCGGACTCGAGGATCTTCTTGATCATCTCCGCGCCCTTCTTCGTACTGAAGGTCAGGTCGTTGAGCGCCTGCTCGACACGCTGGCCCCGGATCTGGTCAGCCACCAAGCGAGCCTTTTGCGCCGAGATACGGGCGTACTTGAGCTTTGCTTCCGCTTGCATCGTCGTTTCCTCAGCGCTTCTTCGCCTTCTTGTCCGCGGCATGACCTCGGAACGTGCGGGTCAGCGCGAACTCCCCGAGCTTGTGCCCGATCATGTTCTCGTTGACCAGCACCGGGACGTGCTGCCGACCGTTGTAGACCGCGATGGTCAGTCCAACCATCTCCGGGAGAATCATCGAGCGCCGCGACCAGGTCTTGATCGGCCGCTTGCTGTTCTGCGCAACCGCCTCGTCGACCTTCTTGGTCAGGTGGTGATCCACGAAAGGACCCTTACGAATCGAACGTGCCACGTAATCAATCCTCTCGTCTATTTACGTCCGCGCCGGCGGACAATCATTCCATCGGTACGCTTGTTGCTCCGCGTCTTATGACCCTTGGTGGGCGTGCCCCAGGGGCTGACCGGATGACGACCGCCGGAAGTGCGACCCTCACCACCGCCATGCGGGTGGTCGACGGGATTCATGACAACGCCCCGTACCGTTGGCCGCACGCCGCGCCAGCGGGTGGCGCCCGCCTTGCCAAGCTTGCGCAGACTGTGCTCGCCATTGCCGACGGCGCCGATCACCGCACGGCATTCCGAATGAACCTTGCGCATCTCACCGGAGCGCAGACGCAGCGTGGCATAGTCGCCCTCGCGGGCGATCAGCTGCACCGAGCTGCCGGCCGCGCGGGCCATCTGCGCCCCCTTGCCCGGGCGCATCTCCACACAGTGCACCTCGGTACCGACAGGAATGTTTCGCAGCGGAAGGCAATTTCCGAGGCTGATCGCCGCGGTCTCGGAGGACACCACCGTCGCCCCTGGCTGTAGCCCCTTGGGCGCAATGATGTAGGCCCACTCACCATCGGCGTATTTCAGCAACGCCAGATTCGCGCTGCGGTTCGGATCGTACTCAAGGCGTTCGACCCGTGCCGGGACCTCCTGCTTGCGGCGCTTGAAGTCCACCAGGCGATAGCGCTGCTTGTGTCCGCCACCACGGTGCCGGACGGTCACGCGCCCGAGGTTGTTGCGCCCGCCATTCTTCGTCTTTTTCGCAATCAGCGCGTCATGAGGCGCGCCCTTGTGCAGATCGCCGTTGACGACCTTGACCACAAAGCGCCGGCCGGCCGACGTCGGATTTGTTTTTACGATAGCCATCTTCGTATGTCCGTCTGGTACCTGGTGACCGCGACCCTAGGCCCCGCCACCAAAGTCGATGTCGTGGCCGGGCTTGAGCCGCACGTATGCCTTGCGCCAGTCCGGGCGTTTGCCCATGCGTCCGCCAAAGCGCTTGTTCTTGCCCTTGACGTTCGTGACCTGCACCCCCTCGACCTGCACATCGAAAAGCAGCTCCACCGCCCTGCCGATCTCCCGCTTGGTCGCATCCGGCACAACACGAAACACGTACTGCGCGCTCAGATCAGCGGCCCGGGCCGACTTCTCCGACACCACCGGCCCCAACAGCACCTTCATTAAACGTTCCTGATTCATGCCAGGCGCTCCTCGAGTTTGCGCAGCGCGGCCTCGGTGACGACCAGATGGTCGAACGCGATCATGCTGACGGGATCCACTTCCGAGGAGGTCATGACATCCACGCCCGGAAGATTGCGTGCGGCGAGAAAGAGCTGATCGTCGAAATCATCGACCACGATCAGGGCGTCGGTCAGTTGCAGCTCGGCCAGCTTCGCCACGAGCGCCCGGGTCTTGGCCTCCGCGAGGCTGAGCTCCGGAACCACGACCAGACGCTCGGCACGCACCAGCTCGGAGAGAATCGAGCGCACGGCACCGCGATACATCTTGCGGTTGACCTTCTGCCGATAGCCGCGCGGCTGCGCCGCGAACGTCACCCCACCGGAGCGCCACAAGGGGCTGCGCGAGGTGCCGGCGCGTGCCCGGCCGGTGCCCTTCTGGCGGAACGGCTTTGCGCCGCCGCCGCTGACGGCGGAGCGATTCTTCTGTGCCTTGGTGCCAGAGCGTCCGCCAGCCAGATAGGCGGCGACGACCTGATGGATCAGGCTCGGCCGGTACTCGACCCCGAATACGCTCTCGGAGACCTCCACCGTGCCAACGGCACCGCTTGCATTTCGTGTTGCCAGTTCCATGATGCTCAGCCCTTCTTACTCTTTTGCTTGACCGAGGGCACCACGACCAACCGCCCCCCGGCTGGACCGGGAACGGCGCCACGGACCAACAGCAGATGGCGCTCGCCGTCGACGCGCACGACCTCGAGGTTCTGCTGACACCGGTTGACGTTACCCATCTGGCCCGCCATGCGCTTGCCCTTGAACACGCGCCCCGGGGTCTGGCACTGGCCGATGGAGCCCGGCGCGCGATGCGACAGCGAGTTGCCGTGCGTCACGTCCTGACCGGCGAAATGGTGGCGCCGAATTCCGCCGGCAAAACCGCGTCCCTTCGTCACCCCACGCACGTCGACCTTCTGCCCCACCTCGAACATCGAAAGCGTGACCTCGCCGCCCGGCTGCAGGTCTTCGCCCTCGCCCTCCTGCAGCGCAAACTCGCGCAGGGCCGCGCCGGCCTGGATTCCCGCCTTCGCAAAATGACCCGCCATCGGCTTGGTGACACGCGAGGCCTTGCGCTGGCCAACGGCGAGCTGGATCGCCCGGTAGCCGTCGTCCTCGAGCGTCTTCACCTGCGAGACGCGGTTAGGAGTGACCTCGATGACGGTGACGGGCACGGATACGCCGTCTTCGCCGAATATGCGGGTCATTCCTGCCTTACGCCCGATCACTCCAATCGTCATCGTCGTTATCCTCAGCTGAGCTTGATCTGCACGTCGACGCCGGCGGCGAGATCGAGCTTCATCAATGCGTCGACGGTCTTGTCCGTCGGGTCTACGATGTCCATCAGACGCTTGTGCGTGCGCAGCTCGTACTGGTCACGCGCGTCCTTGTTGACATGCGGCGAGATCAGGATGGTGTAGCGCTCATGACGTGAAGGCAGCGGCACGGGGCCGCGGACCTGCGCGCCGGTGCGCTTCGCCGTATCGACGATCTCCCGGGCGGACTGGTCGATCAGTCGATGATCGAACGCCTTGAGGCGGATTCGGATTCTTTGGTTTGCCATGTCGATTACTCGATGATCTTCGCGACGACGCCGGCCCCGACGGTGCGGCCACCTTCACGAACCGCGAAACGCAGCCCCTCTTCCATCGCGATCGGCGCGATCAGCTTGACCACCATCTTCACGTTGTCGCCCGGCATCACCATCTCC
>JAXGTD010000094.1:0-16904 GCA_040775095.1 Chromatiaceae bacterium | reverse complement strand
TAAACGCCCCGGCGCGCCGTCGCGCGTGGGACAGCGCATCCATGGCGGTGACGAAGGCCAGGCAGTCGGCCTCGCGGATGCGGTACTCGATCGTGACCATCACCGGGCCCTTCTGCTCCGGGATCTCTCCCGATACCATCGGCGCGGGCCAGTTCGACGCGGGCGCCAGGTCCAGCGCGGCGCCCTGATGCAGCCGGGCCCGCCACATCAGTGGGATGCCCAGTACGGCCCCGGCGGCGGCGATCAGCAGCGCCGCGGGGATCGAGCTGTGATCGGCGATCTGGCCCCAGAGCGCGCTTCCGATGCTCATGGAGCCAAAGACGACCATCAGGAACAGCGACATCCCGCGGGCCCGGACCCAATCTGGCAGCGCCACCTGCGCGGAGACGTTGAGGCTGGCCAGCGCCCCGACCCAGGCGGCGCCAAACATCAGGCACGCGCTGCCCGCCATCCAGGCGTTCGTCGCGGCGGCGAGGAGCAGCAGCGCGAGCGCGACCACCACGGTTGCCCCGGCGACGAGGCAGTCCGGGTCGATTCGCCGTCGCAGCCGGGGCAGCAGCAGTGCCCCGAGCACGGCACCGGCGCCGATACAGCCGTTGAGGATGCCGAACAGCGCCGAACCCCCGGCGAGCTGGTGCTTCGCGATCAGTGGCAGCAGGGCCCAGACCGAGCCGGCGAAGACGAAGAATGCGGCGGCGCGCGACAGGGTGTCGTGCAAGGGTGCGCTGGCACGCGCGTAGCGCAGCCCGGCGGCCATGGCCCCCCAGAGCTGCTCATTCGGGGTCGTGGTCGGCGGCTCCGGCGGGGGATGCCACCACAGGAAGGCCAGGATCACGGCGACGAAGCTCAGCGCGTTGAGCGCGAATGGCGCCGCGACGCCCCAGGCCGCGATGACGAGCCCGGCCACGACCGGGCCGATTGCGCGACTGACGTTGACCCCCACACCGTTGAGGACGACGGCCGCCTGCAACTCGTCGTGGGGCACCAGTTTGGGGACGATGGCGTTGCGGGTCGGCGCAAATACGGCCAGCCCGGTACCGAGCAGGAAGGTGAAGACCAGGAGCCCCAGCGGTGTGACCCGTCCCGTCCACACCATCAGCGTGAATACCACGACGATCAATGCCGTCGCGCTCTGGCTCCAGATCAGCAGTTGGCGCCGGTCGACGATGTCGGCCAGCGCCCCGGCTGGCAACGAGAACAGCAACACCGGCAGCGTCGCCGCGGTCTGCACCAACGCGACCATGGCCGGGGAGGGCGCCAGCGTCGCCATCAGCCAGCCCGCGCCGACGTCGTTCATCCAGGTGCCCAGGTAAGACACCAGCATCGCCGACCAGATCACCGCGAATGGCCGGTGCCGCAACGGAGACCAGGCGGAGCCGTGGGGCGGTGACGGCGATGGCGATCCGCCCGGGTGCGCTCTGGCAGTGGAAACAGGCATGAGGGGTGGGGAAATCGCGTCGGTGCGGGTCCCTTCCGAGAAGTCCGGCCTGCCTGGCCTGGGCCGAGTATAGCCGAGAATCCCTATCCCTCGGCGTGAGCGGGTCCGCCCCGGCGTCATGGTGGGAATCCGGGTGCTACCGGAGCAGAAAAGCGAGCGTCGCGGGCACCACCAACAGACTGCTCAGATTGCCCCAGATGACGATGGCAGCGACGACCTCCGGTTCCTGTCCATAACGCTCGGCGAAGATGAAATTGAGCACCGCCGGCGGCAGAACCGCAAACAGGATCAACTGCGCTGGCAGCTGACCTGGCAGCGCGAACACCGCCAGCAGCGCGATGGCCACCAATAGCCCCGAGAGGGGCCGCAGCAAGGATGCCAGCAGACCGATGCGCCAATGGCCAAGGTTTGCCGTGGTCAGCCGGGCGCCCAGCGCGAAGAGCATCAGCGGGATCGCGATCTGGCCGAGCAGGTGGATACCCTGGGCGATGGCCTCTGGAGGGCGCACCCCACCAAGCGACGCGCCGGTGCCGAGCAGGCAGGCGAGTACCAGGGGTATGCGCAGCATCTGCGAGACCCGTGCCCGAGGGTCGAGGATGCGAATGCCAACGCTGAAGTGCAGCAGGTTTTCGATCATGAACAGCACCACCGCTGCCGCCAACGCCTGCTCGCCAAACGCCAGCACCGCCAGGGGCAGCCCCATGTTGCCGGAGTTGAGAAACATCATCGGCGGTACCAGGGTGCGCGCGGACAAGCGCACTATCCGGCTCACCGCCAGTGCGATCAGCCCGGAGAGGAGCACCACCGCCGCCCCGGCGGCGGCAAGGTCGAGATACTCCTCAAGCTGGAAGTCCTTGGACGCCAGGACATCGAAGAGCAGCGCCGGCGTAAACACATCGAGATTCAACCGGTTCGCCGCACCCAGGTCCGGCGCGTGCCGGCGCGCGTAGAGGAAGCCGACCAGCACGATGCCGTAAACTGGCACGACAATGCCCAGGATCTGCTCGATCATCGCGTCGGCGCGGGGTCGAAGCGCGCGCCGCCCGATTCCTGGGAGCGAGGGCGGTTGGTCAACGCACCCGCCTCGCATTGACGAACTCGACGCCGGGCCCGAAACGGCCGTGCCGAATGCGGCTGACCCCCGCGTAATCGATGCGTAAACGGAACCAGGCCGTCGGATCGGCCCCCATCGCATACCCGAGGATGGCGCGCGTGACTCCGGCATGACAGACGATGAGCAGGCGACGTCCCGGATAGCTCGCGAGCTGACGTGCATAGACCTCCCCAACACGTGCCCCAAGCGCCTCCAGACGCTCGCCGTTGGGTGGACGGTTGCGTACCGGATCGGCGTGGACCGCGTTGAATGCCTCCGGGTCCTGGGCAGCGATGTCCTGTCGGCGGCGTCCCTCCCAATCGCCCATGCCGATCTCGTGCAGCAGCGGCTCCACCGCAAGCGGCAGAGCGAACCGGCTCGCCAGCTCCGTGGCGAAGGGGAGGCAACGTAGCATGGGCGAGGAGATGACCTGGTCCCAGGGGGCGACGTCGCCGACCGCGGCCCACATCTGACGCCAGCCAAGTGGGCTCAATCGATGTTCGACGCCTCGGCCCCGGATCATTGGCCCGCCCTCTGGCTCGCCGTGTCGGATCAGGTCGACCAGGATCTCTTGTCGCATGCTTGCTGCCCCTGTGCACAGGTGTCGGTTAGAATCAATCCCCCGGAGATGATCGGCTGGCGCCAGCCATGCAGGCCGACCCTGCACCTGCCGGGAGGCCCGGCACCGGTCGCCATTCTACGCGACGTTTTCAACCACGAGACATTGCCATGCCCCCGCCCGAGAAGAAGGTCTATCAAGGCATCTACAATGAACCCCGCGGTGGGATGACACCCACCGGCAACATTATCCGGGACGCCTGGGTGTTCGGTATCCTCCCGGAGGAGGAGACCTGTGAGGGCTGGCTGGCTGCCGGTATCGAGTCCCTTTACGACAAGGTTACCGAGGCATGGGCCCCCTACGGCTATCTCGCCTCACGACTGCCCGAGGAGCTGCGTGAACGCCATGCCCGGATCTACGCCGCCGCGGTCGCCCGCGCGCGGGAGATGGGCTGGGACCCGGAGCTCGGAGAGAACGATTAGCCCGCCGATGGGATGCCGCGATGCCCCAGTACTATGTCCGCGAGACCTTCTTTCGTCCCGACGAGCACAGCCGTGAGCTCAGCGCGCTGCCTGCCGGACTGGTCAACGGCCTGTGGCTGCTGCTCGCGCGGCACGGCCGCGAGAACCTCTTCGTCCCGATCCGCACCATGCAGTACCAGGCCATCGTCGACCGCGACGAGGTCGTCTTCGTCGACAGCCATGGCGGCTATGCGCATCAGGACGGTGTCGGTGGGAGGCTGATTCGGCTGGCCTGGCGTCCGCGGCCGGCCGCCGAACGCGACTCGATCAGCGCGCCGGTACCCTGCGAGATCGTCTACTACTTCCCGGATCTGCAGACGATCCATCGGCGCCTGATCACCGAGCTGAACCCCGTGATCGCGCTGAATCTGGAGCGCCAGCGCGGTGTTCAGGCGGGTGCGTGCGCCGTGGTCCCTTTCCGGCGCCCGTAGATCGGCCTGATCGGGGTGTTGCCTTGCCCCGATGGTTGACCCGCGCTGGCCAGCCGGTTCATCGAACGCGCGCGCCTGGACGGTTGAGCCGATGTCCTGGCGGTGTCACGGCCACGTGGCCGGCTCCCGGAGACCGGCGGGCGACTCCTTGTCGGTCTAACCCCCGACCAGATCCTTGAGCATCTGCAGCGTGGTCTGCCGACCCAGCTCGCCGATGGCCGTCGTCAACGGGATGTCCTTCGGGCAGACGCGCACACAGTTCTGCGCGTTGCCGCAGTCGGCGATCCCACCCTCGGCCATGATCCTGTGCAGCCGCTCGGCCTTGTCGAAGCGCCCGGTGGGGTGCGTGTTCATCAAACGAACCTGCGCCAGCGCGGCGGGGCCGACAAATCCCTGCTCCGTGCCGTCGAATTGCGGGCAGGCCGCCATGCAGCAACCGCAGCTCATGCAACGGCTGTAGAGGTAGTCGGACGACCACTGCCGGGGTGAGATTCGTTCGGCCCGCTCGTGGATGTCCCAGGGACCATCGATACGGACCCAGGCCTGGACCCGCTTGAGGCCCTCGAACAATCGCGAGCGGTCGACGATCAGATCCCGCATCACCGGAAACTTCGGGAGTGGCTCCAGCACGATCGGTTGGGCGAGGTCGGCAGTCAGCGCGGAGCAGGCCGGACGCGGCATGCCGTTGATCAGCATGGCGCAGGCGCCACAGACCTCTTCCATGCAGTTGTGCTCGAACGCCACCGGGTCGACGCGATCACCGTGGGTCGTGACGGGGTGCTCGCGCAGCCATCGGAGCAGCGCGACGACGTTCTTGCCGGCCTGGTCGGGGAGGGCGAAGGTCTGCCAATAGGGCCTGGAGAGCGGGTCGTCCTGGCGACGGATCTTCAACGTGACCGTCGCTGCCGTCGTGGTCCCTGCACTGGGTGTCGCGTCTGTCTGGGTCATGGGTGATGATCTGCCGATGCATCGACGGGAGAAATTCGTGGGTTGCCGCTCAACTGCGCTCTGGCGGGGCGTCGGATGGCTCTCAGCGGTAGTCGCGGGGCTGCTCGGGTGCGAGCAGGCTGGTGTCCACCGGCTCGTAGCCGATCTGCGGGCCGTCCGGGTGATAGTCCGCGATGCTGGTCTTGAGCCATTTCGCGTTGTTTGCCTTCCACCGCGCGCGGTAGGTCTCGTACTCCGGGTCGCCCGCGAACTTGCCAGCGGGGATCTGGAGCTCGAATTCCGGCTTGTGGTGTGCCCCGCGGCATTCGTCGCGTGCTCGGGCGCTCGCCGCCATCACCTGCGCCAGCTTGACCATGTCGAGCACCTGGCGGGCATAGGCAAGGGTCTGGTTGGCCCAGGGCTTGGCCTCGGCCAGGTTCAGGCTGGCGAAGCGGTGCTCCAGATCGACGAGCTCGGCGGCCGCGTCGTCGAGGCTCGCGTTGTCACGCACCACGCCGACCTTGGTCGTCATCAGCTCGCCGAGCTGCATGTGCAGCCGATACGGGTTCTGGTCTCCCGCGGCGCGCATGAAACGGTGGTTGATCTGGTTCTGGTATCTGATCTCGGCCTGGAACGGCTCGGCCCCGACGGCGTCGGCCCCGCTCTGGAGTCCGCTCAGCCAGGTGGCCACGGCCTCGCCGGCGACGCGCCCGGAGTACGAGGCCGAGAGCAGGGAGTTGGCGCCGAGGCGGTTCGCGCCATGGTAGGCATAGTCGCATTCCCCGCAGGCATAGAGCCCGGGGATGTTGGTCGCGTGATTGCGTGCGCTGCCCGTCTTGATGCCGCCGCTGCTGGCGTCCTTCTCGAAGTCGACCCAGAGCCCGCCCATTGCATAGTGGGCGGACGGGAAGATCTCCATCGGCGCGTCCAGGGGGTCGACGCCGGCAAATTTTCGGTAGATGGACAGGATGGCCCCGAGGCGTGTCGAGACAAAGCCCCGGTCGAGGTGTGTCAGATCGAGATAGACCCGGTCGCCGCCGCAGACGCCGAGGCGGAGCTCGCGGGTGACCTTCCAGATCGCGCGTGAGGCGAGGTCGCGCGGCACCGTGTTGCCGTAGCTGGGGTACCAGTCTTCCAGAAAGTAAAACCGCTCGGTCTCCGGGATGCGATCCGGGGTGCGGCAGTCCTTGGGATCCTTCGGGACCCATACGCGCCCCCCCTCGCCGCGGGCCGCCTCGGTCATCAGGCGGGTCTTGTCATCACCGAGCATCGCCGTGGGATGGAACTGGAAAAACTCCGCGTTTGCGAAACGCGCCCCCTGCTGGTACACGCGACTGGCCGCGGCGCCCGTGGAGTTGGTGGAGCAGGTGGTCTTGGGCGCGTAGATCTGACCCAGGCCGCCGGTGGCGAGCACGACGGCATCGGCGCGGAAGGCGTGCACCTCCATGCTGTTGAGGTCCATCGCGACGATTCCGCGGCAGACGCCGTCGGCGTCCTTGACGATGGCGAGGAATTCCCACCACTCCTGCTTGACCACCCGGCCCTCGGTCTCGAGACGACGCACCTGCTGGTCGACGCCATAGAGCAGCTGCTGACCGGTGCTGGCCCCCGCGAAGCAGGTGCGCTTGTGCTTGACGCCGCCAAACAGGCGCTGATCGAGCAGCCCCTCGGGCGTGCGCGAGAAGGTCACGCCCATGCGCTCGAAGGTACGGATCAACCCGGGGGCGTCCTCGCACAGGCTCTTCACGGGCGGTTGGTTGGCCAGGTAGCTACCGCCCTTGATGGTGTCGAGGATGTGCTGGCGCACGCTATCGTGCTGACCCTTGGTGTCGAGCACCGCATTGATGCCACCCTGGGCGCAGGCCGAGTGGGAGCGCATGACCTCGAACAGTGAGAACAGACGTACCCGGTGTCCGGCCTCGGCGATGGTCAGTGTTGCCCAGAGCCCGCCAAGTCCGCCGCCGACGACGATGACCTCACGCCCGCTCATGGGGTGTATCCAGTGGTGGCGTCGGGCAGGAAACCGAACAGGCCATGGGTGCCCAGCGCGCCGAGCAACAGTCCGAGGCCGACGCAGATCCAGCCGAAGCGCCGCTGTGCCTCGGCGCTCGTGGTCAGCCCCCAGACGATGGCCGCGGTTGCGAGCCCGTTGGCCAGGTGGAACACCGACAGCCACAGCCCGACCAGGTAGATGCCGAACATCAGTGGGTTGGACAGGGCGCTCTGCATGTGTCCAAACACATCCGCGGCGACGGCCGGGTCGAGCAGGCCAGCGACACGGGTGAGGCCCACGTGCAGGAGCAGGAAGCCGGCGATGGCGATGCCCGAGAGGCGCTGCAGCCAATACATCCAATTGCGCCCATAGCGATAGCGCAGCGGCTCCGCGCGGCCCTGCCCGATGATCGCAAGCCCGAACGCCGCGTGGAACAGCAGGGGCAGCGCGATGACCGTGAGCTCGATCAGGGGCAGATAGTTGAGCCCCTGCAGGGCTCCGACGACCTCATTGTTGAAGTGCTCCGCGCCGAAGCGCGACTGGGAGTTCTCCCAGAGATGGAACACCAGGAAGACGCCGATCGGCAGGATCCCCAGCAGCGAGTGGACCCGGCGCAGCACGAAGTGGGCGTTGTGGATGGACGCGGTCATGACGACAGATTCTCCGAAGGGCAGCGCAGAGCATAGCCGCTCGGGGGATTCCGGTCAGTGACCGAGCGCAGGTTTATTCGAATATGCCGGATCACCGATATCGTTGGTCCGTCGGTCTCCCCCGTCGTTTCCCCGCAAGGGCGCTCCATTGTCAAGCGCTTGCAGCGATCGAAAATGTCGGGCCGTCCGTGGCCCGAACGGCCTGCGCCGATTTCAAGCGTTTCCCTAGCCCTGTTGCTGCAGCCACCAGGCGCGATAGTCCTCGTCCGCCGGCAGCACCTTGGCCTTGGCCGAGGTGATGCGAACCCCCTCGGCGTCTTCGACCAGGACATCGATCTCGGCGATGCCGGCTCGAACACGGGTGACCTCCAGCGTGACCGTCAGCGCATCGCCCGGGCAGAGCGGACGGCGCAGGCGTTCCGGGCAGAAGCTCAGCCCGAGCGCACCGTCGCCGGGCAGCGCGGTCGCAAACAGCGCTGACACACTGGTCTGGAGCAGTCCGCCGGGGACGATGATGTCGTGCGTCTTGGGGAAGCGCAGCCGGGCCGCTTCCAGCTCACGGTGGATCGCGTTGGAGTCGTGGGTCAACGCGCAGTACTGCGCCACCTGCTCGCGGTTGAAGCAAAGGTTGGCGACATGGCGCATGCCGACCTCGAGCATCGAGGCGGTCAGGCACGGGGTCTCGGGCATGGTCTGATCCTTCCGGTTCGGTTCGCGGCTTGAAACGGTAGCCTCGCGCTCCGATGCTGGCAAGTGCGCGAGGCCGGCCTGTTCTTGGCTGGTGGTTCCAGGGCAGCCGGCCGCACGCAAAGAGGTGCTTCTAAGCACCGCGCGAAGACAGTATGCTGGGCCGCGTGGGCCATGGATGCTCCGGAATGGCTCGGGACCCGCACCGCCCGGCTTGCGGGCTGATTTCTGCCACGGACGAGCGCAAACAGCTTCCCCCCCGCGACCGGGTTGATCGATCCACCTCACCGCGAACAGTACCACCGACGCCAGGCAGATGTCCGACAAACCAGCAACACCACGTACCCACTTCATCCGCCAGATCATCGAACAGGACCTGGCCACGGGCCGGCACCAGCGCATCGCGACCCGCTTCCCGCCGGAGCCAAACGGTTATCTGCATATTGGCCACGCCAAGTCGATCGTGCTGAATTTCGGCCTGGCGGAAGACTTCGGCGGCACTTGCAACCTTCGCTTCGACGACACCAATCCCCACAAGGAGAACGTCGAGTTCGTCGAGTCGATCAAGGCCGACGTGCGTTGGCTTGGTTACGACTGGGGCGATCGGATCTACTTCGCGTCGGACTACTTCGAACGCCTCTACGGCTTCGCCGTTGAGCTGATCGGCAAAGGGCTGGCCTACGTGTGCGAGCTGACCGCGGATCAGACCCGCGAGTATCGCGGCACGCTGACCGAGCCGGGACGCGACAGTCCTTACCGCGACCGCCCGATCGACGAGAACCTGGAGCTGTTCCGGCGCATGCGCGCCGGCGAGTTCCCGGACGGCGCGCGCACCCTGCGCGCGAAGATCGACATGGCCTCACCGAATATCAACCTGCGCGACCCGGTGCTCTACCGCATTCGCCACGGCGTGATCCACCACCAGACCGGGTCCGAATGGTGTCTGTACCCCACCTACGACTACACCCACCCGATCTCCGATGCCCTCGAGGGGATCACGCACTCCTTGTGCACGCTTGAGTTCGAGGACCATCGCCCGCTCTACGACTGGTGCATTGCGCATGTCTCGGTCCCATCGCGGCCCCGCCAGATCGAGTTCAGCCGGCTGAACCTGGAATTCACCGTCATGAGCAAGCGGCTGCTGACCCAACTGGTGGAGGAAGGGCTCGTCGAGGGCTGGGACGACCCGCGCATGCCCACCATCGCCGGGTTGCGGCGGCGCGGCTTCACGGCCGGCTCGATCCGGGAATTCTGTGCCCGCATCGGCGTCACCAAGGCCGACAACCTGGTGGAGATGGGCCTGCTCGAGAGCGCGATCCGAGACGACCTCGACGCCAATGCGCCCCGCGCCATGGCGGTGCTGCGCCCGCTGAAGGTCGTGATCGAGAATTATCCCGACGAGCAGGTGGAGTCGATCAACGTGGGCAACCACCCGAAGCTCGAATCCATGGGTACGCGCATCGTGCCGTTTGGACGCGAGCTGTATATCGACAGCGACGACTTCGCGGAGGTACCGCCGCGGGGCTTCAAACGGCTGATCCCCGGGGGCGAGGTGCGGCTGCGCAACGCCTACGTGATCCGCTGCAACGATGTGATCAAGAACGGCGCCGGCGAGGTGGTCGAGTTGCGTTGCAGCGCCGATCTCGACACCCTGGGAAAGAATCCCGAGGGTCGCAAGGTCAAGGGCGTGGTCCATTGGGTATCGGCCGCGCGTGGGGTGCCCGCCGAGATCAGGCTCTACGACCGGCTCTTTGGCGTGCCACAGCCGGGCAACGGTGGGCGCGACTTTCGCGATGACATCAACCCCGACTCGCTGCGCACGCTGACCCGCTGCGTGGTCGAGCCGAGCCTGGCCTCGGCCCAGCCGGGCGAGTGTTTCCAGTTCGAGCGCGAGGGCTATTTTATCGTCGATCCGGTGACGACCCCGCAACGCCTGGTCTTCAATCGGACGGTCACGCTCAAGGATACCTGGGGAAAGGGGCAGCCTGGCCGCATCGAGGGATAGGCTGATTTTGCCCATCCATGGCTAGAATCAGCTCGCAATCCGAGAAGTGCGATGCCCCCTGCGAGGGGCGGGCGGTGCGGATGCGGTCCCACCCAGCGGCAGAGCGACGGGAACAGCGATGAATGTTCAACACGGGTCGGGGCTGGCACCACCCGGTGTCGGGATTCCAGGGTTCGAGCGGGTCCTGGCCCGTGTCGGGATTCACCTGGCGGCGCGCTTCATCGACAAGGATCGGCTCACCGAGTTGTTCCGAGCCGAGGCGCAGCGCGCCCTCGTGCTGGCGGGAGGGCTGACCGAGGCGCGGGGGCGCCAGCGGGTGCTCATCCCCCGCGCCTTCGCCATCGAGGACAGCAGCCGTGACTGGTCCGTCTACATGACGTTGGAGCACCTGGTGATCGTCAACACCGCGGTGGCGGCGATGCTCCCGCGCCTGTATTCGGGTCTGCCCTCGAGTACCAGTCTGTGCGCCGAGGACGCCAAGCCGGTGCCCGAGGCCGGGCCCGAGCAGATCTCCGACCTGAAGGTCGCGATCGATCGCTACATCGACATCGTCGAGAAGCTCGGTAATCTGCGCGCCGGTACCCGGCAACCCCACCCGTGGCTCGGGCGCCTGTCCGCCGCCCAATGGCACGCGCTGGCGACCGCGCACGTGGGTGTCCACCGGCGCCAGATCGAGCGCATCATCGAGGCCTTGTAAGCTGACCATGGATAGCCCGGGAGCAGGATCACCACGGCCAGCGGCATGCGTCGACCGTGAGGCAGAGCTGCTGCGGGGAGCCGATGACCTGCTCGCGGATTTCGATCGTGCCGTCACCGTGTTCGACGAAATCGTCCACGGATACCGCGCCCTTTATGATCTGGGCCGGACGGTGACCGTCTTCGGCTCCGCCCGATTCACCGAGACGAACCGATACTACGCACTGGCGCGCGAGATCGGCCGGGCCCTTGCGGGGGCGGGGTTCGTCGTCATGACCGGGGCTGGCCCCGGGGTGATGGAGGCCGCCAACCGCGGCGCGCAGGAGGCGGGCGGACTGAGCGTCGGCTGCAATATTCGGCTGCCGCAGCAGCAGTGCGCCAACCCCTACCTGGACCGGGTGCTGACGTTCGATTATTTCTTCATCCGCAAGGTCATGTTGCTGAAGTACTCCTGCGGCTTTGTCTTTCTCCCCGGCGGCTTCGGCACCCTGGATGAGCTGTTCGAGACCCTGACCCTGATGCAGACGGGCAAGCTCGAGAGCTTCCCCTGCGTGATCGTCGGCGTGGACTATTGGCGGCCATTGCTGGACTTTATCCGTGGGCCGATGAATGCCGCGGGGACGGTTACGCCGAACGAGGTGAAGCTCGAGCTGACCGATTCCGCCGCCGACGCCGTGGCCTACCTCGAGGCCTGTCTGCCAGCCGTCTAGGGGGACGCTGATCGATCGCGGTTCCCGTCCGGGCCGCGGGGAGGCCCGAGCGGACCCAACAGGTAGCCTTGCCGCGCAACCCGCACGCGGGGTGGCTTGAGCTGCCGATCGTGATTGACGCGATGAGCAGGAACAAGCTCAGCTGATCCATGACCCACAAGGATTCAAGAGTAATGAAATTACGTCGTCCAGTCCTGCTGCTTGTTTGTGCCACGTTCCTGTGGCGGTCCCTGGCTGTAGCTGGCCCGCTGCCCATCTTGCACGACGGCGAGGCACCCCAGGTCGGCCATGCTCGCCTCTATGACCAATCCGAGATCCCCGTCTATCGTTACGAGATCCAGCAGACCTATCCGCATGACACGGCCGATTACACGGAGGCCCTGTTCATGCATGACGGCTTCTTGTACGAGGGCACCGGTCAATACGGGCGCTCCCGACTCAAGAAATGGGACCTCGCCACTGGCGGGGTAAAGAGCGTTCGCGAGCTCGACGCGCGTTACTTCGGCGAAGGCGCGGTGGCGTTGAAGGACCGGCTCTACCAGCTCACCTACATCTCCAACACGGGCTTCGTTTACCGGCCGGACGACCTCTCACCGATCGCGCGTTTCCATTATCCCCGCCAGGGTTGGGGCATGACCACGGACGGTGAGCACCTGATCGTCAGCGATGGCTCCGCGGGCGTGGCGTTCCTAAATCCAGAAACCTTCGAGGTCCAACGCTACATCGTGGTGCGCGATGGCCATGGCGAGGTCGGCTTCCTCAACGAGCTCGAGTACGTCGATGGCGATATCTATGCCAACGTGTGGCAGACCGACTACCTGGTGCGCTTTTCCGCCGAGACGGGCGCAGTCAACGGCTGGGTCGATCTCTCCGGGTTGAACCCGCGGCCAAAGCGACTCGTCTATCCGCACGTACTCAATGGCGTGGCCTACGATGGCGAGCCGGGCACGCTCCTGGTGACCGGGAAGAACTGGCCAAGCCTTTGGCACATCCGGCTCGTCGAAGCCCAGCGGCCCGCGATTCGCCGAGCGCCTCGGTAGAGGCACTCGCCAGACCCGAGGGGAAGTGCTCGACCCGCGGGACTGGAGCGGCTGGACGCCGCGCCTGGATCAGATCCGGCGCCGACCGAGCAAGGCGACGGTTAGAGCACTGATGCCGATCGGCATCAGCATGGCCAGCGCCCCGAAGCGCAGATACAGAGAGCCACAAACAATAGCCCCGGCAAGGTAGACCAGCCAGCCGGCGCCATTGCGCCATGGGAATCGCGCCTTGGCTTGTGCCGCATCGGGGATGCCCGCCTCATGCCGAGCCGACCGCCAGTCTGCACTGAGCCAGCCCACGAGTCCCGTGCTAAAGGTGGCCAACATACCGGTCATGTAGGTGGTTCCCGGACCATGGACGTGGAGCATGGCCGCGCTCTGCACGCCCATCGTGAAGGCCGCAAGCGCAACGATGCCGAATGTCTGGACCCCAGTCACCGGCTCCTCGATCCGCCAGAGCAGGAGCAGGATGGTCAAGAGCGCCATTTCAACCACGAGTACGGGGAGGATGCCGCCGCCTCGCTTCTCGACATGCTCCCAACGCTGGATCGAAAACGCGCCAAGAAAACAGCCGACGGCAAACGCGGCGACCGAGGCCAGGGCATTCGGGCCAGTGACCGCGTCGCCACGCGCAATGGCCACCGCGAGTAGCACGGTATTGCCCGTTTGCGCCGCGGTGAGCACATTGAAGCCGAGGATGATCATCGCATCGACGCTGGCCCCTGTTAATGTGAGTAGCAGCGGCGTTGCTTCATCGACCCGATCCCGCGCGTCTGTTGTGCTCATAAGGCTGGTGCTTGCTTGGGTACCGGCATGCTGGGGAGTCACGAGGGTGATGAAGCCCATCCGGTGAATCGCCTGATACCTGGCCTGTAATCCCCCAACGGGGCAGATCGGGATGGGAAGGACGAAGAACCGGGGGGCCGCCGGGCGCAGACATTTTGGGGATTGGGATGTCCCAGAATGTATCACGAGCACGGCGGATCTCCGGCCTGGACCAAGCCCCGGGAGCAAGCAACTGAACCTGGAAACGGCAGTTGACCGCCACGGGCGTGGGCGAGCTTCAATCTTAACCGCGTGGGCATGGTTTCCGGTGGCTCAGCAATGCCGGACCATCCGTGGCCCGGATGGAAGACGCTTTCGATCGGCGTTTCCCCAGACGATGCGGGTGCCGGTAGCCCGCGCGAGCCCCGGCGAGGGGCGCGGGTCCGGCCCAGAGGCTATTCTGAGCCGGGGGAGGAGAGTCCATGCACCTGTTGCGGCGCCGTTTGCAGGCGAACCCGCTCCATGCGGAGGCCACCGACTATCGTCTCGTTGGGTGGCTCTTCCTACGCTGTCTGGGTCTGCTGTACCTTGCCGCGTTCGCTTCGCTGGCCACGCAGGTGGAGGCGCTGGCCGGGTCCCAGGGCATCTTTCCCATCGCCGAGCAGCTCGCAGACATGGCGGAACGCTTCGGCGCGCTGCGCTTTTTGGTCTATCCGTCGGTGTTTTGGGTCGCATCCGGGGACCTCGCCTTGGCTACGGCGAGCTACGGGGGTTGCATCCTGGCGCTGCTCCTCGTGCTGACAGGATGGATCGGAGGGCGTTGGGAGCGCGTGCTGCTCATCACCCTCTACGTCCTCTACCTGTCCCTCTATCATGCCGGAAACGTCCTGACCAACTTCCAATGGGACTACCTGCTGCTCGAGGCCGGATTCCTGGCGATTTTTCTGCCGGGAGGCTCAAGGTTGGTGGTCTGGCTGTTCCGCTGGCTCCTGTTTCGGCTGCGGTTCCTCTCGGGGATTTCCAAGCTCCTCAGCGCAGACCCGGTCTGGCGCGGGCTGAGCGCCCTGGACTACTACTTCGAAACACAGCCGCTGCCCCACGCTGGCGCTTGGTACGCGCATCAGCTCCCCGACTGGCTGCTGCGCCTGGGCACCGCGGGCACCCTGGTCGTCGAGATCCTGGTCCCCTTCATGATGTTGCTGCCCCGTCCCTGGCGCTTCGCCGCGGCCTGGCTCACCATCTTGTGGCAAGTCCTGATCATGCTCACGAGCAACCACAACTTCTTTAACCTCCTGACTATCGCCCTCTGTCTCTTCCTATTCGACGACAAGGCACTGGCGCACGTGTTGCCCCGGCCATTGCGCCAGCGCGCGGATGCCAGCCGCATCCTTCCCCGGCGTCCGCGCCCTGGCGTCGCGATGGCGACCCTGCTCGCCGCGGCGGTGATCCTTCCAGCGAGTCTGACAAGCGCCGTCACGCTCATCCCAGGGATAGAGCCGCCCCGCTGGGCTGGCGCGACCATCGACTGGATCGGCCAATACCGAATCGCAAACCGCTACCACGTGTTTCCGAGCATCGAGACACAACGCATTGAGCTCCAGATCGAGGGGTCCCTGGATGGAAAGGAGTGGCGCCCCTACGCGTTTCGTTACCTGCCCGGAGACCTGGCCAACATCGCGCCGTTCATCGTTCCGCATCACCCGAGAATCGACTGGATGATGTGGTTCGTGCCTAAGGGCCCGGTCTTTCTGGACTGGTTCGAGCGCTTTCTGGTGCGGCTGCTGGAGGGCGCGCCGCCGGTGACCGCGCTCCTGCGAGAGGCACCGTTTGGCGAGCAGCCCGCCCGCATGCTGCGGGTCGAGGTCTACCGCTACCGATTCGCCACGCCGCGGGAGCGTTCGCAAACGGGCAACTGGTGGGAACGCGAATCCCTCGGCCCCTTCCTGCCGCTGCCCTTCCTTCAGCTCGCGCGTTGAGCCAGGTGGTGGTGACCGGCCTGCCAAGCGCGCTCGCCTTCGCGGGCAGGCTAGCCACCTCAAACCAACGGCAGGCTGCTGTGGTTGGTCAGCCATTGGTCGACGGCCCGGGCGCACTGGCGGCCCTCGCGGATCGCCCAGACCAGCAGCGACTGGCCCCGGCGCATATCGCCGCAGGCGAACACCCCCGCTCGGCTGGTGCGGTAGTCGGCGTCGTTGGCCGCGACGTGGCCATGGGGGTCCAGCGACAGGCCGAGCTCCGTGAGCGGCCCCATGGGTCGGGGGCGCGCATAACCGATAGCGATCAGCACCAGCTGGGCCGGGAGCCGCCTCAGCAGCCCCGACACCCGGTGCTTGTGCCAGATGCCGAGGGCGTCCTGGCGCCATTCCAGGCGCTGCAGGATCACCCCCTGGACCCGCCCCGACTGGCCCTCGAAGGCCAGGGTGTCCCAGCCCCAGTGACGCTTGCAGCCTTCCTCGTCGTGATCGGTGCGGCTCCATGCGGGCGCCGGGTCCGGCCAGAATCGCAGCAGGTCCGGCTCGCTCGGGGGGCGGTCGTGGTACTGGATCTGGGTCACCGAGTGGGCCCCCTGACGGGCGCAGGTCCCGAGGCAGTCGGCCCCGGTGTCGCCGCCGCCGATGACC
Source organism: Chromatiaceae bacterium (assembly GCA_040775095.1). GTDB lineage: Bacteria > Pseudomonadota > Gammaproteobacteria > Chromatiales > Chromatiaceae > JAXGTD01. The sequence continues at coordinate 768 of JAXGTD010000094.1, read as the reverse complement.
ACCACGTCCAGACCCTCGGCATGGATCGGTGGGGACTGCTCCGAAGGCAGTCCGGCGACCGCTCGGTTCTGTTGCACCAGCAGGTCCAGCGCATAATGGATACCGGCGAACCCCCGGCCGGGCAACTCCAGCTCACGCGGCTGATCGCAGCCGCAGGCCAGTACCACGGCGCGGCTGTGCTGGCGGATCCGCTCCAGCGTCGCCCCGGCGACCGTGCAGCCGGTATGAAAGCGCACCCCTTCGGCCCGCATCTGGCCGAGGCGCCGGTCCAGGACCGCCTTGTCGAGGCGAAAGTCCGGGATTCCGTAGCGCAGCAGACCGCCGATGCGGTCGGCGCGCTCATAGACGTCGACCCGGTAGCCGGCACGGGCCAGCTGTTGGGCGCAGGCGAGTCCGGCTGGCCCCGAGCCCACCACGGCGACAGGCGGGCCGGCTTGGGTGCGGGCCGGGGCTGGACGCGTCCAGCCGGCCTCCCAGGCATGCTCCGCGATGGACAGCTCGATGGCCTTGATGCTCACCGGCTGACCGGTCAGGCGCAGGGTGCAGGCGTGCTCGCAGGGGGCCGGGCAAAGGCGTCCGGTCAGCTCCGGGAAGCCGTTCGTGGACTCCAGGTGCTCCCAGGCGGCGCGCCACTGGCGCTCGTGCACCAGGGCGTTCCACTCTGGGATCAGGTTGTGCACCGGGCAGTGGGCGTGACAGTAGGGGATGCCGCAGTCCATGCAGAGGCTCGCCTGGTGTCTGGCACGCAGCTCGGGCCGGACGTCCTCG
>JAXGTD010000093.1:0-16976 GCA_040775095.1 Chromatiaceae bacterium | reverse complement strand
GGACTGGAAGATCGTGAGCGAAGTCGCGGCGCGCATGGGTTTCGGCGAAGCCTTCGCTTACTCCTGTGCGGCCGATATTTTCCGCGAGCACGCCGCGCTCTCCGCATTCGAGAACGGCGGTTCGCGCGACTTCGACATCGGCGCGCTGGCCGGGCTCAGCGACGAGCAATATGCTGGCCTCGATCCGGTCCAGTGGCCGCTGCCGGCCACCGCCGGGCCCGCGCGGCCGTTTTCCGACGGGCGCTTCTTCACCGAGAGCCGCAAGGCCCGGCTGATCCCGGTTGTTCCGGGCCAGCCGGCGAACGCCTGCGATGACCAGTGGCCGCTGATCTTGAACACCGGCCGCATCCGCGACCAGTGGCACACCATGACCCGCACCGGGCTGACGCCGCGCCTGACCAGCCACATCGCCGAGCCCGTACTGCAGATCCATCCCATCGACGCGGCGGCCCAGGGTCTCGCGGCGGACGCGGTGGCGGAGGTCACCAGCCGCTGGGGCAGACTGCTGGCGCGGGTGGAGATCGACAACGATCAACGGCCCGGCTCGGTGTTCGCGCCGATGCACTGGAGCGATGTCTCGGCCCGGCACGCTCGGGTCGGTGCCGTCGTGAATCCGGCCCTGGATCCAATCTCCGGTCAGCCGGAATTCAAGCACACGCCGGTTCGGGTAAGGTTGTTCCGGGCACAGTGGTACGGCTTCGTGCTGTCGCGGGATCCCGTCGACCCCCAGGCCCTGGCCGCGCTGGGGGATCCGGACTATCGCGTGGTGGTGCGCGGCAATGGCCACTGGCGCGGCGAGATCGCTGGTGCCGACGCGGTCGCGGACTGGGCCGAGTGTGCGCGCGCGCTGCTCGGGGCGGACGGCGAGTGGCTCGACTATGCCGACCCCGCCCACGGCCGCTATCGGGGCGCGCGCATCACCGACGGTCGACTGGCCGGCTGCGTCTTTATCTCCCCCGGCCCCGAGCTGCCGCGCCGCGGCTGGCTTGGCGGGCTGTTCGCCGACGGCGCGCTGGATGCCCGCGCCCGCGCCAGCCTGCTCGCCGGCCGTGCGCCCGCGGGCGTGGCCGATGCCGGCGAGATGGTCTGTGCCTGCTTCAATGTCGGGGTCAACACCATCCTGAACGCCATTCGTGACGACGGCCTGGTCTCGGTCGATTCGATCGGCAGCGCGCTGCAGGCGGGGACCAATTGCGGATCCTGCATCCCCGAGCTCGGCCGCCTGCTGGCGCAGGCACGGGGCGCGGCCGGCGCCTGAGGTGGGGCCAACGCCATCAGGTCCCGGTGCAGCTGCCAAGGCAATGGCGTCTGGCCTGCCGGATAAGCGTGCGCGATGGGACCATTCTGGTGCTCGACTGAACGATGCTGGTGCATACCGCGGTCGATGCCACCATAGGAGTCAGGCCGGCGCTGTTGGTTGCCTGCTGGTGTACCAGGTCCCCGGCGTCGATCGCGTCAGCTTACCTGTGATCGGCCCCGTGTGGGATCGATGAGATCAATGAACTGGCCCGGATGATGCTTGCGGGAGTAGACCGGGACGGTCCCTGCCGAAGTCTTAGCCAGCCCATGTGCTTGTTGCGGGGTGGCGGTCCAGGGCTTGTCATCGGCCGGACCCGGCCCCATGGAAAGGCCCCGAACCGAGGGCGTCGATGCCACGCCACAGCCCCACGCGGGCGGCGCGGAATGTCCTGGAAATGGGCTGAAACCGATTCCTGAAAAATGCTGTTGCGTGAGTCGGAAGGGATCCATATCTTTCTTAGCAACAGCGTGCGATGTGAGCACGAGCGACCATGATTGTTTCGGGCCTTAGAAGTGAAATCCTGTTCCTGACGGAGGTCGACAGCGGCGATCTTCTGCAGCGGCGTGCCGTCGGCGCCTATCTTGGGCTCGCGGTGGGTGACGCGCTCGGTGCAACGGTCGAGTACCTGACCTCACGCGAGATCCGCGAGCGCTATCGCGTGCATCGAGACATGGTCGGCGGCGGTTGGTTGCGATTGCGAAAGGGTCAGACCACCGACGACACCGAGATGAGTCTCGTCTTGGGGCGGAGCATTCTGGGTCGGGGGCAGGTGGAGGCGTCCGCCGCGGCCGAGGCCCTGAGCGACTGGATGGGCGCCAAGCCGGTCGACATCGGCCATGCGGTGCGACGAGGGATCGCGCGTTTCCGCCAGACGGGCGAGAGCGTGATGCCCGAAAGCGAATCCGGCGCCGGCGATGGCGCCTGCGTGCGTTGTCTCCCGGTGGCATTGGCCACGCTCGGGGCCGAGGTCGATGCCATCGATCAGGCCAATCGGCTGCAGGCGCACGTCACGCACAACCACCCGGTCTCGGACGCCGGCACCCTGTGCGTGATCCGCATGGTGCAGGCCGCGCTGCTCGGTGGAGGCAAGCCGGAGCTGAAGCGGCTCGCCGACGCGCTGGCCGAGGCGGACCAGCGTTTCGTCTACGATCGAAAACGGGTGGACAACCCCAGCGGATTCATCGTCGACGCCCTGCGTGCGGTCTTTCAGTCGCTGTTCGCGACCGATGGTCTCGAACCCGCGTTGGTCGACGTCGTCAACCGCGGCGGCGATGCCGATACCACGGGTGCCATCCTCGGCATGATCGCCGGCGCCCTCTACGGCCCGACCGCCATCCCGCGTCGCTGGCTGCGCCACCTCGACGAGGACATCCGCCAGCAGTGCCTGCAACAGGCACACGGCTTGGTGCGGCTTTCGCCACTGTGCAGCGTGAAACGCGGCAAATAGGCAGACGCGGATCCAGGCATTTCTCCGCATCGGACCAGCTCGGCGAGGCGGTCCGTCTGTGGTAGAAGGCTCGTAAAGGTGGCGCGTGGCGAGGAGCTATCGGGTGCGTCGAGCGGGCTGGTCGCAGCCCCGGTATCCTGCCCTGGATACAGATCAGCAACAGCCGGGCGAGCGGTGCCGGTGCGAGCATGTGCGGGTGTGCGCCGCGCCGCGGCTCCGCGATCTTGGGGATCGTCCGATCATGCGGGCGTTACCGTGTAGATGATGCGGGCCGCCTTGCTGCGCTCAGGTAGACGCCACGCCAGCGCTGGCCGTGGCCGCGCTTCGGCCATGTCGCACGATCAGCTCCTGGGTCGGGTAGGCGAGCTCGATTCCGGCCTCCTCGAAGCGGCGATGGATGACGAGATTGATGCCTTGCTGGATATCCATGTAGACGCCGTAGTCCGGGGTGAGCACGTAGTAGACGACCTCGAAGATCAGGGATGACTCGCCGAGCTCGAAGAAATGCGCGCGATCGAAGCGGGTCCGCGGCTGCGCCTCGATGGCCTCGCGGATCATCCCCGGGATGCGTTCGATCTGCTCGCGTGGCGTCCAATAGGCGACCCGAATGCGGAATGACACCCTGCGCTCGCGAAAATGCTTGAAGTTGTGGACACGGCTGCTCAGCAGGTCGCTGTTGGAGAGCACCACCTGCTCGCCGGAGAGGCTGCGGATGCGGGTGGTCTTGACCCCGATCAGCTCGATCGTACCGACCGTGTCCCCGGTCTTGACGAAATCGCCGACACGGAACGGCTTATCGAGAATGATCGCCATGGAGCTGAACACGTCGCCGAGGATGTTCTGCACCGCGAAGGCCACCGCCAGGCTGCCGACGCCGAGGGCGCCGACCAGGCCGGCGACCGGATACTTGAAGTAGGCCAGCAGCGAGACCACAACGGTGATCCAGACACCAACCCGGATGAAGAACATCAGCAGGCCGTATCCGGTCACCGCCGATGGGTCGCGCATCTCCTGGCGGGTGCGCCGCCGGCTGAAGTAGTCGACCATGGCCGCATTGGCCCAAAGGCCGAGCTGGGCGTAGAAGGCGATCACGAGCACGTTCCAGAGCCAGTCCCTGACCGTCGTACCGGCCAGTCCGGAGAAGATCATGGCCACGTAGAAGGCCGCGATCAGCACGAAGAGCTGGCTGGTGTTGCCCGAGACGGCAGACAGCGCCAGGCGCAGATCGCCGGCCTCGGCAACGGGATCCTTTGCTTTGCGCCGCTGAAGCGCGTGCCGCGCGCCGATCCGGATCAACGAGACGACAACGAGCACGAGGACGAACATCGCCAGCGCGCTCCCCAGCTCCCCAGCAGTGATGCTCTGATCGTCGATCACGATCAGCTCGGCATCCCACCAGCTCGCCAGCGCCTCCTGGGCCTGCAGCAGCTGAAGTCCGAGGGGCCGGCTCTCCACCTGGGCCTCGAGCTGATCGCGCATCCCGGCCAGCAGCGCGATCAGCGCGTCCCTGGTCTCGAGTAGCTCTCGTCCTGCACGCTCGGCCAGCTCCTGCGCGGCCGCGCGCACCGCCAGGGCTTGGCGCATGCCCTCGTTCAGGTCCGGGTCGCGCAGCCGTCGCGCCTGCGCGAGCTCGATGGTGCGCAGTGCATTGAGGCGGTCTTCGATCTCGTCCTTCCCGGCGCGCGCCGCCGCCGCCGCGGTGATGACCGCGCGCAGGCGCTCGGCGGCATCGCCAGCATCGCTCGCCTGCATCAGCTCGAAGCGCTGCTGCCAGAGCTGGCGCATCTGGCCGAGATCGACGATCGCCGCCGTCAGTGAATCCACCGCGGAGTGGGCGGCGTCGAGCTCGCTTTGGCGCGCGGCCACCCATTCCTCCAGGACGACTTTGTCGGCGCCGTCGGCGGCGGCCAGGCGGCGCTGAGCCTGATAGAGCGCGGACTCGGCCTGATCGTCCTGACGCAGCAGCGTCTCGATCTGGGCGCGCATCTGCGCCTCGTTCGCATGCAGCTCCTCCAAGCGCTGCTCGAGCAACTCCGGTGGCAGCTGAGCGTGCGACTCGAGAAATGTCACGCGGGCCGCCAGCACCTGCTGTTGTGCCTCGGCGAGGCGATCCTCGGTGCGTGCCAATGCCACCGAGGCCTCGGCCGCGGCCAGCTGCTGGCGGGCCAGCAGCTCTTGCAGCTGGGCCAGCTCCAGCGCTTGCGCCAAGTGCTCACGCTCCACCTCTGAAACCCCATCGTCGCTGCCCGCGCTCAGTTGATCCCGCGCGTTGCGCCGGGCGCGCACGGCGGCGTCGAGCGACTTCTCGAGCGCCGTCAGGCGCCGCGACGCGGTTGCCAGGCGGGCCTTGGCGACCGCCTCCGTGGCCCGCGTCAGGCCCAGCTCGGCCTGCTGCTGATCGAGTGCCGAGACGGTGTAGGGCGGCTCCAGGGTCACGCCCTTCTCGTCGATGGCGGCGAGCTGCTCGCGACGTTCCGCGACCTCCTCCTCGCTCCTCGCCAGGCGCTGCTGCAAGATCGCCCGGCGCTGCACCGCGACACGCAGCGCGCGCAGCAGCTCGATGCGTCGTCCGGGCACCGTTTCGCCGTCCACGCCATCGGACTGCTCGACGCCGGGCTCTTGCTCCGCGAGTCGGGCATCGATCAACGCAAGCGCCGTGCGAAGGTCCTCGGCCGATGTCATCGGCTGCGGGAGGCCGGGAAGCCCGATCGCTGCTGGATCGAACGCCAGGCGTGTCGCATCCTGCCCGGGCGCAGAAGGTGCGGCGGCCGGTGGCTGGTCCGAGCCTTCCGGGCCATCGATGGGGTCTGCGCCAGACGCGGAGAAAACCGATAGCGACAGGAGAAAAAGGAGAGGGAAAGTGCTCGGAGAGAGTAATCGAAATGTCATAGCTGCATGTTCCCATGCATGGAAATAGACGCGATAACGCGAGTGGAGCGCGTACTCTTAAGGAAACGGAATTGTACCGTCCCCGTGGTCCGACAACGACTCCCGTGGTCGAATCACAACCGACTCTCCGTTCTGCGTGAGAGACCTGTACGCACCCGTCGGGCGGACACCTGAAGAGAACGGCGTCACCAACCGTTTTCATGGTGGAGGTCGATCGATGCGCTTGACGCGACCCCGGCCCGCGGTTTTCGTCTTCGCCCTGCTGGCCGGATGCGCCTGTGGGGGCGGGCACCTGATGCCTACCGCGGAGATCCTTCGAACGGCTGGCTCGCCCGCGGTGGTGGATGGCCAGACCGCCCCCCAGCACCCTCCTGACGGGACCTCTTCTTCATCACCGACCGCGCGGTGGACGACAACCCGGAGTCGGACCAGCCCCAAGGCACAGGCGTACCTGCAGAAGGCCGGCAACATCGACATCATCACTTTCGGGTGTGGCCGCACCGCTATCTTCGGCCAGTCGTGTATCACCGGCAGCCCCCGGGTCAGCTCGGACCTGATCGCGTTGATCCGCTGCAGAAAGGAGATCGGCGAGCCCAAGCGCCAGCTGATCCAGACCGGTCCCGTGACTTGGGCGCTACCACGCGAGGGAGAGCAAGGCGGCTGAAGGCACGCGCGGGCACCGGAGCGATCCGTTGACTGCCAGCATATCGATGCCTCGGAACCCCCGCGTCCGTGCCCGCCGAGCGCTCAGGAGTTATGGCTGGAGATGCGGATGCCCACCAGACTCGCGACCAGCACCGCGAGGTAGAACTGCCCGGTGATCGCCTCTGCATAGGCCAGGAAGCGCGCGATGGGTGAGAGCGGACCCACATCACCGTATCCCAGGGTGGTCAGCGAGACGAAGCTGAAATACACGAACTCCGGCATCACCTCATACCAGGGACCAGGCTCTATCCCGTGAAATGCCCGGGGATTATTCTGGGCGACGATCAAGTAGAGCGTGGTCCAGGCCAGGCCCATCAGCAGGAAGATGCAAAGGGCGCCAACGATCTTGTTGGAATCGATGGGGCCAGTTAGCAACACCTGCTTGGTGGCCAGCCAGGCGGTCAGCACCAGATAGCAGAGCAGGATCACGAGCCACAGCTGCTCCATCTGCGTCCCGTTAAAGAAGTGCCCCGCCACGGTGACCAGGAGAATGGCGACGACCAGGCCCACCCGGGTCAGACGCCAATGCCGCTGGTCCCCCATGCCCCACACCCCCACCAGGAGCACAGTGACGATGGCGGCTTGGATCAACAGCTGACCGAGCACGAAGCCGAGCTCGCTTGCCAGTGCAATGCCGAAGAGCAGGACGACCAGTGCGCCGGTGAGATAGCGGAAGTTGTTTTGCTGGGTGACCCTTTTGCTCATGGAATCGCTGGGCGGCCGCCGGTGGCTAGTGTCTCGGGCTAAGGAAAACCGGGGCATCCCCGTGCCCTCATGCCTCGCGCCCGATGTGGCGCCACGAATCGTACCCTAGCTTGGCGCCGGTATCGGGAAGTTCTTGCCCTAGCCAGAACTGTAGTGGTTCCGTGAAAACAGACACCTTGCTAATGCGCATACTGCCGACTGAACCGCCCGGGTTCGTCGGAGGCCGCTTGGTTACAGTCCGCCCGCGGCTTGTTGAGAGAACCAAACAGCAGAGCTCGCGGGACAAGCACATACGCTGGCTGGTCGATATCGTGCCGCCGAGCAACTTGGTCTACACCATCGCGAAACAGGGATTCCTCCAGGGACGCCCGATACGAGGCCGTGTGGAGGAACTTTCCATGGGCGATGGCGGCGCAACTTCGGCGGCAGGATCAGGGCCGCGAGATGATCTCGCTGGCAGGCGCGATGCAACGCTCACCACTCGTAACCGATCTTGAGCCCCAGCGTGGTGTCAGTGGACTTGGTACCGGGTGCGGGATCGCTATCGTAGTTGATCTTGTACTCCACGGTGCCCACTACGCCCCAGGACATGGGCATCCGCAGTCCGGTCCAGGAGACCCAGAGGTTCGGGTCACCCTCCCCGACCGACGCGTAGCCCATACTGCGGTGATAGAGCTGCAGGTGGTTGTCCCAGAAATTCTGGTCGTAGTCGAGGAACAGCGCCGGGCCCCAGGCATGCGTATCGTCCTGCTCGTAGAAGTCCTGGTTGAGGTAGATGGGACCGATCTCGGCGCGCAGGCTGAGTCCGAGCCCGTCGAAAAACTTGTAGCCCAGCCCCGGTCCGACGAGATAGCGCAGCCGCAAATCCGCGAAGTAGTCATGCTTGAGTCTGAGCCAGGCTGAACCATACCAGCGACTGCCCTTGAGGAAATGGCTGTACTTGTTGTTCAGGCTCCAGTTGTCCGTGGTCTTGACGCCGCGGGTGGTCTCGTACGCCAGCTCTGCGTAGCTCTCCAACTCATCACGCAAATCCCGGTAGCTGAGCATGAAGTCGATGCCCAGCTGCTGGCTCGGGGAGTTTCCCTGATCGTTCTCCAGGCTCAGGTTCACGCGGCCTTCAAGCCGGTGCCCCTTCCCCATCTCCCAGGGCTCGGGGTCGGTTGCCTCCACCTTCGGTCCATCGTCGGTCACTTGCCGCGACGGCGGCGGTCGGCTCAACATCGGCCGATCATCATCGTCGTACGAAGTCGCGACCGTGGCCGCCCGCTCGTCGTCCGCCAGCACCGGAGCCGGCTCGTCGAAGAGGACCCGGGTCACCTTCTTGCGGTCTATTTTCAGGACACCGGCATAGCCGGTTCTCAGCTCGAGCCGTCCCTCGTCCTCGCGGACCACTTTCCCGGTCAAACGGTCGCCGTTGCTCATGACGACCGCGTCCGCGACGGCAGGCCGGACAACGGCTAGCCAGCTCACGATGATCATCAGGGCAATGGAGAGAGGCTGTAGATTCATCGGACTCCCCCCGTGGATGACTTCCGATCGGGCTGCGACCCCTGATACGGACCGCAGCACATGGGAATAGGACCACCCCGAGCTCGGCTACGCGTCCGCCAAACAACGCCACAACGGGCGACAACACGACATCCTGGGCGCACGCCATCGCTGACAAAACAGGGAGATCCCCGAGGCGCGCTTGCTTCCTGATTTGGTCAGTTTAAACGCAGTATGTCTTCCTGATCCGGGTGCTTAAACACGACGGGATCACCCTGTTGGAGTAGTTCTTCTGAAATCGTCAGCATCGAAACACGATTATTTTCATAAGAGGTGAAGTAGTATGAACAGCTCTCATTGCACATTGAGCTGACATACAAAGAGTAATCTGGCGTTCCTTCCTGCGTAACGACGACCCCTTTGGGAATGCGCACCGTGCTTAAGATGCGATGGGCATTCGCTATACCGCTGAGCTCATCCGGTGCCGGCTCAATATGCTCCTTGAAAAAGGCTGCTCGAACAAAGCGCTCGGGAGGCGTGAAACCTCCCGGCAACCCCGATGTACCAGTGCCTTGAGAAAATGGTATTGCGTTGTATGTGCCAAATGAAACGGAATCATACTGTTGAGGACGAACATTCAAGTAATTGCGCAAATTTTCTATATGCCACTCTAAGTTTGGCGTGTTCGTCATGACTCCAACCGGATTCTTCTTCGGCGCGAGTTTTCTCGTGGTCGGCTCGATGACGATGGATTCGCCGCCAGATTCAGTCAGAATCCAATGCAAAGGCGCCACAAAGCTCAACTCGGGAATCGCAATTTCCATGATATTGATATCTGCCAAAGCCATCTCCACTTCGGCAATTGAGCGGCAATTCCCTAGCACCCATAAAATAAATTCATGTGGCGCCAAGTTGCGCATACCGACCTCGGCGTTTTCTTGATATCTGACGTTGCCAGGCAAATACAATTCCGCGATTGCCAAGCCATGCTCGTTGACACCGTCCGCCACAAAAAAGGTATTAGACAGCTTACGACCGGCGCCCACGAATCCATACTGCGCTTGGTATGCCGTCCGGTCGGCGTCGGAAATCCACTGATAGTTGCGCGGAATAAATACAGGATTCGGATCCAGTGGCTTCGAGAAGTCCATCGTACGCGACAAGATATGCTTGCCATCCAACGTATTTGTTACGATGCTGGTACACATTGCAATTGTTCTCCTCAGGTTGTTGATCGGCTATGGTCGCCATTCTCTCCCGCAAGGATTCGTGATGGCGATTTCGAACCTCATGAGGGCTCACGGGCCCCGCAAGAGGCGCAACAGCGAGGTGTCAGGCTCGAGACATGGGGCGCTGCACCGGACTGGACTCGGTTACGAGGTCAATGTCACGCATGTCTGCGTCGCAGTTGGGGCAGACACCGGGAACGCATCGTAGCGATATGTCAGCGTATCGACCAAAGCGGTGCGCGATGGAGAGACGTCCCCTGGGTTGACGCGAGCACAGGCATTCATTTCCCGAGAAATCTGAAGGGAGCCGCCACTTCGAACTTTCCCGTGGCATTGCCTGAGAAGGTTCTGCTCTGGTTTGGCCCGAGGTGAAGCCTCATGACCTTGCCGGTCCCGGCGGAGAAATCGATGTCATTCAGGTCGACCCAGAAGGTATTCGGCGTGAGGGCAGACTCGAAAAAATAGAGCTTGCGTACCTGATCGGCAACCGTGCGCCAACGGGTCGAAGAAATATTCGGTTGGTCCGGGGTCGAGATTCCGTATGGAACAGAGACGTTGCGAATGACCGAGAACGCTGCGGCGACGGCGAGATTCGCGTCCCCGAATTTCGGGACCGCATCGATGTAGAAAGAGGCACGGGCGAATCGGTCGGCGGCTCGGCTCGTTCCCGGTAGAAAGACCGTGCCGCCGATCTGCTTCCAATAGTCATCAAGGGCAAGCTGCTTCTCGAAGGCTGGCGAATTGGTCATCACTTGATAGGACCTGTCGTGATGGATCACCTGCTTGCCTCTGATGTATTCGACGATGGCGCTGTCGCCAGTTGCATCCGAGATCGACAAGTGCAGTGTGGCAAGCCGTTGCTCGCCTGGCACGGCGTCTGTGACGACAACGAAAGGCTCCGTCTCCAGCGCCTCAACTGCCTCGCCCACGGTGGCGAAGTTGTCGAGCACGTATTGCGCCCAGGCGGCGATCGTCAGGCCAGGCTTGTCGGTGGTAGCGGGTGGGTACTCGGACTCCACCAGCCAGAGGGCATTCGCGGCGAGCCCCTTCTCGTTCAGACCGTCGGTCGTGGAAATGTCATAGCCCGAGGCGATTACGCTGCCGTACTTGGAGGTCCACTCGATCGAGTTTTCGCCGGCTTCGCCGCTGCGCTGCATGCCGCGCGGAAAAATCCAGAGGCTGGTGGCAACATCCGTTTTCCAATCCATTGACCGCGCCGTCAGAACGATGTCGCCTTCACCGAGATAGACGATCCTCGTACACGAGAAGCCGTGCGTTGGAATGGTCGCGAGCGCCACTGCAAGCCCACCGGAAAAGGCCACGTGGATCAGGCTGCTGAAGCGCCGGAAACAGCGAATGGATGGCATAGATGTCTCCCTAAAATGATACCAATAGCAGTTGAGCATGGCCGACGTCCGGGAGAATTCTGGGGAAACGCTGATTTATCACGTTTCCCGTCCGGGCCATGGTAGGCTCGCGAGCTGATCGAATGCGAGGACGGCATCTGATCAGCATCTCCGTAATGAACGAGCTCGCTCTATTCAGGGCTTCGCGCTCTTTCGAAAGCCAAAATCGTCGTTGCATCTCCGCGGCCATTCTCGCCCGTCAGGGCGCCAGATGGTCAAGCAGATCCACTTCAATCTGTTGTTTCGCTGGTTCGTTGGGCTGGTGATCATCGATCGGGTCCGGGATCACTGCAGCTTCGGCCAAAAATGCAAGCGCTTGTTCGACGAAGGGATGGCGCGCCGGCTGACGGCGTAGGTTTTCTAAACGCCCTCTTACGGGGGCTCTCTCAATCCGGGCTCCACGTTCGTCGGTGAACCGACGACGAAGGCGAGGTTCACCGCGCCGATCAGCGCGGCCGCGTGCGCCTCTGCCTGGGCCTGGCGAGCGTCGAGAAGCGCGGTGTCGGCCGCCGTCGCCGCATCGACCGTGCCGACGCCGCCGCGGTACGCCGCGAAGGCGGCATCATAAGTGGTTGAGGCGGCGCCGACGAGCGCCGTGGCGGCGCGGTGCGATTCGAGGGCGGTGCGCAATGCGTTGCGGGCCGCAACGATCTCGGTCACCGCGGCGGTCTGCACCCGGTGAAGCTCATCGGCGGCCATCTCGGCCCGGGACTCGGCCTCCTTGACTTGGGCCTGCCGCAGACCGGCGTCGTAGATGGGCACGCTCACCCCCAGAAGCAGGCCGTTGCCTGAGCCCAGCTGGCCGATCGAGGGCAGTCCGGAGACCTCGAAGTCTCCCGAGCCCCAGGCGAGGTTGGCCCCGGCATAGACCTTGGGCAGGTAATTCGACCGCGCGGCTTCGACACCTGCCTTGCTGGCTTGCAGCGCCGCATAGCTTGCCGCAACGTCTGGCCGCCGCGAGAGCGCCATCCGAATCGTCGCCTCGAGTGGTTCCGAGGACGGTGCCGGGAGCGGCCGGCGCGCGGCGCGCGTCGCATCGACCTTCAAAGCGACGTTCACGCCCACGGCGGCGAGCAGCGCCTGGTAGGCGTCGCGCTCTTCCCCCTGCGCTTGCACTCGGCGCAGCTCGGCCTGTGCCACGGCTTGGCGCGCCTGTGCCGTCTCCACACTGGTGGCGAGCCCCTGGGCCTCGCGCGCCTCCACAGCGGTGCGGACCTCTCGGGTGTTGCGCAACGCCGTTTCGGCAAACTCGCGTCGCTCGATCGCGGCACCATAGACGTAATAGGCCTGAGATACCTCGAAGATCAGCTTCTGATGGCTGCCATTGAAAAGGACGTTCGCGGCGATTGCCGTGTGCTTGGCCGCGGCCGCGAGTGCCTGACGCTGGCCGAAATCGAACACCAGCCACTGTAGGGCGAGAATCTGCGCCGAGCCCTCTTCGGTGGTATCGAAGCTCGGATCCTGGCCCAGCACGTTCGGCAGCGGTGTTACAAGCTCCTGACGCCCGCCGATCACACTCGCGGTGATGACCGGCAGGTAGGTCGCCTCCACCATGCCGACGGCCAGCGCCGCCTGCCGTGCCTGTTGCCAGGCGGCTCGGGTCGCTGGGCTCGTGCGCTGTGCGAGATCGATGAGCTCGGATAGGCGATAGATGCGGGCCGGATCGATCCCGGCGGGCTGTGGAAGCTGCGCGCGGGAGGCAGCCGCCGGGATGCTGAAATCTGCCGTCCCGCCCTCCGACCGTGGCTGCCGGGGGCGCGTGAGACTCCACAAACCAGTCTCCTCGTCGCCCCGAGGCGTCCAGGGCTGGTCGGACGAGCCCGAGGCCATGTTCTCGGCGTTGGAGGCGCAGCCAGTCAGCGCCAAGGCGAGGGCGGTAGCGCAGGCGCGGCGAAAAAAGGTGTGGCGGCAGGTCACCTTGCAGCCCCCTGCAATTGGTCCAGTTGCCGGGCGAAGGGGCCGGCGATCGGAGTAGGACCGCCCCCGGGATGCGGCCCGGGTTCTCCAGCAGGCCTGCGAAACCTCTCCGCGAGCAGATCGAGCCGCTCGGCGGTCGGCCCGAGGTCGGCGTCACGGCTCAACCAGATCGCGCGATTGAGCGACTCGATCTCGGCGACCGCACGATAAAGCGCCGCCTCGCTCGCGGACGTGGGCCGCAGCTCGCGGGGCTCGAAGGGCAGGAGCCGCAGCGCCTCCTCGCCCTGGCCGGCGAGGGATTCGACCGCGGCGGCGCTGCCCACGGAATTCGGCCGAATTGCGGGCGCCAGCCGAGCCATCTGGGCCAGCCCCGCGAGTGCGCTGGCGAGACGTGCGCGGACCTCGCCCTGGACCGGGGCCGGCCAGACCCGCGTGAAGATCAAATAGACGACGAGATTGCCGAGCAGAATGCCGAGGATCCGTCCCTGTGCCGTATCCAGGCTGATACTCGGCCCGAAGCCCTGGAGCACCGTCAGCAGGAACGCGAGCGCCACCTGTACACCGGCATAAGAGATACGCTCGGGGCCGCTCGAGACCCATGCGCCGACGAGACAGCCGAGGAAGACGAGGGCCATCAGGGCGCCGATCCCGTCGATATGTGGGATGACCCAGAAGATCGACGCGATGCCGATCGCCGCGCCGACGAGGCACCCGGTGATGCGCAGGGCGAGCTTGTGCACGGTCTCACCGGTGGTGCCGAGCGCGGCGACATAGCAGGTGACCATCGCGGTATGGATACCCTGCCAGTCGATCGCCGTATAGGTGAGAAAGCAGATGAGCGCCGCCGCGGTCGTCTTGATCGCGAAGCGGGTATAGGCAGGATTGGTCAGCGCATCCGGGGCGACGAAGGGCTCCGTCGGTGCCGGCACGACGCCCGGCTCTGGCGTCCCGGCGAGCACGCCGAGTGCGGCCCATGCCGCACGCTCGGCCGGGCCGGCGTCGGCGGGTGGGTACGAGGGGGCGACCGGTGGCGGCGTCACGCCCTTGCCGAGCGCGGCTTGGGCCGCGCGGACCCGCCCGGCGAGCGCGGCGCGACGGGACGGATCAAGATCGGCAGGGAGCGCCGATACCGCAAGCATCAGCGCGAAGCCTGCCCGTACATCCGCAGCGATCTGCCGCGCGGGCGAGAGTGGTACGATCCGCAGCACCCGCGCCGCCAGTGCCTGTTGGTTGAAGGGCGCGTTGCCTTCGTGCAGCAGCTCGCGCAACCGCTGCGAGTCCCCGGTCTCCAGCGCCTGGGCCGCGGCGGCGAGCCGGGCACGAAGCTTGTCACGCAACAGCGTCACGGGCGAGAAGCCGAGGAGGAGGTTGAATCCGACCATCAGGATCATCGGCATGGCCGCCATCGCCCAGGCCTCACGCAGGGCGAAGGTGGCCGCGTCACCGAACGGCGCCTTGACGATCAGGGTCAGCACGAAGGCGATGATCAGCGCGGCTACGCCGCCGTTCTCGCCGAGCTGAGTCGCCCCCCCGATGTAGAGCAGCAGGCACGAGGTGATGACGATGGCTGCCATGATGTGCGCGGTCGAGCCGCTCGTCAGGTTGATGATCCAGGCGAGGCAGGCAACGAGTCCAGGGAGGAGCACGAGGAAGCCGATCCCGGTGCCGATGTTCACCACCGCGTCGGGCTTCATCAAGTAGATTGCCAGGTAGCAGCTGATCGCCGCCTCGGGGATCCCGAACATCATGCCGGCCCCGGTCACCAGGGCGCAGAGCAGGGCGACCCGCCAGGTCATCGCGGCCCGGCCTGGGAACGGCCTCAGGTCCTCGCGCGCCTGGCGCCAGAGCGATGGCGGTGCTTCCAAGGCGTCAGTCGGATGTGCCGGTTTCACAGTCGTCGTCATGCCGCACCACTGCAACGGCCGACGCCCCCAATCGCATCAGGTTTGGGGGTGGATTGTCGAGCCTGATCCGCACCGGGAAGCGCTGGACGATACGCACCCAGTTGAGTGACTTCGGAACGTAGGGGACCCCGCTGGGCAGGTCCACCAAATCCTCGGAGATGACACCCCAGCCGATGCTCTCGACCCTCCCGGAGGCCGGACGCGAGCGATCGGCCAGCACGTAGACGGTCGCGCAGTCTCCGATCGCAATGCGGGAGAGCTCGGTTTCGGGGAAGGTGGCCGAGGCATACCAGTGCTCGGTGTCGATCAGCGTGAACAGCGATTGACCGGGTGCGACGATCTCTCCGGTCGAGACGTTCAGACCGACCACCAGCCCGTCATGGGGCGCACGCACTTGCGTCGCTGCCAGCTCTCGCTCGGCGATGGCCAGGGCAGCCCGCCGGGCATCGACCAGCGCCTGGGAGGCGTCGAGCGTCGTGACCAGCGCGTCTGCGGCCTCGGCCTGGCGCAGCGCCTGATCGAGGCTGGTCTGTGCGTCGTCCCGTGCGGTGCGGGCGTCGTCGACCTGCTGAGCGGTGACATAGGCCTTGGGCGCCAACGGTAGGAGCCGGGCGAGCGTGGTCTCGGCCAGCGCGAGGTTGGTGCGGGCGCGTCGGACCTGCTCGGCGGCCACGGCAGCGTTCGACTGCTCGGCCGCGATCGTCCGGCGCTGAGCCTCGAGCGCCGCCTCCGCGATGCGCAGGTCCGCGGAGAGCTGTGCCACGGCGAGCTCGTAGGGCTCGGGGTCCAGCGCGAAGAGCAGATCACCCTCGGCGACGCGCTGGTTATCGTCGACCGCGATGGTGACCACCCGTCCCGCGATCGTGGCAGCGACATTGACGACGCTCGCCCGGAGCACCGCATCTTCGGACATCGGATTGTTCGCGGCCCGCCGGAGGTACAACCACCCTGACAGCACCGCGCCGACGAAGATCACCACCGCAATGACGATGCCGACGACGGTGTGTCTTCGCGCATATGCGGACCTGGTCATGTGCTAGCGACCGAACAGCGTTGCAGCAAGGACGAAGGCGATCAGGCAGGCGAGAGAAATGTAGACGAGCGTTCGGAATGGGATCCCTTCGTCGATCCCCAAGCGGATCAGCAGCATCCGCACGAGCACGGATCCAAGGATGCCGACGGCGGCGCAGATCAGCCAAGAGGGGAAATAGGCGCCATAGAACGGCACCGATGGACTCGCCGTGTATGCGCAGGCTTGAGGTCCCGGCAACAAGATCGCGAGGAGAGCAGGCTCCGTCACGGCGGGGCTTCTGAGGATACGGCGCCGAGCGCATCTGTGACGATGCATCGCGTTCTCCCAGACCAGCATGGGACTCATGCCGTCTTCAGCGGCGCTGTAGCGTCTGCCGCATCGCCACCAGGCCGGTGTCGCTGGACAATCGGGGAGCGCCTCACGCGGCCCTCGGGGGACCAAGCGATCCGACACGACAGATCGACCGTCAGCGCGCGCGTCCGCCCGAGACAGGCCCTTGTGGCCACGTCACGATAGAAGGGCGAGAAACACACAGCGATCCCCTTGACGGAAAGTCCCGTCTTCACCAACGTCTGGTCTTCGCTGTGCAAGAGTTAGGTTCTCCTTCCGCTCGCCAACTCGAACAGACCCACATCCCCGCCCTTTGGTCGCAGGTCGAGACCATCATCCGCGCCGGGGGCCGCGGATCAAGAGCGCAAAGAGGGCCTGCAAGCCCTTGAGTGAACCCACGGTGGACGGGCCGTGAGGTTAGCGGGGGCTGGAGAGTCGGTCAAGGCGTGGGCGAGGGCGCTCATGGACTGAAGTGGTCAAGTCCCAGCGGACACTTTTGTTAAGCTGCGGTGGCCTGCGCCTCGAACCGAGCTGGGCTGACATAGTCCAGCTAAGAGTGACGGCGCCGGCTGTTGTAGAACCTCTCGATGTAGCCGAACACACGCTCTTACCTCATCGCGGGT
>JAXGTD010000092.1:0-17005 GCA_040775095.1 Chromatiaceae bacterium | reverse complement strand
TTAGGTCGCACGGGAAAAAGCAAAGGTCGTGTTCAAATGGAGACGAGTGTATTCATTATTAGTCTTGTTGCAGTGATCATCGCAACCGCATCAACGCTAATTAGCTATCTGTTGTTCCGTGATGCCAAAGACCCTCAGATTTTTGTTTATGCGACGCCTGACCACGAGCGCCCATCAGTCATCAATCTGATCATCGAGAATACTGGCCGAAGCCCCGCCTGGGAGGTGCGATTTCAATCTTCAAAACCGGTCCCGAAGGAAGCATTCGGAATAGAAGATGCGAGACATCCAGAGCCAATGGATCGAGGCCCCCTTATCAACGGAATTCCGTGCCTCGGACCTGGATCCAAGCGAATCCTAACTTGGGGACAATTTGACGGTCTACGGAAAGGTATAGGTGAAGGATATCTGGACATCACTGCAATCTACTCCAGCTATCCTGCACTTGCTTTCAAACCCCGAAGGCATAAAACCGTTTCAAGGCTGGATATCATGTCGTTTGAGTGCTCTGAGGCATCAGATCACAACTGGGACAAAAAGATCGCAAAAGAACTCAAGGTTATTTCAGACACCCTATCGCGGATGAGAGCATCCCACGAGAATGCATTGGAAGTGCTGCGAGTCGAGAAGCATGAATCGAATCTCTGGACTTCTTGAAGCGTCCGTTACACCTTAAGGAGGGTTACGATAGGTTGTTCGTGTTCTGAGCGCTATTGGAGTGGAAGAAGAGGCCGCTCAGGGCCACCCAGCGTGGCCGGCGTCGTCGTCGATTGCATGCGTTACGCCGCGCGCCCTCCGGCTACCTGTAAATCGGAGGTCAGACTCCGGCGCTGCCTCCCGGTAGGAAGGGTCGAGGCGGGGTCGACCGAGGCACCGCGGTGCCGCCGAACTGGGGCCCCCGCGCTTGTTCCACCGAGCAGTCGCCCCGATGCATGTGATTCGATAAACTCGAAACACTGATTCCGGACAGGATGTCATCGCGATACCGCAGCGAGGTCGCCAGTGAAAATGTCTACGAGGATCGGTCCCGGGGCGCGGGTAATCGCCTGTCTTTGCTGGTCCTTTTTGCTCTCGGCGCCGGCCTTCGCGGCCCCCCCGGACGCCCCGCCACCCAGGGTGATCGTCGCCGAGGTGAGGACGGAGCGTTTCGTCGACAGGGTCGAGGCCCTTGGCACCCTGAAGGCCAACGAATCGGTCGCGGTGACGGCCAATGTCACCGAGACCGTCTCGGCGATCCACTTCGACGATGGTCAGCGCGTGACCAAGGGGCAGGTCCTGGTGGAGATGACCAGCGCCGAGGAGCACGCCCTGCTGCAGGAGGCCCGCGCCCGGGTCGCCGAGGCCGAGCGCCAGTACGACCGGGTGCGCTCGCTGGTGACCCAGCGCTCGGCGTCGGAGTCGCTGCTCGACGAACGCAAGCGCGACCTCGATACCGCCGGCGCCACCCTGGTCGCGATTGAGTCGCGTCTGGCGGATCGGCTGATCAAGGCCCCGTTCGATGGCGTCCTGGGGCTGCGCAACATCAGTCCCGGCGCCCTGGTGGAGCCCGGCGACCTGATCACGACCCTGGACGACGATGGCGTGATGAAGCTCGATTTCTCGGTGCCGAGCCTGTTCCTCTCCGACCTCAAGCCGGGCCTGGGCATCAGAGCCGCCGCGCGCGCCTATGGCGAGCGGGTCTTCGATGGCGCGATCCGCAGCATCGACAGCCGGGTGGACCCCGTGACCCGATCCATCCAGGTGCGCGCCCTGATCCCGAACCCCGACCGCTCGCTGAAGCCCGGCGTGATGATGCAGGTGGAGCTGCTGCGCAACCCCAGGGAGGCCCTCGTGGTGCCCGAGGCGGCCCTGCTGCATCAGGGCAGGGACCATTTCGTGATGCTGGTCGGGGAGGGGGGGCAGGTTGAGCGGCGTGCGATTCGCATCGGTGCCCGCCGCCCGGGCGATGTGGAGGTCCTGGAGGGCCTCTCCGCCGGGGAGCGGGTCATTGTCCACGGCAACGATCAGGTGCGCCCGGGGCAGCAGGTGGTGGTCCAGGCGGTGGATGACGGCACCAGACCCCTCCAGGAGATGCTGGAGGCCGGGCGGTGACTCTCTCTGATCTCTCCGTTACCCGGCCGGTGCTCGCATCGGTCCTGTCGCTGCTGCTGATCGCCTTCGGCCTGGTGGCCTTCGACCGGCTGCCGCTGCGCGAGTACCCCGACATCGACCCGCCGGTGGTGTCGATCGAGACCGTCTATCCGGGTGCGGCGGCGAATGTCGTGGAGACGCGGATCACCCAGCTGATCGAGGATCGGATCTCCGGCGTTGAGGGCATCCGCACGATCAACTCGGAGAGTGAGGACGGGCGCTCGGGGATCACGATCGAGTTCTCGATTGGCCGCGACGTGGACGGCGCCGCCAACGATATCCGCGACCGGGTTTCCGGCATCCTCGACCAGCTGCCGGTGGAGGCGGAGCCGCCGGACATCCAGAAGGTGGACAGCAACGAGGACGTGATCATGTGGCTCAACCTCGCCAGCGAGCGCATGACGGTCCCCGAGCTCACCGATTACGCACGGCGCTACCTGGTCGATCGCTTCTCGGTGCTCGACGGCGTCGCCCGGGTGCGGGTCGGTGGCAACCAGACCTACGCCCTGCGAATCTGGATCGATCGCAACGAGCTCGCCGCCCGTGGACTGACGGTCGCCGATCTGGAGGCCGCGCTGCGGGCCGAGAACGTGGAGCTGCCGGCCGGCAGCGTCGAGTCGCGCACCCGCCCGTTCAGCGTGCGCACCGAGCGGGCGGTCAACCCCCCGGACGAGTTCGCGCGGCTGGTCATCGCCCGCGGCGACGACGGCCATCTGGTGCGGCTTGGCGACGTCGCCCGGGTAGAGCGGGGCACCGAGGAGGATCGGACCTTCTTCCGCGGCAACAATGTCCCGATGGTTGGCCTCGGCATCATCAAGCAGTCGACGGCCAACACCATCGCCGTCGCCGATGCTGCCAAGGCCGAGATGGAGCGGCTCAATCCGACCCTGCCCGAGGGGATGCGGATCAACCAGAGCTATGACACCTCGCTGTTCATCAAGGCCGCGATCGACGAGGTCTACAAGACCCTGGGCGTGGCGATCGGGCTGGTGATCCTGGTGATTTTCCTGTTTCTGGGTAGCGTGCGGGCGACCTTGGTGCCGGCGGTGGCGGTGCCGGTGTCGCTGATCGCGACCTTTCTGGTCCTGCTGATCCTCGGTTTTTCGATCAACATGCTGACCCTGCTGGCGCTGGTGCTGGTGATCGGCCTGGTGGTCGACGACGCCATCGTGGTCCTGGAGAACATCCACCGGCGCATGGAGCAGTACGGCGAGACCCGGCTGGTGGCCACCTACCGTGGTACCCGCCAGGTAGGATTCGCCGTGGTGGCCACCACGGTCGTGCTCGTGGCAGTGTTCGTGCCGATCGCCTTTCTGCAGGGGGATGTCGGGCGGCTGTTCTCGGAGTTCGCGCTGACGATGGCGGCGGCGGTGTCGTTCTCCACCTTCGTTGCCCTCTCCCTGTCCCCGATGCTGGCGTCGAAGGTCCTTCCCGAGCGCCACCGCCGGGCGGGTCTGAGCGGTGTCGTGGATCGGGTCTTTCAATGGATTCGACGGGGCTATCGGGTGGTGCTGCGGTCCTTTGTCCGCTTCAAGGTCGTTCCCCTGATCCTGTTCGTCGCAACCCTGGCCGGGGCGGTGTGGCTGTTCGATCGGATCCCGCAGGAGTACGCCCCGAAGGAGGACCGGGGCGCGTTCTTCGTCCTGGTCAATGGACCGGAGGGGGCCTCCTATGCCTACATGAGGGAGTACATGGAGGAGATCGAGCGCAGGCTGCTGCCCTATGCCCAGTCATCCGATCAAGGCGCCGGCGAGGCGATTCGGGTTCTGGTGCGAGCGCCGCGAAGCTTCGGTGGGGGGCGCAACTTCAACAGCGGCATCGCCATCATTGTGCTGAACGCATTCGACCAGCGCCGCTCGGCCTTCGAGATCATGGGGGAGATCAAGCA
The DNA here is from genome assembly GCA_040775095.1 of Chromatiaceae bacterium. Lineage (GTDB taxonomy): Bacteria > Pseudomonadota > Gammaproteobacteria > Chromatiales > Chromatiaceae > JAXGTD01. The sequence continues at coordinate 12,987 of JAXGTD010000092.1, read as the reverse complement.
GAAGCTCGCTGACCTGTCCGGGGTGCGGGCCTTTCCGGTAATGCGCCAGGGTTTCGGCGCGAGGATCCAGAAGCCGATCCAGTTCGTCATCGGCGGTGGCACCTACGAGGAGCTCGCCGAGTGGCGGGATATCCTGCTGGAGCGGATCGACGCTTCCAATCCCGGTCTCACCGACATCGACTGGGACTACAACGAGACCAACCCGCAGCTGCGGGTGGAGATCGACTACGACCGCGCCGCGGACCTCGGGGTCACGATTGGCGTCATTGGCCGCACCCTGGAAACGATGCTCGGCTCGCGCAAGGTCACGACCTACATCGATGCTGGCGAGGAGTACGACGTCATGCTCGAGGGGGAGCGCGATGCCCAGCGCACCCCGGCGAGCCTGGAGAACCTCTATGTGCGCTCCGAGCGCAGCGCGGAGCTGATCCCGCTGGCGAACCTGGTGCGGGTCAGCGAGGCGGCGAGCTCCAGGACGCTGAACCGCTACAACCGGGTGCGCGCGATCACGATCGAGGCCGGCCTGGAGGACGGCCTGTCCCTCGGCGAGGCCCTGACCTATCTGGAGGGCCTGGTGGCGGAGCACCTGCCGGAGCAGGCCCAGGTGGACTACAAGGGGCAGTCGGAGGACTTCCGTTCCAGCTCAGCCGGGATCCTGTTCGTCTTCGTCCTCGGCGTGGCCGTCGTCTATCTGGTCCTGGCGGCCCAGTTCGAGAGCTGGATACACCCGTTTGTGATCATGCTGACGGTGCCCCTGGCGATGTCCGGTGCGCTGCTGGGGCTATGGCTCACGGGGCAGAGCCTGAACATCTACAGCGAAATTGGGCTGATCATGCTGGTGGGCCTCTCGGCGAAGAACGGCATCCTGATCGTCGAGTTCGCCAACCAGCTCCGGGACCAGGGCCACGAATTCCACGAGGCCCTGCTGGAGGCAGCGGATGTGCGCCTGCGCCCGATCGTGATGACCGGCATCACCACCGCGGCCGGCTCGGTCCCCCTGCTGCTCTCCAGCGGTGCCGGCAGCGAGACCCGGCTGGTGATCGGCACCGTGATCCTGTCCGGCGTGCTGGCCGCGACGGTCTTCACCCTGTTCATCGTTCCAGTGGCCTACGACCTCTTGGCCCGGCGCACCGGCTCGCCGGGGGACACCCGGCGCCGGCTTGAGCGGGAGGAGGCGGCATCGACAGGGGACTTCAGCCGTGAGTGAAGGCGAGCACGCGTGGACAAGAAGGACGACGTCGCTGGATGCGGCCCGAAGTCTCGGAGGCCCGCACGACTGGGGAAACGGCAGCTGACGACTCCGCAGAACATCCGAGGGGCCCGCTACGACCACTCGCGAGACGCTGGTTGGTGCGTCTGCGGCCCAGGCAAGGCAATCGCGCTGCATTCTCGATGGGGCTGCGAGGCCTCGGAAATGGGGCCTTCCAAGAGGCACATCCTTGGAATGGCGAGCCGATTGAATCCATGGGTGTAGCTGGCCGGAATCTTGCTTTAGAGTACGCGCCACGCGGTGCCCGGTCAGGTTCGAGCTCGTTGGCGTAGGGCCGCTGCTTCTCCTCGGTGCGCTTTGCCATATACACCATACGAGGGAAAGTGACAGCGCCCGCCGCGTCCAACTGGTGGCGAGTGAGCCCCAGCCGCGTGGCTTCGGGTCCAAGGCCAGTTGCCGAATGCCTCGAGGGCCAGGCGCTGGACGCCGACGCTGGGCGGGCACATCAACTGACCGAGATCCTCGTTTGGCTCGGCGGGTAACCCGAGCTTCGCCGAGGCGGAGACGGCGACAACGTGCGCGTTGCCGGCGCGCTTTGCACGGCCGCGGGCGAGCGCTTGGCGTCGGGGCGAGAGGCGGTGAGGAGGGCCAGTGGTTAGGCTATCCTTGAAAGAGCCAAAATTTTCGAAGCGATGTAGTAAAGGGCCGGAGCATGCGATCCCCACCTGAGGCAACCTCAATCGAAGAGATCGCGATCCGGGGATTGACCTGGGCCTTGATCGGCATGATCTTCGGTTTCATCTTCGCCGTGCTTGCCGGGCTCCAGAAAACCTACCTCCCCGGCCCGCTGGGAGTCCTGGCGACCATTGCCGCCTCGGCCGCACTCACCTCGTTGTTCTACGGCAGCATGCGGCTGACGGTGTTGGTTGCAAATTTCACCTTTGTCGCCGCGATCATATACACCTTGCAGGGTGGCGCGACCTTCGGTCTGGAGCCGCTGGTTCTGATCGGTGCAGCGATCGGGGTCTTGATCGGCGCCACTTATGGCTGGAAGGACAAGCGCTCGCGTATCTTCTGTGCCGATGCCAAGGTACTGGCGGGCGGGGCCGCGGGAGTACTCGGCGGGGCATTGGTGCTCGTTTTGGGGGCGGCGATCGGGCAGCCGACGGGGGCCTGGACTGCGATGCTCGTGGCGCCATCGACAACGCTGATCTACATCGCGTTCGCCCCTTGGTTCGTTCGGCGGTGCCGGAATCTGCTGCCGCCGATACTCGACGGGGCTTTGGTCGGATTGGGTGTTGGTAGTGTGACAGGTGTTCTCTTTTTGGTGATGGCGGCCTCATTCGCACCAGAGATGTTTTCCGACGCGTCGCTACTGGAGATGGTGCAGCAGGTGGAAAAGACCTGGCGCGGCCCCGTGATCGGATGTGCATTGACCTGCCTTCCCATCGGTGTCGCACGTGCGCTATTGAAGTGCCCCTGGTACGACCTTTGAGTACGATCCGCCAGCCCGCCAGCCCGCCAGCCCGCCAGCCCGCCCCCGTGCAGAACCTGTGGGATCGGGAAGCTCTCTCACCCGGGTGGCGACGATTGAGCGAAGACCTAGGGGATCTCGGCGGGGCAGCTGGGCGGTCGCGCGCTCGCCCTACCAAGCCGGGGATGCGAGCCGGGCACTGTGCCCGCCGAGCGCCCCCCGCCCCGGCGAGGGCGCGCTTTCTCAGCCGGTGCGGCCCGCGGCCGTGGCCTCCGGAACCTCGACCAGTTTCCCGCTCTTCACGTCGTAGATGTAGCCGTAGATCGGAATCGACGCGGGAACCAATGCATGCCCACGGATACGGGTCACGTCCTCCACCACGCTTCGGGCGTTGTCCTCGATGGTCAGCCAGTCGATGTACTTGCCCTCGGTCGAGCCGGGGCCTTCCCCTGAATCATGCCAGCCGGACGCGTCGACACTCGACGTCTTCAGGCTGCTGGCGAGTAGTCCGCGCATCACCTCGTCGGTGAACGTCTCCATGCCGCAGTCCGTGTGATGGATGACAAACCATTCGCGGGTACCCAGCAGCTTGTAGGAGATAACCAGGGAGCGGATCGCGTCATCACTGGCGCGCCCTCCCGCGTTGCGGATCACGTGGGCGTCACCTTCCGCGAGTCCGGCGTACTTGGCCGGGTCCAAACGGGCATCCATGCAGGTGAGAATCGCAAAGTGCCGCCCCGGGGGCATGGGTAGGTCACCCTTGTCGAAATCGTCCGCGTAGGTGGTATTGGCGGCGAGGACCTCGTTGAGAATCTTGCTCATGGTTGTTCCTCCTGAGGATGGTTCTGAGTATTCGCTGTACTTAAGCCCGTCGTCGTGCCGGAGGGCAGCGGCATCTTGCGATCGCGTCTGGAATTTCCGTCCGTGGAGCTCTCGACGGCACGCGCCTGGCCTGTTTCTACCTAAGGACGGCAAGTCGAGAAGCAAGCCGGTGGAGCCTTCCCGGCCGAGCCACACCGGACGACCCCGGTCATGGGCCACGCTGTCGTTGGTGAATTGCCGCAGCCGGTAACTGCGCGGTATCCTTCCGGCCGCGGACAAGCCACGGACAATGCTGGCGATGGCTTGTCCCCGTCGGTGTGGGGCTATTGTCCGCTCTGCGGTATGGCCATCGGGAGAGAGTGAGAGCAGGCTCCCTCCTGTTGCGCCGCTCGGTATCCGTGGGTCGTCGGCCACCATGGCCCCATCCTCGTGGCGTGCTACTGCAAGAAGTTTCGCCCCACTCTCGGGGCATGGATGCGCCGCCAGGTCTTGGTCGCCTCCTCGGCCATCTTGACGGCCCCCCGTGGCAGGATAGTAGTCACCTTGATGGCTCTGTAGTCTAGGGGCAGGGGAGCTCATCCATTAGGCCGATACAAACGAGCATTCCAAGACCGAGCGGTGGCGCGATTTTTGCCCTCGGAGAGCTCGCCCGTGGAGACGCTCTCGCGGGGAATCGGGGTGGGGGTGGCAGCTTCGGAGCGTTTGCGCTCCGAGGTGCTCGTGCAGCCACAAAGGGCTCGGGGCCTGGAGCGCGGTGGCGCGTCTTGATGCCGTGATTGCAACAGCCGCGTTGGACGAGGCGGCGAGCAGGGCCTGTTGCCAGGAGCAAGGGGTGTATCAGAGCGAGCGGGTGCCGCATCAATTGCGAGGACGCCTGTTGGCGTGTCTACGAGAGGCCGAGGCAGCTGCGAGACGGCTGTCACGATATTTCAACCTCTACAACGCCGAGCGCTGTGACAGCGCCCTGGGCTGACGCGCCGCGGATGCACTGCGCCTCGACCAGGCTACCCTCGATCGGGTGGCCTGAAATCCGCCTAAAGCGTTTCCCTTCTCCTACTGTCCGAGGATCAGGGCGCATTTCCTTCTCAACTGGCGCAACAGGACGAGGTGTCCGATGTCTACACAGCGTGCCCTGGATAGCCCGATTGGCGTCTGTTGGCGGTGTGGCCACCCGGTTTTGCATGTCGGTTACACCCCTGAGTCGATCTGTCCTGGCTGTCGGACGCCGATGCGAGTGTGTCGCAATTGTCGCTTCTTCAGTTACTGTGCACCGAACCTGTGCAGCGAACCGGCCGCTGGCGCGGTTGTCGATAAGCAGCGCGTGCGCTCGAGCGCCTTCTTCGAGGCTTGCTAACGAGGTGTTGGTCGCATGCCTTCGTGGCCTTGGGTTGGCGTGGGGAATCGGGAACGCGGTTTGGGATTCGTTTCCTTTCCTCTCCGTTGGGGTGACCAAACGTGCCGGGCCCGGGTCTGCCAGAGCCTGTCGGGGGATCAACCCTTCGAGAGTACTGCCGCGGACGCGGATCCGATCGCCAGCTGGCGTGGGAAGATATGCCGAATAGGCGAGCAGCTCGATAAACTCGCCGCGGACGCGGATCCGATCGCCAGCTGGCGTGGGAGGACTGGTATCGTGAGGCATACTCTACCTCGTGATGGGTGTCGTTGAGGACTTCGAGATGAATGATTGTTGTGGACATGGGCCGCCCGGCCATACCCCTCCGAAGCGGCACCGTTGCCCTGTGAATGGGGAGGTATATGGCGCCGTTGGGCTCAAGACGGTTCTGCATCATCTGGCCGAGCCATGGAAAACGGACTTGGGCGACCAAGGCTATTATTTCTGTGCGGATCCGGGCTGCGAAGTCGTCTTTTTCGGCCAGGACGACTCGCTGATCGTGAAGTCCAGGCTTCGAACACGCGTTGGTGTGAAGGAGAAAGACCCGGAAGGATTGATCTGTTACTGTTTTGGTGTTTCATTCGCTGCAGCCGAGAATGACACCGGGCTGGTTGAGTTTGTAAAGGAAATGACCGCGCGATCCCTTTGCTCATGCGACACGAGCAACCCATCGGGGCGCTGTTGTTTAAAAGACTTTCCCAAGTGAATGGTTTTCAACGGCCGCGTCAGTCGCCCAAGCTCACTGCAGCTCCTGTCGGGGGTTTGATTGCCCATGACGACCGCCTCTGCTTTGCTCGATAGGGTGCGTGCCTGTACCCTTTGCGCGGACCAGCTTCCGCTTGGTCCGCGTCCGATCCTGCAGTTTGACCCGCGGGCGCGCATTCTGGTGGCGGGTCAGGCCCCCGGCCGAAGGGTGCATGAGTCGGGTGTCCCGTTCGCGGACGCGAGCGGGGATCGCCTCCGCGAATGGCTTGGTCTGTCCCCCGCTCTGTTCTATGACCCGGGTTGTGTAGCCATCCTTCCCATGGGATTCTGCTATCCGGGGTCGGGGGCATCAGGTGATTTGCCGCCGCGTGCGGAGTGTGCGGTGGCCTGGCGTGAGCAGCTCCTGGCGCACCTGAAGCAATTGGAGCTCACGGTGGTGATCGGTCGATACGCGCTTGCCTATCATCTGCCCGGCGCCAGGTCGTCGGTGACCGACGCGGTGCAGGCATGGCGGGAGCACTGGCCGAACATCGTCCCCTTACCGCACCCGTCTCCTCGCAACAATATCTGGTTGCGGAGGAATCCGTGGTTTGAAGCAGACTTGCTCCCGCTGTTGCGCGCCCGTGTTACCGAGATTGTTGCAGGCGCAACGCATCGGCAGGTCCCCTGAGTGCGGTAGCAGGGTGAACGCATTGACGAGCGCATTCAGCATTCGAAAGGCGTCCGCGGCCGATGCGAGATCGGTTGCGGGAATGCTGGGGGATCTGCTGGCAGAGATCACGGATGCCATTGGATCTCATGCCTTCCACTTTGAGCTGGAAGAAACGATATCAAGGCTCACTGAATTTCTGCGGGACGATAAGTATTTCGTGTTTGTCGCCTTGGATGAATCGAAGGGTGCGATCGGATTTGTTTCGCTGTATGAGAGCTACGCTCTCTATGCCGAGGGCTCCTTCGGAACCATAGCAGAGCTCTTTGTTCGCCCGGAATGGCGCTCAAAAGGCGTGGGGTTCGGCCTCATCTCCCGGGCAAGGTCGTTCGGTACGGATCGGGGCTGGAAACGGCTCGAGGTGACAACGCCGCCGCTGCCGGCGTTCGACAGAACGCTTGCGTTCTACGAGCGGGAGGGCTTCGCGATTGCCGGCGGCCATAAGCTAAAGAGCGAGCTGTGAGGCGGCCAGTCGAAACCCTGGCCCGAGGAGGGACGCATCTGTTCTCAGGGCGTTCCGGCCAGTGGTGGTGTCGGTGAGGGTCGGGCCCCGGTGACACCGGGGTGAGTGCCCCCGCGTCACGCAAGGGCGCCTCCGGCCGGCGAAGAAGAACGCGTTGCGCGGGCTTGGCGTGGCCGGGCTGTTGTTTGCGGCCCGCAACGGGGCAGGCCGTGGGGTGGATCTCATCACAGGAGCAGGGTATGGATTTGGATCGCTTTCGTGGTTGTCTGATGGGGCTGGCTGTCGGGGACGCGCTTGGTACGACGTTGGAGTTCAAGCCGCCCGGGACCTTCACGGCGCTGACGGATCTGGTCGGGGGTGGCCCCTTTGGCCTTGAGCCCGGGCAGTGGACGGACGACACCTCGCTGGCCCTGTGTTTGGCCGATAGTCTGCTGGCCCGCGGTGGCTTCGACGCGGCTGATCAGATGCGCCGGTTCGTCCGCTGGCGCGACGAGGGCTACCTGAGCGCCACTGGACTCTGTTTCGACATCGGCGGGACCACCGCCGCGGCTTTGGCCCGGTTCGAGCAGACCGGCGAGCCATTCTCTGGCCCGACCGATGTACGTTCGGCCGGCAATGGCAGCATCATGCGTCTGGCCCCGGTTGCAATGTATTTCGCGGCCGACGTCGGCCTGGCCATCGCGCGCTCGCGCGAGAGCTCGCGCACGACCCACGGCGCGCTGACCTGCTTGGACGCCTGCCGGTACTTGGGCGGCATCCTGGTGGGGGCCTTGAGGGGGGAGACCAAGGCGGGATTGTTGCAGCCGGACTATGCCCCGGTTGCGGGCATCTGGGAGCGCGAGCCCCTCTGCCCCGAGATCGGGGAGGTTGCGTCCGGCTCGTTCCTGCGCGAGGAACCGCCGCGGATCCGCGGTTCCGGCTACGTGGTGGAGTCCCTGGAAGCGGCGCTCTGGGCCTTCTCGCGTTCGGAGAGCTTCGAGCAGGGCGCTCTCATGGCGGTGAATCTGGGCGACGACGCCGATACCACGGGCGCCATCTACGGCCAGATCGCCGGCGCCTTTTACGGCCTCGAATCGATCCCGGCGCATTGGGTGGCGCGCATCGCGATGGGCGATCGCATCCTCGCATTTGCCGATGACCTCCACCGGCGGGCGGATACCCAGTGAGGTGCGCGTCGGGCGATCTGGCGCCAGCGCCTTCAATCGCGTGTCGGCACGTGGCTGTTGTAGCGTTCCATCAGGTAGCACAGGCAGTCCTGACGAATGACGGCCTCGTTCGTGCTGAGCATCGACGGCATCATGGGAAGGCGCAGCCGGATCTCGCCCCCGTCGACGGCAAAGTAGCGCGCGGTCACGTCGTGGCCCGACTCGTCCCGGCAGTCGAGTCCGACCGCATCGAGACGATTGACCCGCGCTAAGGGGGTGCCGCGCGGCAGCTCGAGGAAATTGAGCCGTTCCAGCTCCGGTGACAACACGATGTCAGCATCCCCGGGCGGGAACGCGAAGCTGACGTGGTCGAGGATCTTGACCTGGGCCACGGTGTGAAACAGATCGATATCGTGGCCCGGCACGGGCTGTGTCGGCAGCTCGGCAAGGTGGAGGCACGCGTGGATGTAGTCGCGTGCATGGGTGACGCCGTGGCGTTCGCCGACCTTGCCGCACTCGAGCGTGACCGCCGGGCACAGCCGCGCCATGGCCTGCGATTGCACGCCGCGTGGGCGGATGAAGTAGACCACGGTGCGTGAGAACAGCGTGGCCAGATGCAGGAAACGGTTGTCGATGCGGTTGACGCACGCGTAGTGCGGATTGCAGCCCGTGTTGTTGTGCAGGTCGACGCTGGCGAACGCACCGCGCCGGGACATGATGTCGACCACCCGCTGCATCAACGCGTGCTCCGTGGTGACCGGAAGCTCGGAACCGGGCCAGACGCGGTTGTAGTCCGGCTGGCCGGGCAGACGCCGCACCCGGCTCGCGGCCGCGCCGACATTGCCGATGAACAGGCTCAACGCGCGCGGCAGCCGCAACTTGCCGTGGTGGGCGAGGTGGTCCTGCAGGCATTCGCGCACGGCCTCCCAGCCGACGGTCTCGTTGCCATGCATCAACACTGAGACGAACAGTGCCGGCTGACGATCGCCGGGCAGGTGGATCAGCGTGGGCGCGCCCAGGGTGGCCTCCAACTCGGTACTCTCGCACCCCAGCAGCCCCTCCGGCAGATCGTCGAGCTCCTGGAGCAGTTGGGCGGCGGCCTCGGTCGGGTACTCGTTCATAGGTCTTGGTCTGTTCGGGAATGCGGAAGTCGGTCTCTCGGGCCTGTCGGGCGGATGCGTCAGTCCAGGGTCCAGGTGTGCACGGGTTGGCCGCTTGCCTGGTGGGCGAGATAGGCCTCGGTGAGCCGCGCCATATCCGGTCCGAAGCGCGCGACCCATGCGCGTTGCCAGGCCGCGCCCGTGCGCCGCGTACGGGTGCGCTGCTCGATGATGCCGGTCCAGTAGTCGATCTCCGCGCGGTCGATGCCCAGTGCGCCGAGGCCTGCACGGGCCTGCGGCAGCAGCTGCTCGAGAATCACCCGGTCGAGCTGGATACGCCCGGCGCGGTTCCAGGGGACCTCCGTGTTGAGACCGTACTGGGCCGCCAGGTAGAAGTTAGCGCGGGCCTGCGGGAAGGAGATCTGCGCCTCGGGTGGTTCCGCCGCGCTGCTCAGGGCCTGCACGGCACCGAAGTAGAAGGCCGCATTGGCGACATTGTCGATCACCGATGGCCCCGAGGCCGCAACCCGGTGCTCGATGCGCAGGTGCGGTCTCGCTGCCAGGCCCGGTTTGGCCGCGTCGAAGCCGATCAGCGGGCGGTTCCAGCGCCAGATCGTACCATTGTGCAACCGAAGATGGGCCATGCGCTCGATCGGCTCGTCCATCAGATGTGGCAGCAGCACCGGGTAGCGAGAGCGATTGGCCCGGAAGCACTCCATCACCGATCGGTGGGCATAGCGCACGCCGAAGCCAACCCGTTCCTGCAGTGCTGCCCCACCGACCGACACGGCCTGCTCGAACAAGGGGATGCGGGTCTCGCACCAGAGCTCGCGACCAAACAGGAATGGCGAATTGGCCGCGACGGCGACCATCGGAGCCGACAGGATCTTGGATGCGTTGAAGACCCGTGCCGATTCGGCGGCATTGACCTTGAGATGGATCTGGAACGAGGTGGCGGCGGCCTCCAGCATCACATCCTGCTGTTCGATGCGCAGCGCCTGCTCGCCGAAGATCGCGAGTTGGATCGGGCGTCCATCGCGCAGACGCAGGATCTGTGTATTGAGGGCCCGGAAGCGCTCGCGCGGCGTCATCTGGTCGACCACCAGGTGTTCCGGGCGCACCGTGGGCAGGATACCGACGGTGAGGATGCGCGCGTTGAGCTCGGCGGCGGCAGCCCCGCAGTGCGCGAGGGTGCCCGTCAGCTCCGCGGCCAGTTGGCTCAGCGCATCGCCGTGCAGCCGTTGCGGTGTACCGTTGAGCTCGACGTTGAAGCGCGCCAGCTCGGCGACGAGCAGCGGGTCGGCGGCGCGCTCCAACAGGGCGTCGATGACGGGGGCGGGGGCCATATGCGGGCCGACCAGCCAGGCCTCCAGCTCGAACCCGCCGGACTTGGGGGTGTCGGCGAAGCGGCCCTCGTCGAACCACTGTCCCAGCAGGTCCGTCTCGTCTCTCAGGCGTGCCTCGAACTCGGCGAAGTCCTGTGGGGTGAAGAGGCTCTCGGCGATGTCCTGGCCCATGTGGCGGCTCGCTGTCGCGTGGCTTGTCGGTCTGCGCGCGGACCAGGTTGCCGGCATCCGCCGCGGAGCAATGCCTGGAGTTTAGGCGGATTTCCCCTTCAGTGCCCGTTCTCGCAGGTGACGATCGAGCGCCTGCAGGCGCTCCGGGGTGCCGATATCGATCCACTGGCCGGCATGATGCGTGCCGCCGACGAGCCCACGCCCGATGGCGTGCGTGAGCAGCGGCGCCAGCGGAAACGCCCCGGGGGCACAGTCGGCAAACAGCGACGGGCGGTAGATGCCAATGCCGGCAAAGGTCAACCGCGGCGAGCCCTCACGCCGGACGCGGCCCTCGACGAGGGTGAAGTCTCCGGCCGGATGATGCGCGGGGTTGTCCACCAGAACCAGATGGGCGAGGTCCGCGTCGCCGATCTGCAAAGCGGCGTAATCGAGGTCGCACCAGATGTCGCCGTTGACCACCAGGAAAGGCCCCGGAGCGAGAAGCGGGAGGGCCCGGAAGATGCCCCCGCCGGTCTCCAGCGCGCGGCCTTCGCCCTCCGGTGAATAACGGATGCGCACCCCATCGGCGGTGCCGTCGCCCAGGGCGCGCTCAATTTGGGCGCCAAGATGGGCATGGTTGATGACGAGATCGCGGATCCCGGCGGCGGCCAGCCGCTGGATCTGATGCCCGATCAGGGTCGTGCCACCCGCCTGCAGCAGCGGCTTGGGCGTGGTGTCCGTCAGGGGCCGCATCCGGTTGCCGCGCCCGGCGGCCAGGATCATGGCTTTCATGATGCGGTGCGCTTGTGCTCGTTGACGCGGGGTCCGGATGCCCGGCGCCGCGGCGCCGCTCGCCGCGGGTAGGATGCCAAAGCGCCGGTGAGTGATGCGGTCACGTGGGATTCAGGATGTCTGTCGCCCAAGCGCCGACTCCAGCCGCGAGGACAACACCAGACTGGCCAGCACGAAGGCGAGGAACATGAAAAAGCCGATCTGCAATGCGGTGCCGTCGGTGGTGATCACCTCGACGGCGCGGCTGCTGCGGGCAATCCCCGAGAGCTGGCTCGAGACCAGGCCGCTGAAACCGATGTAGGCCATGAACATCGCGACCACGAGGACGTCGGCCATCGACCATTTGCCCGAACGCAACGCGAAGAAACAGACCCAGGCGTTGCCGCGCAGCCCATGGAAATCGTAATAGTAGAGGAAGCTCGCGATCACCTTCAGGGCGGGGAACAAGACACTGAAGAGGGTGATCAGCACGGCGACCAGGAGCATGTCGGCCTTGCCTGTCTCTGCCAGGATGCGAACCACATCGATGATGCTCTTGCTCTGGAAATAGAGTACCTGGTCGCTGAAGCGCACTGGTGACCCGAGCAGCGCAAAGCGCAGCTCGCTGATGCGCGCCTCCACCTCGATCATCGGGGTGAGCACCCCTGTCGCGAGCAGGATCAGCGTCGCCACGGTCAGCATCGACATGGTCTCCGGTGGAAGCCGACGCCTGGCAAGGGTCAGGGCGAAGAGGGCCGTGACCAACGCGAGAAGGGTGAGTGCGGTGCGCACGGCCCGCGGCTGCTCCACCGCGAGTCGCCCGCGAAGCAGGTCGGTGCACTCCGGCGCGGAGTGGCAATCATGGGCGGCGAGTGCCCGTTCGAAACGGCTGGTGTCGAGCCGTGTGAAGGTGGCGTCGGCCGCGTTGCGGACCATCGCGAGGACCTGCCGCTTGATGTCGTCCCGGGTGGCCGGGCGGTTCAGCTCGTCGAGGACGGCGTTGGCGTAGGTGGGCACCTGCGCGCGCAGCTCATCGAAGTCGAGCACCAGGTCCTGGACGCCCTGCTGCAGGCTGCCGCGCACGCGTTGGAGCCAGTTGTCGCCGCCCGCGTTGCGCCGGTGCAGATAGCCTTCCACCTCGACCAACAGCCGGTCGAGCACGACCTCGATGTTCTGCTTGAGCTGTGGGCGGTTGGTCTCGGTGACCTCGAAGCCGTCGATCCGCCGCTCGAGGATGGTCGAGATCTGCTCCACCCACACCTCGGCGTTGAGCAGGCCATACTGGACGCCGTTGATCTCGGCAAGATCGCCCTGCATGCGCTGTAACTGACGCAGGTCGCCGATCAGCTGCAGGGCCAGGAGTGCGGCGGCAAACAGCAGCGCGGCGGCGGTCAGGGCGGTGGCGAGCCTTGCGGCGGTGGGAGACATGCGGTGCCGTGGTGTTGGTTGTACCCAGGGCGGCGGGCGGTCCGTGACAGAGCGTGCAGGGGACCGACGTCAGCGGTTCTGGGGGCGGATGACGCGGACCCGGGGGTGTGCCCGAACGGAGCGCTGGCCGAGCGCGGGTCCAAGTCCGAGGGTCGATCTGTCCGGACATCGCGGCCGGGGGGGGGCGGGCGGGCCCCCCCCCCCCCCCCCCCCCCCCCCCCAAAAAAAAGCCCCCCCCCCCCCCCGCGGGGGCGGCCCCCCCCCCCCCCCC
>JAXGTD010000091.1:0-18157 GCA_040775095.1 Chromatiaceae bacterium | reverse complement strand
GTTCCTCGCGTTCCTCGTCCAACAAATTGATGCGAAAACGTGGCCGACCCATGCCCTATCCCCTCTATCACGAGAATCAGGATCAGCATGTTACACGATCTACTTCACGTCGTTTGCTACAATTGGGCGCCGCTGTACTAGGTTGAACGATCGTCAATAGGGTTCGGAGCTCGATGAGGTCGTGCGCGCCACGTGGCAGGGATTGGTGACCCGTCAGTCGGGAATCAGCACGCCGTCTGCCCGCGATCGGATCAGGACAAGCAGTTGCGCCGGCCCATGCACGCCATAGGCCAGGGTCTGCTCGATATCCGCCGATTTCGACGGACCGGAGATCAGCAGCGCGTTGGTCGGCATACCGCCCCCCCAACCCTCGCTGACCAGCAGCTCGTGCAGCGTCGAGACGATCCGCCCCGCTTCGAGCAAGACACAATGCACCGGCGGCACCAGCGACAGCAGACGCGGCTCCTCCGGGGTGGGCCAGAGCACCAGCGAGCCGGTCTCCGCGATGGCCGCGCGAGAGCTCGTGAAGCCGGCATCGGTGGCGTCGAACAGATCGCCGCGCACGGCCTCGACGGGGCTGGCATCGGGGATCAAGGGGGGCCCTTCCGGCGGCCAACCGGCGCTCAGCTCCGGCGCCAGTGGACCATCCGGGCCAAAACGCAGGTTCCTGACCCCCTTCTCGCGCAACAGCGCGGCGAGGCGAGCGGGCCATTGGTCGCCTACCTCGTGCACCTGCCCTCGGACGGCCTCGATCCTGCGACGGAAACGCGCGAGTCGCTCCGCGGGGTCCCAGTGGAACCGGCGCACCGGCAGGTCCGGCTCCGGGAAGGGCTCGGCGCGGTGCCCGCGCAGCCCCGTGAGGATGTCCTCGCGCGCACTAGTCATCGCCAAAACCCTCCTGCCGGGCGAGCGCGTGCAGACTGTCGGGCGCGATGCGCGGCGCGCCCCGCGTTCGTGTCCATGCACCAAACAGCCAGCGTGCCGGACCCGCCAACAGGCCTCGCAGTCCGGCCAGGCTTGCGCTCGCGAGCCGATAGCGCGCCGGACTCGCGTGCACGCCCGCCCAGATCCGCCAGACACCCCCCTGCAGACCCGGGTGATGGCTCCCGGAAACGACGCGCCCCTCGGCGTACTCGTAGCGCAACCGGTTCAGGAGCCGCGGGATGGGGATGCGCACGGGGCAGACCTCGCCGCACGCGCCGCACAGGCTCGATGCCTGGGCCAATTCGCCCTGTGCGCGAAGCCCCTGCAGCTGGGGCTCCAGAATCGCACCCATCGGGCCTGGATAGACAGTGCCATAGCCATGCCCGCCGATGCGGTGATAGACCGGGCAGTGGTTCATACAGGCGCCGCAGCGGATACAGCGCAGGGTCGCGCGCAGCTCCGGGTCCTCATGGATGCGCGAGCGGCCATTGTCGAGCAGCACCAGATGGACCTCGCGCGGGCCGTCCTTTTCGCCCCGTTTGCGCGGACCGCTGATCAGGTTCACGTAGGTCGTCACCGGCTGGCCGGTGGCGCTGCGGGTCAGAAGCGTCAGCAACGGGGCCAGGTGCTCCAACCGCGCGACCACCTTTTCGATACCGGTGACGGCGATATGCACATCCGGGGCCGTCGTACTCATCCGGCCGTTGCCCTCGTTCTCGACCAGGCACAGGGTGCCGGTCTCGGCGACCGCAAAGTTGACCCCGGAAAGCCCCATCCGGGTCCCGCGGAAACGCTCGCGCATCACCCGCCGCGCCAACGCGGTCAGTTGCTCGATCTCGTCGCTGTCGGGCGCCTCCGGAAAGTGCTCGCGGAACAGCTCGGCAATCTCTCGCCGATCCTTGTGCACCGCTGGCGCAACGATGTGGGAGGGACTCTCTTGCGCCAGCTGGATGATCAGCTCGCCGAGGTCGGTCTCGATGGGCTCGATGCCATGACGCAGCAACTCGGCATTGAGACCGATCTCCTCGCAGACCATGGATTTGCCCTTCAGAACCGCCTTGGCCCCATGCTGCCGCAGGATCCCGAGGATGATCGCGTTCGCCTCCGCCGCGTCCCTGGCCCAGTGCACCCGCATGCCGTTGGCGGTGCAACGCCGCTCCAGCTCTTCGAGCAGCTCCGGCAGGTTGGCCAGCGCGTGATCACGAATCGCCCGCCCCTGGTCGCGAAGCTGCTCGAGCTCGGCCCGATCCGGAAAGGCCGCACGACGCTTGGCGATCAGGCCGTCCATGGCCCGACGGATGTTGCGCCGCACCCGATCGCGCCCCAATGCGCTCGCTGCGCGCTCGCGAAATTCGCTGCCCATCTTGTCCCCCCAGCCTGCCAGTGGGATTGGCCTGATCAGATGCGGCGACGATAGCAGAACCCCCCGGGTCGCGCGTCGCGGCAGGCAGGGGGGACCGAGGCCATCGATGGCCCCGGGGAGAGGTGCGCGGGTGCCTGGCGGCAGCCGATCGGTGATCGCAACGCGGCCGATGAACCGGCCGGTCTGGTCGCGGCCACCCGGAACGTTCTGGCTTGCCGGTCGCCGTATCGTGTACCAACCCCCTGGCGCCCGACACCGACGTCGGGCACCAGCGGGCAGATCGCGGCCGCGCACGCGCAGGGCGGCGCACCCACCCCTCGGCCACATCAGCGATACAAGTCGATCGGAAACGTCTCCGTGATGAGGATCACTGGCGCCTGGCCGATGATGATCCGGTAGGTGCGAGACAATCCACGGGTGCCGCTCTCGTGCCCGTCCGCCGTTTCCACCCCCACCTCCATGACCTCGCGGTAACTCTCCAGCCCGCTGTCGCGGATCAGCGCGCCGATACCGATCTCCCGGGCAATGAGGCGCTGGCGAAACCCCTCCGGGATCAAATCCGTGCGGATCACCGAGAAGGCATTCGCATAGTGGTTTCCACTGTCGACACCGCGCAGCCGAACCCTTCGCACCAACACCTGGTCGCCCGCGTGCACGTCGATCCAGCGGATCTGCGCCTCGGCGGTGACGAACTCCTGCAGCAGGGTATCAACGGTCACCGGCTCCCAGAAGTAGGCCTCCAGCATCTTGGTGACCGTGCCATCGGTCACCAGCAGTGCACGAAGGAAGGCGGGCAGCTCCTCGATCGGGATGGGCTCACCGCCCTGAGTCGAGATGATGCCGTTGCGGACGAAGCCCTCGCAGCGGAAAGGGTTCGGGCCAGCGTCGGCCAGCCCCCTTCGATAGTAGCGTTCAACCATGTCTTAGTCCCGCGCGAGGTGACCCGCGCCCTTTGGTCTGCCTGTCGCGTCACGAGCCCTCAAACCTACCTGGGCTCAAAACAGTGTGCCGTGCCCAGCGACAGGCCGCTGCTCGCGACTGCCCCGATCCCATGGAGCGGGCGGGGCCAGGCCCGGCAACGCGAGCCCATCGAAGCGGCGCCAATGCCCTTCGCGGGTCGCGCCGCGCGCGGTGCGATCGGGTTCGACCCCAAAACGACACCGACTCCATCTCGCCAAGGGCCGGCGGCCGACACCAGCCATCCACACACAGCAGCCACTCACAATCCCGGCCACGCGCCCCGCCTGCCGCTCCGGGAACCACCTTTCCCGGGGCGCGAGCGGACCTTCGCGCCGATGGCCAGGAATCGGCGTCTCCGTCGCGACACGCCATCCGAGCATCGAATCGCATCGGGTCTTGCCCCGCCAGCCCGCCGAGAGTCCCTCGACGCTGTGGCATCCCCAAATTATCGGTCCGAAAGACAGTGGGTTACAGCCTTTGTCATGGACAGGTCTGCCGCTCACATCCGCTCCCCCGCCCCCCTCCGTCGGCTTTGCAGAAGCGGTTTGGCAACCGGCACACCGCCCCGATGCGGCTGTGACTTTGTGGGGATACCTCAGCCCTCGACCCGGTTCCCGTGGAGACTTTCGATCCGATCGCCGGGGATCGGCAACACTGTCCGGCGATCCCCGACAACGCCCGACGGAGACCCGTACCAGGCGCGGCAGGTCGATGGTATTATTACGACAGGCGGACCTGAAACAGCCCGGGAATGTGGCCTTTGTCGCTGAATTTTCGGTTCCAACGATGGACCGCCACGCCCGCCATGCCGCAGAATGCACCGGCCGTGCAGCCTTTCGATCGTTGCCTTGCCACAACGCTGTCGGATTCTGCTAACATTTCGCGTCGAGGGTTCGGAAATACCCTTTGCGTGTGTTATAACCTAAGTTGCCGACCGGCAAACCTCAACGGAGAAACCTAACGATGACCAACAAAATGAAGCTCGTCTCCCTGTCCGCCGCCGCTCTGCTCAGCGCCTCGATGCTGGGTGGCTGTGCCACCGACCAGGAGGCCCGTGACATGGCGCAGGCCGCGATGGACGCGGCCAACGCGGCTCAAGCCTGCTGTGACGCCAATGAGGAGCGCATCAACCGCATGTATCAGAAGATCATGTCCAAGTGATGCCAGCTCGCTGATCCCTGCCGGCCTCCCACCATGTGTGGAAGGCCGGCATTCTCCGCCACGGCCCTACGCACCTCGTTCCAATCCACGACCACCCCATCGGCGTTCGCAATCGACCCTGGAACGACCTCTTCCGGCGCCTTCTTCGGGGCATCCGGCGGCACATTCACCTCCAGGTAGAGCGTGTCCCCAAGCCAGCCGACCTTATAGGGTTCGTTCACGATTCGTACCGGCGTCCCGGTCTCCACCTGACCGAACAGACGCTCGATATCCTCCGGATACATCCGCGTGCAGCCGTGGCTGACCTGCATGCCCACTCCCCAGGGCTTGTTGGTGCCATGGATCAGGTAGCTGGGGTTGCTGAGTCGCATTGCGTAGGCGCCGAGCGGATTATCCGGTCCGGCCGGGACCACCTCCGGGAGCGGATCCCCATTGGCCGCATGTTCGCGGCGGATCGACTCCGGCGGCCGCCAGGTCGGGTCCTTGATCTTCTCGATGATGGTGTAGTTGCCCACCGGGGTCTCCCAGCCCTCGCGCCCGGTGCCGGCAGAGAATGTCTCGACCTCAAGCGCTGTGCGATAGTAGTACATGCGCTTCTCGGCGATGTTCAACACGATCCCCTCGCGCGGCCCATCCGGCAGCACGTGTTGCACCGGCAACAACACGTCCTTGTCATCCCCCGGCACCCACATGTCGACCTTTGGGTTGGCCTGCTGCATCTCGTCGTAACCAAGGCCGTGCTGACGGCCGATGTCCAGCAGCGTGTCCTGCGCACTGCTCTTTACGTAGAATGGCGTACCAATCACATCGTCGTTGGTACTTGCCAGCCGATAGGTACCCGCCTCCACCATCGGTGGCATCAGCAGCATCGCTAGAGCTGCCGCCGGCGCCAGGTACGGGGTCTTTCTGGCCGGGTCGATTACCCGCTCCGACAGTTCGTTCATGCACTACCTCTCGAGATTCGAATTCAGATGCCGATAAGTCATTCGCCAAGATTGTCGCACGTCCGCAATATCGGCGTTGCCGCCCATGTGGACGCCGGCAAGACCACGCTGACCGAGCGCATCCTGTTCTATACCGGCGCGTCGCACAAGATCGGCGAGGTCCACGATGGTGCCGCGCATATGGACTGGATGGCCGAGGAGCAAGATCACGGCATCACCATTACGGCCGCCGTGACGCAGGCCCCGTGGCGAGACCACCTGTTGCAGATCGTCGATACGCCAGGACACGTCGATTTTACCATCGAGGTGGAGCGTTCCATGCGCGTGCTCGACGGGGTAATCCTGGTGCTGGACGGCGTCCGCGGCGTTGAGCCTCAAACCGAGACCGTCTGGCGTCAGCGTTGTCGCTTCGGCCTGCCGGTGCTCTTCTTCGTCAACAAGATGGACCGCCCGGGGGCCGATTTTCTCCGTTGCCTCGCCGACATCCGGACACGCCTCGGCGCTGAGCCCGTGGCCGTCACTGTTCCCGTGGCCGATGCGCACGCGGTCATCGATCTCATTCGCAAAGAGATCATCCGCTTTGCCGGTGAGCACGGCGAGATCATCCAGACGGGACCCTGCCCCGAGCCCCTCTGGGTCCCGCTCGCGCCGCTGCGCGAGGCGCTGCTGCTTGCCGCCGCCGAGGCCGACGAGACCCTGACCGACCGCATCCTCGGCGGTGAGGAGCCGGGCCCCGACGAGTTGATCGCGGCGCTGCGGCGCGGCACGCTGGCCGGCCGGATCGTCCCCTGCTACGGGGGCAGCGCACTGCGCAACCTGGGCGTGCAGCCGATCATGGACGGCGCGGTCGATCTGCTGCCAGCGCCACTGGACCGGCCATCCGCGCGAGCCCAGGTCCCCGGCGATGGGACCGAGGAGATCAGGCTGGGCGCGGAAGGTCCATTGGCCGCGTTGGTCTTCAAGGTGCAGATGTGGGACGGG
Source organism: Chromatiaceae bacterium (assembly GCA_040775095.1). Lineage (GTDB taxonomy): Bacteria > Pseudomonadota > Gammaproteobacteria > Chromatiales > Chromatiaceae > JAXGTD01. The sequence goes on along the minus strand of JAXGTD010000091.1, from coordinate 11,824 downwards.
CGCCGACATTGCTACACCCGTGTCTACCGAAGTCGGCTCAAGCCCGGGGACGCCGTCGAGTTTCTGACCAGCGACGGGCGCACGCTGCGCGAGCACGTGGCGCGCATCTTCGATATCGATGCCGGGCGCAAGACCAAGCTCGGACAGGCCGAGCCGGGCCAGATCGTGTTGCTGGCCGGCCTTCGTCACGCATCCACCGGCGACACCCTCTGTGCGCCTGGGCATCTGCTCAGCCTGGAGCGCATCGAGGCGCGCCAACCCGTGCTCAGCCTGGCCATCGAGCCCGCCACCGGGACCGACGAGGACAAGCTGATCGAGGCGCTCGACAAGCTGCAACAAGAGGACCCCACCCTCAAGGTCGAGGAGGATCCCGAGACCGGCCAGCGGCTGCTCAAGGGTATGGGAGAGCTGCATCTGCAGATCGTGTTGGAACGCCTCGAACGGGAGTTTCGCCAACGCGTGCGCAGCGGTCGGCCGGCAGTCGCGGTACGCGAGACCATCACGGGCTCGGCCCACGCCGAGGCGCTCTGGGCACACCCACCCAGCCCGGAGAACAAGCAACCGGAACCCACCGCATGGGTCGCCGCCTCGGTTGCGGCACGCGATCGCGGCGCCGGTACGCACATCGAGTGTACCCCGCGGATCCGCCCGGAGGGCGCCACCCTCAGCCTCGAGCAGGGTCGGTCGCTGGAAGACGGTATGCGCATGGCGATCGCCGCGGGGCCACTGCAGGGCGCGGCGGTGGAAGACGTGGCGATCCGGCTGACCGATGTCGAGCTCTTCGGCCAGGCCAGCACGTTGGAGGCCCTGTGCGCCGCGGCCGCGAAGGCCGTGCGTAAGGCCCTGGCAGCGGCACATCCGGCCACCCTGCACCCGGTCATGCGGGTCGAGGTCGTGGTCCCCGAGGACAACCTGGGCAGCGTGCTGGGTGATCTGCAACAGCGCCACGCCCTGATCCGGGCCACCTCCATGCGTGACGGAACCGCCACCATCGCCGGCGCGGCGGCACTCGAGCAGCTGCTGGGCTACACCACCGACTTGCGCAGCCTCACGCAGGGCCGCGGCCAGTTCAGCATGGAGTTCGACCGCTTCGATCTGGTCTGAGCGGCCAGCAGAGGCCGCGCCTGGCCGCATTGGGGAGCGCCGATTCACGGCGTTTGGCCCCCGGACCATGGAACCCCCCGCACTTCGCCAAGCGCGCGCCGACTCAATACCCGAAAGGCATTGAATCCGCCTCTGCTCGGGTCAGTCGCCCGAGTGACCCCACCCGCATGGGCCGCGGCGCATCGATCCACGCACTGCCAACGGGGCCTGATTCCAAGCCCGACCGGGTCAGCAGCCCGAGCGCGGGTCAGCGTCCTCGGCCGCCTCGCGCCAGCCCTGCAGGAGATCGATGCAGATCGCGTTCATCTCCCGCGCGCGTTCCGCGCTCGCCGCCTCGGTGTAGGCGCGCAACTCCGGCGCATTACCCGACGGACGCAGATGGGCGATCTCTCCACTGGAGAAGGTCACCCGCACACCATCGGTATGATCGACCGCGGCCACGGGGCCAAATTGCGGACCAAACACCCGCTCGAGCGCGGCGCGGTCCGCGGCCGCGTCACCGCTGGCGAAGGCTGCCAGGCGCGCCTGACTGATCGCGGTCGGGAACGCCTTTATTCGGTCGCTGTAGGTGAATCGCAGCGGCAGGTCCGTACTCAGGCGCGAGACGGGCCTGCGCTGCCGGCTCGCGGCCGTTAAGATCGCGACCGCGACGATCACCGCGTCTCGCGTGGGCAGTGCCGGCAGCACGTGCCCATCGCGGACGATGTCGGAGTCGAGCAGGAACCCGCCGTTGGCCTCGTAGCCGACCACCGGGCTGATGCCGCGGGCGCTGAGCGCCTGCATGCCCGCGATGACATAGGGTGATCCGATGCGTGTGCGCACCACTTCGCGGAACCAGCCGCTGCGCTCCACGGCGCTGTTTGAGCTCACCGGCGTCACGACCGCGGCCGCGCCCAGCTCACGGGCACAGAGGACCCCGGCAACATCGCCGCGAAGCCAGTTACCCTGCTCATCACTGACCAAGGGACGATCACCGTCACCGTCGGTGGAGACCAGTGCATCGAAACGGCCGCCGGCCGCCCACTCCCGGGCCAGCGCGACGTCTTCCGGCCGGATCGCCTCGGTGTCCACCGGGATGAAGGTCTCTGAGAATCCGAGCCGCTCGACCTCCGCGCCGAGCCCGGTCAGCACCGAATACAGGGCCTCACGGGCGACGCTGGAGTGCTCATACAGGCCAATGCGCCGGCCGCTCAGGCACCCGGGCGGGAAGAAACCGAGATAGCGTTCGACGTAGGCGTCGTAGGCTGCCCGCTCCTCCGGCGGCAACCCTTGGTCCGCATCCGCGAAGGCCCCAGCCTCGTCGAACATGGACGCGGGCAGGAAGACGTTCTCGGCACGGATGCCGGCCTCGTCTTCCTTCAGGATCTCCCCGCTGGGCAGGTGGAACTTGATGCCATTGCGATCGTCGGGGATGTGACTGCCGGTGACCATCAGGGTCGGTATCGCGTGTGCGATGCCATAGCCCGCCAGCGCCGGGGTCGGAATACGGCCGAAGTAACGGGCCCGGCACCCGGCATCAGCAACGGCCCGTGCGCAGGCGCTCATGATGCGCGGGCTGCTGGGACGGAAGTCGCTCGCCAGACCGATGCTTTCGCCGGCACGCAGCCCGCCGCTGGCGATGAGATACTGGACGAAGGCGCGTGCATACGCGAAGCAGACCCGGTCAGTCATGTCGATCACGCGGCCTCGGGCCCCGCTGGTCCCGAACCCGACGCCACTTTCTGTCATCAGATCACCGATCAGCATGGTGGCAGCTCCTCCCATCGGGTCGTCTTGGTGCTTACGCGGACACTGACTGAATCCATCCATCGGCGGGAGCAGCCCGCGGCCGGAGCGGCGCGATGCTCTAACCGATCCGCTCTAAACACGGAACCAATGCCGAAGATGCCGCGCCGTGCCTCGCCCGGGGCAGACACGCCCTCATCGGAACATCCTTGGCTCACAGTCTATACCGAATTCGGGACGGGCTGATCCAAAGCGTTTCCCGCCCGGCACCAAACAGGACCCGGCATCTACGGTCCCCCGGAAGCCTGAACACGGAAAGAATCGGATACCGTGTTTTTCGGGTCGCGAGCCGATCCCGTGCCAGGAAGGCATGGGATCAGCGTCTGCTTCGCGCCGTCGCCGGCGAGGAGCCAAACTCCCCGGGGTCACCAAACACTGGTCGCTGACGGCGAAAACGGGGAGAATCGCACACCCGCACCCGGCGGATCTGCGTAGCTGGCAGCGCCGCGGGCCCTGTCGCGACACGGACAACCACAGGCGATGACCGAGCAAACACCCGTAGCCGAGGCATCCGAAACGCCATCGATCCTCCTGGTGGACGATGTACCGTCGAATCTGCGCGTGCTCTACGAGAGTCTGAACGGTCACAACTATCGGCTGCTGATCGCCAATAGCGGTGCCCAGGCCCTGGATGTGGCACGGCGCACCCGGCCAGACCTGATGCTGCTCGATATCATGATGCCGGATATGGACGGCTTCGAGGTCTGTCGCGAGATCAAGGACGACCCGCTCACACAACGGATCGCCGTGATCTTCCTCTCGGCCCTCGAGGAGACCGCCGACAAGGTCCGGGGGCTTGCCCTCGGTGCCGTGGACTACATCACCAAGCCCTTCCATCCCGAGGAGGTGACCGCCCGCGTCGAGGCCCATTGCACGATCCTGCGGCTCGAACGCGCGCTGGCCAGCCAGAACCGCCAGCTCCAGCTGGTCCGCGACCGCATCCTCCACTCGATGAGTGAAGGGATCATCGGCATCGACGAGCAGGGGCAGGTGAGCTTCGCCAATCCCGCCGCGCGGCAGATTCTCGGCGTCGACGACAGGACCCTGCACAATCGCGACTTCCGCAACTGCACGCCGGCACGGCTGCGCGAGGCCGTACAGCGTGTCCTGGCCGGTGAGGGAGAGGTGTCCGTCGCCGATCTGCAGTTGCCACGCCCCGGCGGCGAGCCGCTGCACGCCGAGTTGCATGTCGCACCGATTCGCGAATCGGCACAGACCGCGGGGGCGGTCATGGTGCTGCGCGATCTCAGCGCGCGACGCCTCGTCGAGGCCCGCCTGGAGCGCGCCCACAGCGAGTTGCTGGCGTCTCACCGCGAGCTCAAGGATGCGCAACTCCAGCTGATCCAGGCGGCCAAGCTCGAGTCGGTCGGGCGCCTGGCGGCGGGCGTCGCCCACGAGGTGAAGAATCCGCTGGCCATTATCCAGCTCGGTCTCGACTTCCTCGAGCAGGGCCTGCATCTGGATCCGACCTCGGCCGGGGTGTTCGGTGAGATGCAGATCGCGGTCTCACGGGCCGATGGCGTCGTCCGCGGACTGCTCGATTTCGCGCGCGAGAGCGAATTGGATCTTCGCCCCGACTCGATCAACCGGATCGTCCTGGCCAGCCTGCAAATGATCCGCCACGAGCTCACGCAGCGTCACATCGAGCTGGCCATCGAGCTCTCCGAACCCATTCCGAGGGGCCGCTTCGACGCCGACAAGCTGCAGCAGGTCTTTCTCAACCTGTTCATGAACGCGATGTATGCCATGGATCGGGACGGCGTCCTGCGCGTGAAGAGCGACGTGGCGATCATCGAAGATCACCCCAGCAGTCGGACGAGCAAGGCGGGCTTCCGCCCCGGCGAGCGGGCGATCCGGGTCCGCGTCGAGGACTCCGGACCAGGGATCGCCTCGGACAATCTGGCGCGCCTGTTCGACCCGTTCTTCACGACCAAACCCACCGGCGACGGGACCGGGCTGGGATTGTCGGTCAGCCACAATATCGTCAACCTACACCGCGGGAGCATCGACATCGGTAACCGCGCCGGCGGCGGTGCCTGTGCCACCCTTCTCTTCCGGCCAGACGACGAGGATCGAGATGGATAAGAAGAAGATCATGCTCGTGGACGATGAGCCCGCACTGACCCGAATGATGCGGCTGAACCTGGAGCAGACGGGACGGTTCGACGTGCGCGAGGTCAACCGCGGAAGCGAGGCGCTCCCAACCGCGCGAACCTTCAAACCGGACCTGATCTTCCTCGATGTGATGATGCCGGACATGGACGGGGACGTCATCGCCGAGCAGCTCCAGGAGGACCCCGAGCTAAAACACATCCGCTACGTCTTTCTCACGGCAATCGTGACCAAACGGGAGACGGGCCAGGGGGCGGCGCAGATTTCCGGGCAAACCTTCATCGCCAAGCCGGTCAAGCGCGACGAGCTGCTGGCCGTCATCGACCAGATGCTCGGCGCGTGAACACCGCCGGGAGCCCCGCGTCGAAAATTTTCGTGCCCCACGCGCGTGCTGTTAAACCGAGGCCGCAACCGTGCTATGGTCACGCCGGCGAGGTTCGACGGGATCGCTCGGGGTCATGCCGCCAAAGCACCGCCGCCCCGCCTCCCGGGCACCAGGGAAAACGCAGCCTCCAATCGGGTGGTTTGCCGCTGCCCAAGATTCCGAAAACCACGAAAATGAAGGAGTGACTCCATGTTCGAAAAGCACAAGGCACTGCTGCTCACGTCCGCGGCACTGACACTGGCCCTCGGCCAGGCGGTCTGGGCATCGGAGACGACGGAGCCCGCCCCGGCCGCCGCACCGGTGCCACCCGCCGAGACGGCACCCGCCGAGCCCACCCCCATGGCCGAGGCACCCGCCGATCCCGCGCCCATGGCAGAGGCACCGGCTGAACCGGCACCCGCGTCAGAGGCACCCGCGCCCGCGCCCACGGCGGAGGCACCCGCCACGCCCTCCCGTGCCGAGGCCGCGCGCACGCAGATGGAGCAGCGCCGAGCCGAGCATATGGCCAAGCGCGAGCGCCAATACGAGGCCGTGCGCAAGAGCGCGGCGGAGATCGGCATCGATCTGCCGGAGACCCCGCCCTGGGCCAGTGCCGGCGCCCCCGGGCCAGAGCAGATGGGCCGCCCCGTGCCGCCCGGGGCACGTACGGCGATGACGCCTGATGAGCTCGAGGCGATGCGTATCGAGCGATGGGAAGAGATGCGCGCCCGCGCTGCCGAGAACGGTGTTGAGATGCCGGAGACGCCGCCTTGGGTGGCCGCGCAAGAGCGCCGCAACGAGATGAAGGAGCGGTTCGAGAAGTATCGCCAGACGATCGAGCAGATGAGCGACGAGCAGAAGGAGGCCATCGAGGCCCTGCTCAGCACGGCCCGTGCATCGATGATGCGCGATGCGCCCCCGATGCAGCCGCCGATGTCGCGCGGGATGCCCGGTTACGGCGGTCCCTGCGGGTACCATGGCGGCTGCCGGGGTATGTACAACCCTGGGATGGGGCCCCAGATGATGTCGCCCCCGATGATGTCGCCCGACATGCCGCAGGGGATGCCGGAAATGGGAGAGGACATGCCCCAGATGATGCCCCCGTATCCGCCGCAGCCGCCCATGTCCGGTACGCAGCGGGCGCCCACCAACTGATACGGCGCCTGCCTGGCAAGCCCTCCGCGACCTTCAGGGCCAGGCGGGCTTCGCCAGGCTCCGAGATCATCCCGGTGGCGAGGCGCACAGGAAGGTCCCTCACCGCCGTGGACTCGGGCGTTGGCGGCGCGTTGCAGACTTTTGGCCGCCATCCGTCGGCCCACCTGCCCGCCGCCCGGGACCCCGCACCACCGCAAGTGCCCGCTGATCCGGCGCGGTGGTCCGTCGAGCCGGCACATCGACCGCCCGCTAACCCCTGCGACACCGAAGACCCGGGGTGCATCATGACGGTGCTTGGAGGACTTACTTGAAACTCATCCGCAACCTTCTCGCGCTCATCGGTCTGATCACCCTGGCCGCGATCCTCGTCGGCGCCGCGGTCATCGGACCCAGGCTCGCCGATTTCGATCCCGGCTTCCCAAAGGCCTACGCGGAGTTTGCCAACGCGCTGCTCACCTATGGGGACCCTGGCGTCGCGATGATGTGGGCGGTGCCCGTCGACGAAGGTCTCGACACGGACGACGTGATCGCATCGATGAAGAGTCTCGCGACCTCGCGCAACCTGTTGTTCGTCGGAGAGTCCCCTTTCTACAAGCAGGTGGAGGCGGTCACCGGCGAAGACTATCGCTACGTCAATTTCTTGTCGTTCTGCGACGCAGGGGTCGGCAAGATGATGCTGGAATACCGGGACCACTACAGCGGGTTCATGCCCTGCCGGATCGCCCTGGTCGAGGATCGTAACGGCCGCCTCTGGCTCTACTCCATGAACCTCGACCTCATGATTCACGGCGGCAAAGAACTGCCAGAGCCGTTAAAAGACGAGGCACTTCGCGTTCGGGACAATATTCGCGCCATCATGCAGGGCGCGGCCGTGGGCGAGTTCTGATCCCATCGACGCATGCCGTCCAGGCACCCGGGCCGCGGCGATGTCTCAACGCGGCGCGGGCAGACCCAGCCAGCCGGAGATGTGGGCCTGAACGGCCTCGAGGCCGAGCCGGCTGACGGCGGAAAAGGCGAGCACGTCCATCGGCACGGCGCTTGCCGCAACCGCGCGCCGCACCTTCAGCAGCGTGCTCTGCACCGCCCCATGGCTGAGCTTGTCGGATTTCGTCAGCAGCAACAGCATGGGCAGACCGGCGGCGAGGCCCCAGTCGAGCATCGATCGGTCGAAGTCGGTCAACGGGTGTCGGGCATCCATGACCACGACCAGTCCACGCAGCGAGGCGCGCTCCTGGAGATAACGCCCCATCAACGCCTGCCAGACCGCCTTGGTGGCCAACGACACGCGCGCGAAGCCATACCCGGGCAGATCGACCAATCGACGCTCGTCGTCGAGACGGAAGAAGATGAGCTGCTGCGTCCTTCCCGGCGTCTTACTGGCCCGCGCCAGCTGCCGCTGGTGACAGATTGCGTTGATTGCGCTCGATTTTCCCGCGTTGGAACGACCGGCGAATGCCACCTCGACACCGACGTCAGGGGGCGCACCGGGCAACGCCGAGGCGGCGGTTAGAAACGCGGCCCGTTGAAAATCGGGGTTCATCGCCGGGACCACGGCGATGACTCGGCCACGCCAGAATCCGTGGCGCCTGGCATCGTGCCAACCCTTTGGGTTGCCGGTCCGATTGCCGATAGGGCGCGGCCGGCGCCATCGCGCGCTCGCGCATCAGTCACGCAGGTGATCCCAGAAGCGCGCGCTTTGCGAGCGTTGGCGCAGGGTTGGCGCCACGCCAACCTCGACAAAATGGCGAGCATACCGCTGGTCGCTTTCCATGATGTGGCTGGTCAGCCAGAGCTTGAGGAAATCCATCAGCTCGATACTGACCGTGGCGTCGCCGGCATCGGCCTTCCGACGCAGCGCGTTGAGCCGCGCGATCAGGGCACGGTGCTCCTCCATATGGGCATCGAGGCCCGGATAGCCGAGCAGGCGCATCAGACTCTCTTCGACGGCGAAGTGGATGCGGGTGTACTCCACCAAACGGGTGAGTACCGCATCCAGCACCTCGCGCTCGCGACCCTGCGTCAGCGCCTCGTGCAGCTCATTGACCAGTCCAACCAATACCTTGTGCTGGGAATCGAGCTCGTCGACACCGACACTCAGCGCGGCTGACCATTCCATGAACTTGCTCATCACCCCCTCCGTATCATGACTTCGTGGATCCTGGGCACCTGCTCATGCCTCGTCGCGGTGCCAGTGGCCGGAGCGCCCACCGAGCTTCTCAACCAGCTGCACACCATCGATCGTCATGCCACGGTCCACTGCCTTACACATATCGTAAACGGTCAGCAGCGCGACCTGTACCGCGCACAGGGCCTCCATCTCCACACCTGTCGGCCCGCGCGTCTCAACGGATGCGCGGCAGAGCACCGCCGACTCCTCCGGGCACAGCCCGAGCTCGATCTCCACCCGTGTCAACGCAAGCGGATGGCACAGCGGCACGAGATCCGCCGTGCGCTTCGCCCCCATGATCGCGGCAACACGAGCCACCCCCAGCACATCCCCCTTGGCGTGCGCACCGACGTCGATCATCCGCAAGGTCGAGGACTGCATTCGGATGCGACCCTCGGCCACGGCACGACGCCGAGTGACGGGCTTCCCGCCGACATCGACCATCTGGGCCTCACCGTCCTGGTTGAAGTGGGTCAGCTCCGACATGGCTCACCCGCGCGACGCGCATAAGGCGTCAGCGCCGACAGGCTCCCGTCGACGACCATGAGTCGGTGGCGGCGATGTCCCCGACCCGAATCGCGGATCGACGGCACCCGCTCAGTCAATCTGCTCATCGATTCTCCCAAGCAGGGCGCCATGGGGCGCGCCTTAGAACATCGGTTTCTCCGGGGCCTCGTCGAACATCCGCACACTCGCCATGATCTCCTCACGCGCCTCTTCCCGGCCGCCCCAGCCCCCGACGCGCACCCATTTCCCTTCGTCGAGGTCCTTATAGTGTTCGAAGAAATGCGCAATCTGGTCGAGCAAATGCTGCGGCATGTCGCGAAAGCTCTCGACCGCCCGGTAACCCTTATAGAGCTTGTCGATCGGCAGCGCGAGGATCTTCGCGTCATCACCCGACTCGTCGGTCATCTTGAGCACACCGATCGGACGGCATCTGATCACTGATCCGGAGATCAACGGATAGGGTGTGACGACGATCACGTCGACCGGGTCGCCATCGGACGACAGCGTATGCGGCACGTAGCCATAGTTGCAAGGGTAGTGCATCGCGGTCGACATGAACCGATCGACGAACATCGCCCCGGTCCCCTTGTCCATCTCGTACTTGACCGGTTCCGCATGCGATGGGATCTCGATGATGACATTGACTTCGTTCGGGACGTTATCGCCCCGTGGTACGCGTTGCAGATCCATGATTGGCCTCTGTTGAGTGGCGAGAAATACCGCAGGTCCGGTGCCGGCGCCGGCGCCGCGCTGCCGCCGCAACGCCAGCCGGCCAGGTTGGCAACCGCAATCACCGACAACGAAAAAAGGCCCGTCGGGGCCTTTCGGTGACGGCCCGATTGTAACGCAGCCGGCGCCGGGGCGTGCAGCCCGGGCGCCGGCTTCCGCTACAGCAGGGGCACGATCAGGAGCGCAACGATATTGATGATCTTGATCAGCGGGTTGACGGCGGGACCAGCGGGGTCCTTGTACGGATCGCCGACCGTATCACCAGTCACCGCGGCCTTGTGCGCATCAGAGCCTTTGCCGCCAAAGTTGCCGTCCTCGATGTACTTCTTTGCGTTGTCCCAGGCGCCGCCACCGGTGGTCATGGAAATGGCGACAAAGAGGCCGGTGACGATGGTCCCGATGAGCATACCACCGAGCGCCAGCGCACCGGCGTCACCTCCCATCAGCCGTTGCATGCCAAAAGCGACCGCAATCGGTGCCATGACTGGCAACAACGATGGGATGATCATCTCCTTGATCGCGGCGCGGGTCAGGATATCAACGGCCTTGGAGTAATCGGGCTTCTCGGTGTAGTCCATAATCCCCGGCTTGGCGTGGAACTGTCGGCGCACCTCTTCCACGATTCGCCCAGCGGCACGGCCGACCGCCTCCATGGCCATCGCGCTGAACAGGTACGGTATCAGACCGCCGATGAACAGCCCGATCAGCACCGCCGGGTTGTCGAGCTCGAACGACAGGTGCTTGCCCGCGGCTGTCAGCGCGTGCGTGAAGTCGGCAAACAAGACCAACGCGGCGAGACCCGCAGAGGCGATCGCATAGCCCTTGGTCACCGCCTTGGTGGTATTGCCGACGGCGTCGAGCGGATCGGTGATGCCGCGGATCTTCTCGTCGAGCTCGGCCATCTCGGCGATACCGCCGGCGTTGTCGGTGATCGGGCCGTAGGCGTCGAGCGCGACGATGATGCCGGTCATGGAGAGCATCGAGGTCGCGGCAATCGCGATGCCATAAAGGCCACCCATCTCGTAGGCGCCCCAGATCGCGGCGCAGATTACCAGTACGGGCGCGGCAGTCGCCTTCATCGAGACACCGAGACCAGCGATAACGTTGGTGCCATCTCCAGTGGTGGATGCCTGGGCAATGCTCTTGACCGGGCCATAATCGGTGCCGGTGTAGTATTCCGTGATCAGCACCATCAGGCCGGTCAGCGCCAAGCCGATCGCGGCGGCACCGAGCACACCCCAGCGGCTGAACACATGCTCAGCGCCCGGCACGACGAAGTACTCCGGCAGAAAGAGCCAGGTGACAGGGACGAACAGGATGAAGGCGATGACACCCGCGACGATCAGCCCCTTATAGAGCGCGGCCATGACCCGCGTGTCGCCTTCCTTCATCTTCACGAAGTAGGTCCCGATGATGGATGCGATGATCGATACCCCGCCCAGCACCAGCGGATAGACGATGGCGTTGGACGCATGCTCCCCCAGGAGCATACCGCCAAGCAGCATGGTCGCGACAACGGTGACAGCATAGGTCTCGAAAAGGTCTGCAGCCATACCCGCGCAGTCGCCCACGTTGTCGCCCACGTTGTCGGCGATGACTGCCGGGTTGCGCGGGTCATCCTCCGGGATGCCGGCCTCGACCTTGCCGACGATATCCGCGCCAACGTCCGCGCCCTTCGTAAAGATACCGCCGCCAAGTCGGGCGAAGATCGAAATCAGCGAGCCACCGAAGGCGAGACCAACCAGCGCATGCAGGGCGTGCCTCTGACCCTCGATGTCGGCAGGATCGGACGGCGCCAGGTACAGGTAGTAGCCCGCGACACCCAACAGTGCGAGACCAACCACCAGCAGGCCGGTGATGGCACCGCCGCGAAACGCCACCTGCAGTGCCGCGTCCATCCC
>JAXGTD010000090.1:0-18217 GCA_040775095.1 Chromatiaceae bacterium | reverse complement strand
GGGACCTCGTCCGGCCCGTAGCCGAGCATCGCCAGGCAGCGGGCGTCGCAGCGGATCCTGCCGCTGGCCAGATCGCCCTCGTAGAGTCCGATGTCACCGCCGGCCAGCGCCAGCTCCAGGCGCTCCGTGGCGTCCGCCTGCTCCCGCTCGGCGGTCTTGCGCTCGGTCACGTCCAGGATTGCAACGCGGCACCGCGGCTCACCGTCCCGGGATCGGGCCGGCTCGCCCTCCACGTGGAGCTCGACTGCCCTGCCGTCGGTCGCCTTCCGGCGCAGCTCTACCGCCCGGTGCTGATTGGAGCTCAGCACGCCTTGGATGTAGTCCAGCAAGGCTTGGTGCTGGCCGGGACAGAGACGGCGCGATAGGGATCGGCCGACCAGCCGTCCGCGCTCCACCTCCAGGAGCCGCGCGGCGGTCAGGTTCGCCTCGACCACGGTGCCGGACCGATCGAGGGTGCAGTAGCCCACCGGGGCCCAGTCGTAGAGATCCGCGTACCGGTCGGCGGAGAGCTCCAGCGCGCGTTGGGTCTCGCGCAGCTCACGGTTTTGCTGTTCCAGCTCGATCTGGTAGACCTGAAGATCGTGCAAGACGCGGGTCAACTCCGCGCCCTCGCCCTCGTCGGCGGTGCGCTCGGCACGCAGCGCCGACAGGAGTTGCTCAAGCGCCGCGTCGTCGAGTGGTTCGAGTCTGTTCATGCTGTCGCGACCCCGTATTGAATTTGTTCGCAGTACCCGAATTCGCTGTACCCAAACCTTCGGGCGATACGTGGATCGCGGCGCGAGAACAGGCTGAAGGGTACCTTGAACAACACAGGGCCCCGCGCCGTGCAAACACCCACCGCCGTTTTCGTGCACGTAAGCGCATGAAAACGCAGGTGTTCGTGAGTCGCGCCTTTCAAGCTCTCCTCAAAAGAACTGCACCTTGAGTATAGCTGCGGCTGACCCAGCCACTCGGCGTCGTGGCGGACGCCCGCCGCGTGCACGCCAGCTCGATCGCTTGTGCTGCCAGGTCCGCTGTGCGCGTGCGATCCCTGGTGGCGGGCTCCCATAGGGGAGCCCGCTGATCATCAGCCGCATTCCTCCTGCCAACCAGGGTGGCACACCCTGGTCGGTAACGCTAAATCATGGAGAATGCGGCAGTTCGTGGGTCGCGCTCGTCGGATTGCGGGCTGATTCACTCCATGGACGAATCCAGCCCAAGTCGCTTGGGAGGGGTTCACAGATCCGACCAAAGGGCGCGGCAATGCCCTTCGGCGAACGATCATGACCGGGTTTGGACCGCGTTTCTGTTGTAAATTATCTCGCAGACCCGACGCGGTCTGTAATCTTGCAAGATGTCGTCTTTCGGTAAACGGTCATGGCAACGGACGAGACGAGAGAGCCAGAACCCATTGGTGACCTGCACCTTGAGGTGCATTCTCGCTCCGACAACCGATCCGAAGCGACGTTCCCCATCGTCGGCATTGGCACCTCAGCCGGCGGTCTGGATGCGTGCCGGCGGTTGCTGCAGGCGCTGCCGGCAGATACCGGGCTCGGCTTTGTCTTCGTATCCCATCTGGAGCCGGATCGGCCCAGCATGCTCGCCGAGCTGCTTTCCAGGGCAACCCGAATGCCAATGACCGAGGTCGGCGAACCCGCCCGGGTGGAGCCCAACCACGGCTACGTCATTCCGCCAAACCAGCAGCTCGGCATTCACCATGGCGTGCTGCATACGCTCGATCGGGTGCTGGACCGCGGCCGGAATCTGCCAGTGGACTATTTCCTGACGACCCTGGCCAACGACATCGCCAGTCGGGCGATTGGCGTGGTGCTCTCCGGTACCGCCTCGGATGGCACCGTGGGGCTGAAGGCCGTGAAGGCCGCCGGCGGTCTCACCTTCGCCCAGGATAAGGCCAGCGCCGAGCACTTCGGGATGCCGGGCAACGCCATTGCGGCGGGCTGTGTCGATTTCACGCTGTCGCCCGAGGCGATCGCCCAGGAGCTGACGCGCATCGCCCGCCACCCCTATCTGCTGCCGCGAACCAGCGCGCCGGCGCCCGGCGCGGACGCTGGCGACGAGCAGCTCGGCAAGATCTTCATGTTGTTGCGCAATCGCACCGGCAATGATTTCACCCACTATAAGCGCACCACGGTGTTACGTCGCATCCGGCGGCGCATGGCGGTGCACAAGCTGGAACGACTGGCGGACTACGCGCGTCTGATACAGAGCCAGCCGGCAGAGGCCGACCAGCTCTTCGACGATCTGCTCATCAATGTGACCGGCTTCTTCCGCGAGCCTGACGCCTTCGATGCCCTGCGCACGCTGGCGTTGCCGCGAATCTTCGCGCCCCGCGATCCGCCGCGGCCGGTGCGGATCTGGGTGCCGGGCTGTTCCACCGGGGAGGAGGCGTATTCGCTCGCGATCACCATCCTGGAATACCTTGGTGATCGCGCCAGCGCGGCACCGGTGCAGATCTTCGCGACCGATATCGACGCTAAGGCGATCGAGCAGGCGCGCACGGGCCTGTATTCCGAGGCGAGCATCAGCGAGCTGTCGCCGGGGCGCCGGCGGCGCTTTTTGACCCAGGTCACCGGCGGTTGGCAGATCGCTAAAGGTGTCCGCGACCTGTGCGTGTTCGCGGTGCAGAACCTGATCAAAGACCCGCCGTTCTCCAGGCTCGACCTGGTCTGTTGCCGTAACTTGTTGATCTACCTAGGCCCGATCTTGCAGGAGCGGGCGCTGCAATTGTTCCATTACGCCCTCGAGCCGCAGGGATACCTGCTGCTCGGGGCCTCCGAGTCCATCGGCGGACATGCGGAGCTGTTCTCGCTGGTCGACAAGAAGCAAAAGCTCTACCGGACCAAGACCAATCTCGGCCGGATCAACTATACCTTCGCGCCGCGCGTGTTCGAGCGCGTCAGCCCGGCGACCGATGCCGCACCGCCGTCGGTTCACCCCGGTGTCGATCTGGCCGCCGCCGCCGACCGGCAGATCCTCAAGCACTACGGCCCCCCGGGCGTCGTGGTCACGCGCGACTTGGAGATCCTGCATTTTTGTGGCGAGACCGGCCCCTTCCTCAACCCGTCCCCGGGCGCGGCCAGCCTGCACTTGCTCAAGCTGGCACGCGCGGATCTGTCGGTGGAGTTGCGCACCGCCGTGCATCGCGCGATCAAGGGCGGCAAGCCGGTCCGCGCGTGCGGCGTGCGTTATCGCCGCGACGGGGCCGACGGCAGCGTGGATATCCATGTGTGGCCGATGGCGGAGTCCCTCGACGGACAGGCCCTGCTGTTGGTCCTGTTCGAAGACGCCACGCCCCCGACGGGGGCCGCGCCGGTGGCGCCCTTGGCCGACGATGGCAGGGCAGCCGCCCGCATCGCGGCGCTGGAGCGGGAGCTCGCCTCGACCCGTGCCTATATGCAATCCATCATCCACGATCGGGAAGGGGCCAACGAGGAGCTGAAGTCCGCCAACGAGGAGATCCAGTCCGCCAACGAGGAGCTGCAGTCCACCAACGAGGAGCTGGAGACGGCCAAGGAGGAGTTGCAGTCCACCAACGAGGAGCTGGCCACCGTCAACGACGAGCTGGAGACGCGCAACCTCGACCTCGGCGCCGCCAACAGCGATCTGACCAATCTGCTCGCCAGCGTCAACCTGCCGATTCTGATGGTGTGGCGCGATCTGCGTATCCGCCAGTTCACGCCGCAGGCGAAACAGTTGCTCAACCTGATCCCCAGCGACGTTGGCCGGCCGATCGGCAACATCAAACCGAACATCGACATCCCGCGTTTCGAAGGGCTGTTGCTGGCGGTCATCGACGACATGACCCCACATGAGGTCGAGGCCCAGGACAACGCGGGCCGCTGGTATTCGGTGCGCGTGCGCCCCTATAAGTCAGTGGACAATCGGATCGACGGGGCCGTTGTGGCGTTCATCGACATCGACCACACCAAGACGGCCGAGCGCTTGCGCGCGGTCCTGGAGCGCGAGCAGCGGCTCGCCGCGATCGTGCGCGACGCCACTGACGTGATCACGGTCCTGGCCTTCGATGGCACGATCCAGGCATGGAACCCGGCCGCCGAGCGCCTCTACGGCTACACCGAGGAACGGGCCGTCGGCATGGACGTCGCGGCCCTGGTTCCGCCAGACCTGCTCGCGAACCACCAGGCTATGATGTCCCGGCTGAGGTGCGGCGAGTCGGCGGCGCCATTCGCGACCGAACGCGTCACCGAGCGGGGGCAGCGGC
Organism: Chromatiaceae bacterium; assembly: GCA_040775095.1. Lineage (GTDB taxonomy): Bacteria > Pseudomonadota > Gammaproteobacteria > Chromatiales > Chromatiaceae > JAXGTD01. The sequence continues at coordinate 13,995 of JAXGTD010000090.1, read as the reverse complement.
TGCCGGTGTGGCTGACGGCCGTGGCCCTGCTGAACCCCGAGGGCGCGCCCTATGCGGTGTCGACGATCGAGCGCCGGATGCAACCGCTCGAGGCTGCCGCGATGGCGGCGGGTGGACGCACATGATGGCGCGATTCGGTGGCGTCGATTATGTCGCGCTTCAGGCCCTGCTCGACGCCGTCCAGACGCTGGCGCCCCATGGGGACACGCTGAAACGGCTGGTGCACGAGCTTCAGATCCACCGGGTGGCGTTGGAGGGGCAGCACCGCGGGTTGCGCGACGTGCCCGCGACGCTCGAGGCGTCGCGCGAGCGCTATGCAAAGCTCTACGACTTCCCCCCGGTGGGCTATCTGACCCTCGACGAGACCGGGCTCATCCAACAGATCAATTTCACCGGTTCCGCGCTGCTGGGTGTCCCGCGCGCCCGTCTGATCGGCCGCGGACTGTGCACGTTGCTCCCCCCCGATGAATGCACCCGACTGCGCGCGCATCTGGCGGCGACACTCGGTTCGCGCGAGCGGCAGACCTGCGAGCTGCGCTGCGGCGACGGCGACGGCGAGCGGCTGCTGCTGTTGGAGAGCACACCCGATCCGACGGATGACGCGGCGCTGGTGCGCTCGGTGATCATGGACATCACCGGGTGGTCCGCCAAGGAGGTCCATGGGCGTCAGAGCGCATCCGTTGCAACCTCAGGGTGGGAACGCCGGCGTCTGATCCGGGGGTTGCGCCGCGCCTTTGGCGTGGGGGGGTGCAACTTCGATCCCGATCGCGTGCTACGCGACGTCCTCGGTGCGGTGCGGGACCTGTTTGCCGCCGAGCGTGCCTGGCTGCTGTACCCCTGCGACCCGGATGCCGGAAGCTGCGAGATCATCGGCGAGACCGGCGTGCCGGCCTTTGCCGCTGCCGCGGGGCAACCCGCGCGGCTGTCGATGGACGCGTCGATGCGGGGCCTGCTGCAGGATGCGCTGGATGCGAGCCGGCCACTGACCGTGCAGATGGCGTGCTCTTCGCCGCGGGCGAACGGTCTGTCCTCGGTGTGCACGCGGATGGTCACGGTCATCCGCGCACAGCCCGGCCCCCCCTGGCTGCTCGGGTTGGACCAATGCACCGATGCGCGACACTGGGACGATGAGGATCAGTGGCTGTTCCTGGCCATCGCCGATCGCATGGCCGAGCTGCTGACCACGCTCAGCGTTCGGCGCGCGCTGGCCGAGAGCGAGGAGCGCTTTCGGGCAACCTTCGAGCAGGCCGCGGTGGGTATCGCGCACCTGGGTGAGGACGGGCGCTTTTTGCGCGTCAATCAGACACTTTGCGACATCCTTGGCTACCGCGAGGACGAGTTTCTGCGGCTGTTTTGCAAGGACCTCACCCATCCGGACGATCTGCGTGACATGTTTGGCTATTTCTCGCGGATCAAATCCGGGGGATCGCCCAAGCCGGGGCTCGAGAAACGCTGTCTGACCCGTTCCGGCGAGCTGCGATGGTGTAGCCTGACGACGTCCGTGCTGCGCCGCGCCGATGACGAGGTCAAGTACTACATCGCCGTCATCGAGGACATCAGCGAGCGCAAGCGCATCGAGGAGTCCGCGCAACAGCAACGTCTGGCGTTGGCCCGGGTCGGGCGCGTCAGTGCCATGGGTGCGATGGCGAGCGCGATCGCCCACGAGATGAACCAGCATCTGATGGCCATCGGCAACTATGCGGGGGGAACCATCGAACGGTTGCGCGAGAACCCGCGGGACCTGACCTGGTTGCCGGGAGCCCTGCAGGAGATCGCGGGCCTCGCGGGTCGTGCGGCGCATGTCATCGAGTGCCTGCGGGATTTCTCCCGTAACCGAACCCCGGAAAACCAACCCGTCGAGCTGCCGAAGGTGGTCGAGGCCGCCCGGCAGATGCTCGTCGGCGAGGCGCGCTCGCGGCGTGTGCGCATCACGGTGTCCGTGGCGGCGAGGCCGCCAAGGGTTTGGGGCGACCCGATCGAGCTCGAGCAGGTCGTCATCAATCTGCTGCTGAACGGCATGGAGGCGATGGCGGAGACGGTGCAATCGCAACGGCGGCTCTCCCTGATGGTCCGGGGTGACGATGAGGGGCACGTCGTGCTGGAGGTCTCCGACCGTGGCTGCGGGTTGCCCGCGGACGGGAACGCCCGGATCTTCGATCCCCTCGTCACCACCAAACCGTGCGGCACCGGTCTGGGGCTGTCAATCAGCCGGGCCATCATCATGGCGCACGGCGGACAGATCTGGGCCAGGCCGCGCCCGGGTGGTGGCGCGACGGTCGGCTTTCGGCTGCCGATCGATCGAGGAGACGCCGATGCGCGCGCCTGAGCCGACGGTCTTCGTTGTCGACGACCACGAGGACGTACGCCGGTCGCTGTGCTGGCTGTTCGAGTCCGTCCGGCTTGCGGTGCAGGACTATACCGACGCCGAGTCGTTTCTCGACGTGCTACGGCCGGAATATCCGGGTTGCGTGGTGGTGGACGTGCGCATGCCCGGGATCGATGGGCTCGAGGTCCTGCGCCGGCTCCGGGCTCAGCGCGCGTGCCTGCCGGTTATCGTGATCACCGGTCATGGCGATGTGCCGATGGCGGTGGCCGCGATGAAGCTTGGTGCCTTCGACTTTCTGCAGAAGCCGGTGAACCATCAGCAGTTATTGGAGCGGGTCCGTGCCGGGCTGGCCGAGGACGCGCGCTTTCGTGCCGACTTCGGCAATCCGATGGAGATTGCCGGGCGCTTCGATACCCTCACGCCGAAGGAGTGCGAGGTGCTCGGGTGTATGCTGCGGGGGCAACCCAACAAGACCATTGCGCGCGGGCTCGGCATTGGCACGCGCACGGTCGAGACGCATCGCGCCAATCTGATGCGAAAGCTGCAGGTAAGGTCCGTCGCCGGGTTGGTCCGTGTCGCGCTCGCGATGGGTATGCTTCCGTAAAAATACGGAACCTGTTCGGTAACGACCCGGGTGGTCCGGTGTGCTTGGCGCATCTAGACTTGTTATCGTTACATTGGGGTCATCAGGCGTCTCGCCGTCCCGACCTCGCCGGCGATACCATCGCCGGCCCCAGCTCTGACCCCATCGCACTGGTCGCCATCAAACCGGCTCGCGGAGGCGTTGAAGGGCACGGTTGCGAAGCGTCGGTCCGCAATGAGAACGGAGATCGGCCCATGTATTCACAGTCCGGTGCGTCCCCCGCGTCCGCCACCGCCGACCCGGTGGCGGGCGGCGCGTCCGTCCGGCCTGGCGTGGGGCTCGGCCCGCGCCCAAAGGAAGGGTCGACATTGGCCCTGACCCTGGATGGACCGGCGTGCCTGTTGTTGGTCGAAGACAATCCGGGGGATGCCCGGCTGGTGCGGGGATTTCTTGCCGAGGCGCCGTTTGCCGCGGGCAATGAGGTCGTGCACGCCACCTGTCTGGCAGAGGCCGTGCGCCTTGTCTCGGCTCGACAGTTCACTGCCGCATTGCTGGACCTGGGGCTGCCCGACAGCCTGGGCACGGATGCCCTGGCGCGCCTGCACGGACTGGCCCCCGAGCTGCCCATCGTGGTCTTCACGGGAACGGACGACGACGCCCTGGGGCAGCGGCTCGTCAACGAGGGCGCCCAGGACTATCTGGTCAAAGGCGAGGTGGATGCCAGGGGCGTTCGGCGCAGCCTGCGTCATGCGGTCGAACGACAGCAGCTCATGAGCGCCATGGAGATGCACGCGCGCGCGAAGGAGGCGGGCGAGGCGAGGCTGCGCACGCTGCTCGAGGCCAATCTGGACGGCATGCTGGTGCTCGATGGCACCAATCTGGTCCGTTTTGCCAACCCCGCGGCCCGCCACCTGCTGGGGCGAGACCCCGCCGGGGCGATCTGCCGGCAGTTCGCGGGGCTGGACTGGAACGACGGCGGGGTTCGCGATCGGGAGATCGTCGATGGCCAGGGCTCGCATCGCCATGTCGCGGTGCGCAAGGTCGACACCGAGTGGGAGGACGAAGCGGCCTCGCTGGTGATTCTCCACGACATCACCGAGCGCAAGCGCGCTGAGCAACAGCTCGAGCGGATCAACATCGAGCTGGAGGAGCGGGTGGCCGAGCGCACGGCCGCCCTGTCCCGGCTCAACCGGGTCCACCGCACCCTGAGTGAGTGCAACCAGGCCCTGGTGCGCGCACGCGACGAGCAGCGACTCTTCGATGCGATCTGCCGGATCATCGTGAAGATCGGCGGTTATCGCCTCGCCTGGGTGGGCATGTTGCAGGACAATACGACGTGCACGGTGCTTCCCGTGGCGAGCGCGGGGCGCCACCGCGTGTACCTCAACGACCTGCGTATCGAGTGTCTGGACGACGCTCTGGGCCGGGGTCCGACTGGCAGGGCGATCCGCACCGGTCGGGTCCAAATCGTGGGAGACATCCCGGGCGATCCGGACTTCGGCCCTTGGCGACAGGCCGCCGTTACTCAGGGGTTTCAATCGTCCATTGCCCTCCCCTTGATTTGGGGCGGGCGGCCCCGGGGGGCGCTCAATATCTATTCGGGTTTGCCGGCCGCGTTCGACGCGACCGAACAGGATCTGCTCCGCGAGCTGGCGGGCGATGTCTCCTACGGCATCGCCAATCTGCGTATCCAGGCCGCGCGTGAGCGGGCCGAGATGGCCCTGCGACACAGCGAGGAAACCGTCCGGCTGTTGCTCGACTCCACCGGCGAGGCGATCTACGGCCAGGACCTGGACGGCCGCTGCACCTTTGCCAATCCGGCCTGCCTGCGCCTGCTGGGCTACCAGGATGTCAGCGCAATGATCGGCAGGGAGACCCACGCCCTGATGCACCAGCGACACGCCGACGGCAGCCCCTACCCGGCGGCGGACTGTCCGGTTTGCCACGCGGCTCACGAGGGTATCGCGTTGCGGATCTGCGACGAGGTGTTCTGGCGCGTGGACGGGACCAGCTTCCCGGTGGAGTACTCCGCGCACCCGATCCGCCGCAACGGCGAAGTGGTTGGCGCCGTCGTGGCGTTTCAGGACATCTCTGCCCGTAGGCACGCCGAGGAGACGATGCGCAAGCTCTCCGCCGCGGTGGAGCAGTCCAACGATCTGGTGCTGATTACCGGCCGGGACGGTCGGATCGAATACGCCAACCCCGCCTTCGTGCACACCAGCGGCTACCAGCTCGATGAGCTCATCGGACAAGAGCCCGGCATTGTGAGCTCTGGGCTACACGGTGCGGAGTTCTATCAGCGGATGTGGACCGCGCTGGAGGCCGGGGAGGTCTTCCAGGACACGTTCATGGATCGGTCCAAGGGGGGTGCCCTGTTCTACGTCCAGGCGACCATCGCGCCGATCAAGGCCCAGGCCGGCGAGATCGTGCACTTTCTATATTCGGGCAAGAATGTCACCGAGTTGATGCAGAAGGAGGCGCGTCTGTATCACGCGGTCAGTCATGACCCGCTCACCGACCTGCCCAACCGTCAGCTCTTTCTCGACCGCCTCGATCGCATCCTGAGTCGATCCGAGCGCGAAAAGCGCGGGGTGGCCGTGCTGGTGTTCAACCTCGACCGCTTCAAGCGCATCAACGAGAGTCTGGGGCACCGGGATGGCGATCGGCTCCTGCAGCAGATCGCCGAGCGTCTCAAGGAGGGGATGCGGCGCAGCGACCACCTCGCGCGCATTGGGGAGAACCTGGCCCGCACCGGCGGGGACGAGTTCGGGGGCGTCCTGGAAGGGGTGGACGACATCGGCGCCCTGTCCGGCATCGGTGCGCGGATGCGCGACAACCTGGGCCAGGTCCCATTCATGCTTGGCGACCGCGAGGTCTTCGTAACGGCCAGCATCGGCATCAGCACCTTTCCGGACGACGGGTCCGATGCGGCCGAGCTGTTGCGCAGTGCCGCGATGGCGATGCAACGGGCCAAGCAGTCTGGCGGCAACCGCCACCAGTTCTTTACGGACTCCATGAACACCAGCGCGGCCGAGCGCTTGAGCCTGGAGACGGCGCTTCGCCGCGCGGTGGAACGCGAGGAATTTCTGCTGCACTACCAGCCCCAGGTCGATCTGGCGTCGGGCAAGGTGGTCGGTGTCGAGGCACTGCTGCGCTGGCAGCACCCGGCCCGTGGGCTGATCCCCCCGGCGGACTTCATCCCGATGTTGGAGGAGACCTGCCTGATCGAGCCGGTGGGCGAATGGGTGCTGCGTACTGCCTGTGCCCAGCAGCGTCGCTGGGTGGAGCAGGGTCTGGCGCCCCTGCGCATGGCCGTCAACCTCTCGGTGGTGCAGTTCCGCGATCCGGGGCTCGCCGGGCGGGTCTCGCGCATCCTGGCGGAGACCGGGCTCGAGCCCGGATATCTGGAGTTGGAGATCACCGAGAGCACCGCCATGCAAGGCGTCGACGACGGAGAGGCGCGCCTGCAGGAGCTGCATGAGCTGGGGGTTCGGCTGAGCCTGGACGACTTCGGAACGGGCTACTCGTCCCTGGAGCATCTGGTCCGCTTCCAGATGGACAGCCTCAAGATCGACCGCGGCTTCGTGGGTCGTATTGACCACAATCCCTCGGACCGGGAGTTGGCCAAGGCGATCCTCATGCTTGCGCGCAGTATCCGGCTCGAGAGCGTGGGCGAGGGTGTCGAGACCGACGCCCATCGGGCGTTCTTGCGCGACCACGGCTGCACCTATGGCCAGGGCTACCTCTTTAGCAGGCCCTTGCCCGCCGATGCCCTGTTCACCTTCTGTCGCGAGTGCTGAGATACCATGGGGAACGCACACCTATCAGGCCCCACCCCGACCAGTCCGGCCTTGGCTGGCCCCGCAACAGGGTCCTTGCCGCAAAGGCTCGCGCAAATCGACCCGGATCCCTCTGGCCGGTCTACCGCCCACGGACGCGCTCTTGATCCGATGGTCGCGCGGGGCCCTGGAAGGCCCTGGCGCGAGCATCGGGGCGGGCTGGAGCAGGGGTCATGAGGATCGCCACGCGCCTTCGTATCATGATGCTGCTGCCCGTCGCATTGGGGGCGACGGTCGCCGCCGTCCTGTTGTCCACATCCCATCTCTTCGACGGCATCGTGGAACAGGAACGCGTTCTCAGCGCGCTGCACCGCGGCGCGGCCTCGCTTGCCCGGGTGAGCGAGGAGTTGGCCGAGGATCCGGGTAGCCTGAGAGTGCGGCAGCAGTGGGTCTCGGTCTATGGGGCCCTCGTGCAGGGCGTGGCCGCCCTGACGCCCAACTCCAGCGCCGATCAGGAGATCCTGGCCAGGGTGCGTACCCGGGTGCGTGGTCTGGGCGATAGCGTTGATCGGGTGAGGCTGCCCCCCGCGAGTGATCCGCAAGGTCCGTCCCCCGCGCAGGGCGTTAGTCGCGGCGAGCGCCTGCTGGGGCCGATCCTGGCTGATACCCAGGCGATCATGTCCGATACCCGGGCGATCATGTCCGATACCCAATTGCTCCACGAGACCCTGGACCGCCGGCACCGTGCGGCCCACGAACAGAGCGCGCGCTGGATCTTGGCGATTACCGCCGCGCCATCGCTGGTGTTGGCCCTGGTGGCCTTTTTGATCAGCCGCAGCGTGCTGGGTCCGCTGGCGAGGCTGCAACGCGCCACGGAGACCATCGCGATGGGTGATCTGGATACCCACATCGGTGCCACCGGTGCGGATGAGCTCAGCCGGCTCGGCCAGTCCTTCGACCGAATGGCAGTGCGTCTCAAGCAGACCCTGGCCTCCCGTGATGAGCTGAACCAGCAGGTGCGCGAACGCCTGCTCGCCGAGCAGCGCCTGGAGCGTCAGACCGCGGATCTGTCGCGCTCGAACGAAGAGTTACAGCAGTTTGCCTATGTCGCCTCGCACGATCTGCAGGAGCCGCTGCGCATGGTGGCGAGCTACCTGCAACTGCTGGAACGCCGCTATAAGGGGCGCCTCGATGCGGACGCCGATGAGTTCATCGGCTTTGCGGTGGACGGTGCGACCCGCATGAAGGCGTTGATCAATGCACTGCTTACCTATTCCAGGGTGGGGACCCAGGCCAAACCCCGCGGGCCCACCGACATGGAGCGGGTCCTGCGGGATGTGTTGACGAGCCTGGGGCAGGCGATCCATGACCAGGATGCCCGGATCACCCACGATCCCCTGCCCGTGGTGTCTGGCGACGCGACCCAGTTGGGGCAGTTGTTGCAAAACCTGGTCGCCAATGCCGTGAAGTTCCGTGGCGCGGATGCCCCCGAGGTCCACGTCTCGGCGCAACGCTATGGTGGCGGGACGGGCGCGCCCCCGGCGGACACGCCGGGGGGCTGGCTGTTCTCAGTGCGGGACAACGGCATCGGCATAGACCCCCGGTATTCCGAGCAGGTGTACGGGATCTTCAAGCGCCTGCACGGCCAGAGGGAGTACCCGGGCAGCGGCATTGGTCTGGCCGTCTGTCGGAAGATCGTTATCCGTCACGGCGGCTCGATCTGGCTCGAGTCCGCCGTTGGCGAGGGCGCGACCTTCTTTTTCAGCATCCCGGACCCGCTTCCAGATGCACCCGAGACCGAGAGGCCTGAGGTCGAGGACGTCGCTGCGCTCCCACTACCGGCCGAATCTCGACCACTGGTGGCCAGCTCGTTTGAGCCGGTAATCCCGTTTTGCTGAGCGTAGCGTTGGTCGGGTCACGAGCGCTCGTGGCCGAAATCGTCGCCAGACCAGGTGGCCAATTATTGAATGGTGACTCTACTCGCGAGTGCGTTGGCGAGTGCGTTGGTAAGTGTCGGTGTTGCCCTCGAGGAGTACGCAAACGTGACCGATCCAGTCCTGCCGATGCCGGCGGAGATCCTGCTCGTGGAAGACAATCCCGGCGACGTGCGCCTGACCCGGGAGGCGCTCAAGGAGAGCAAGCTGGTCAATCATCTCTATGTCGTCGAGGATGGCGTGCAGGCCATGGCGTTCCTGCTCAGAGAGGGCGAGTACGCGGATGCGCCTGTCCCGGACCTGATCCTGCTGGACCTCAACCTGCCGCGTTTGGACGGTCGGGAGGCCCTGCGACTGATCAAAGGAGACAAGAAGCTCCGGCGCATCCCGGTGGTTGTCCTGACCACCTCCACCGCGGACGAGGACATCCTCAATACCTACGACCTCCACGCCAACTGCTACATCACCAAGCCGGTGGATTTCGATCAGTTCATCAAGGTGGTCAGGACGGTGGAGGATTTCTGGTTCACCATCGTGCGGCTGCCCGGGGTATGAGGGAGTGCCGGGCTGCCGGTTGCCATGCCGGGGACCAGGCCGCTCACTCGTCGGAGATCGAGACGTCCTGGCCGGCCGCGGTGAGCTTTGCCGTTTTTGCATTGATGTAGTCGAAGGGAGAGCTCGGATAGCGCTGGTACTGACGCTCGCCGACGTATTCGAGCAGCCCGAGGAAGTGATAGCGATAGAGCATGCTCTCGATGCGGGCGATCTCCTTCCCCTGGTCGAACAGCACCAGGGTCGGGCGGTAGGTCACGCCAAGATCGGCGGCGAGCTGCCTGGCCGTGGTCGGGGTCCCATCCGGGGCGGTGATGGGTTCCTCGGAGAGGTCGTCGAGGCGGACCAGGGTGAAACGCTGCAGCGCGGCATTGACCTCGGGATCGGACAGATGACCGTCGTAGAGCGCGTCGCAGGCCACGCAGGCACGATCCTCGAACAGCAGCGCGAGCGGTTTGTCGCCGACCTGGCTCAGGTCGGTAATCTTCTGGATCTGCGGGTGGGCGCGGAAGTGATAGCCGCCGGTGCCCTTGCGCGCGTCGAGAAAGGCGCCGAGGGTTTGACTCGTGTAGGCCTTCTCGGCGACGTAGTCGAGGACCTGTTTGAAGTCCTCGACGTTGCGGTAGCCATCGATTCGCGCGACCGGCCGGTTGTCCTGATTCAGGAAGACGATGGTGGGCGTGTAGCGCACCCCGATCTGCTCGGCCAGCGCCTTCTCCGTGACCGAGGTGTCGGCGTCGAACGCAACCTCCCTGTCACCGCGGACGTTCAGCGCGATGACATCGAAATTCGCCTGAATGAAGTCGCGATAGGGCGCGCCCTCGAGGTTTTCCCGGAGCATCTTGTAGCAATAGGGGCAGCCGTTCATCTCGAAGAACAGGATCACGTGCTTGTCCGCACCGGCCGCCTCGTTGACGTCTTCGGCAATGTCGAGGAAGCTCTCCTTGAACCAATCCGGGTGCTGGGAGACCTTTGTGCCGGTGACCTTACCAGTGGCGGCGGCGGGGGTAGGGGCGGCCTCATCGGCGATGCCGGGCGCCGCAAACAGACTGCCCAGCACGAGTGCGGCGAGTGGGAATCCAACGGGTTGCATGACGACAGTACCTAGCCTGTGTTTGGAAGCGGTCGGCATAGGGTGGGGACGACCCCGCGCGATTCACAGGCGGCCAACCGGGTGCGGGCGGCCGCGCCGCGCGCGGGGTCTCGCGGCGAGCCCTGGCGGCCCCGTTCGGCTCATGTTGGCTCAGCTCATGTAGCTGAGGGCCTCCTGGCCGGGGTTTGGCAGTCCCGCGGTGCGCCACGCCAGGCGGCAACTGCCGAAGAGCTTGCGGATGGCGTGCTTGTCGAGGTCGTGCGTGCGGCAGACCTGTGAGATCGGCGGCAGCGAGTGGTAGGTCATGAAGTGCTCGCGCAGGTAGTAGATGACCGACCAGTGCGTCGGCTCGAGGGTGCCGTTGCCGTCCATCGCGGCGATCAGGCACGCCATGTCCTCGTCCCAGAGCTCGGGGTCGAGCAGGAATCCGTCGCTGTCGACGGGCAGCGGGCGATGGATGGAGTGGTCTCGCGGCTGTGTCGTGGTCTGGCTCATGGCTCGGTCGCCTCCGGTTGGCTCGTTGTCTGATCTAATAAGCTGATTCTATGTGCCGATTAGATCCTATACAATTCCGACTATAGCCCTCTGATATCCGGCGTCAAGCCCCTGCAACAGCTTGGAGCCGCCGGGTCGGACCGGGTCGCGACGCATTCTGGGGGGAGGATGACAGTGGAAACGGCGGCTGACCGCCCGGCCGGCTGCGCCGGCCATACTGCTGATCGGATGGCCGCGTGTCCCGTGCCCATCACGGAAGGACCTGGGGCGCGACGACCGCCGGCGGCGTCTGCCCCGGGGAGCGTCCGGTTGCGGCCGTGGGGATGACCAACCAACCGGATGGCGTGGCGCCGAGCGGCGAGATCCACTGCGAGCGCTGCGCCGCCTGCTGTTGCCGCCTCGAGGTGTTGTTGCTCGACGACAGGGGGATCCCGCCGCACCTGACGGCAACCGACGCGTGGGGGGCGCGGGTGATGGCGCGCTGCGATGACGGCTGGTGCGCGGCGCTGGATCGCGACAGCCTGCGCTGCCGGATCTATTCCCGGCGCCCCCGCGTCTGCCGGGAACTGGAGATGGGCGGGGACGACTGTATCGACGTGCGTGCAACCGTCGGCGGGATCAGCCGCGAGTGATGTGTGGCGGGGCCGGGCATGCCGAACACCAGGCTGCTGGCCTCGTCCTGGGCGACGGTGATACCCCCGGGGCGACGCACCGCGCCCATGCCGGTCGCGCCGTCGCGGCCCATCCCGCTGAGCAGCACCGCGAGGCAGCGCGGCCCGTACTGTTGCGCGACGCTCTCGAAGAGCATATCCACCGAGGGGCGATGTCCGCCACCACGCTGGGGACCGTCCGACCGGACATCGCGGTGACTGGCGTCCAGCGCCAGGTGGCTCCCCTCGGGGGCAACATGCAAGCTGCCCGGGCGGGCCGCCTCGAATGGGCTGGCGACCTCCACGCGAATGGCGGCCTCGGCGTCGAGCCAGGCGACCAGACCGTCGAGGAAACCGATCGCGATATGCTGCACCGCCACCAGCGGTACCGGCAACGTGGCCGGCAGGGCCGAGTCGATCTCCATCAGCGCCATCGGTCCGCCGGTGGAGGCGCCAATGGCGATAGTGTCGATCGGGTGCGCCAGTGTCTGCCTCCCGTGGGTCCCTTTGCCGGTGGAAGACGCGGGCGGGGTGGTGCGGGCCCCTGGCGCACGGCGGAACACCGAGACATCCGCGGCCACGCGCATCCTGCGCGCGAGCGCGGCGTAGGCCTCCGATACGCCCTCGGCAAATCCGGCGCGGGGCTTCAGGAACAGGTCGACGGTGCGCGCGCGAAGCAGCTCGAAACAGTGCCCTGCGGGATCGTTGTAGTCCGCCGTCACGGCGACGCTGACGACGATGATCGGCGTTGGCGTCGTTGCCATGACCCGTCGCACCAGGCCCAGTCCATCCAGCCCGGGCATGTGCAGGTCGGTACAGATCACGTCGGGATGGGCTCGCGCGATGAGCCCGGGGGCGTCGAGGCCAGCGGCCGCGGTGCCGACCAGCTCGATGTCGTCGAAGCCCGACAGCCCGCGCTGCAGCAGCCGCAGGGTCAGCGGCGAGTCGTCCACCAGAATGACGCGGATTGGGCGGCGGCGTGCCGGACCCTCTTTCCGAGAAGGCTGTCTGATCTAGGTCGCAATACCCCGAAAAGGCATGAGCCTTGGTCAATAATTGGCCAATATCGGCGCGCTACGTGCAACGCACCGGTTTTTCCGTTCGGCGAAATCGCGCGATTTCACGTACGAGCGCGTCGAGAACCTGAGTCGGACAGTCTCCTAGACCATCGCCTTGGCCTGCTCGGCGACGTCGCGTAGCTGTTCGATGCCCCGTTTGGTCTGGTCCAGCGCCGTCACGGCCTCGCGTGCCCCGACGTTGATGGTCTCCGTCGCCGTGACCGCCTCCTCGATCGCCTGCGACTGCTGCATCGTCGTCAACGCGATCTGCTGCATCCGCTCGCCAATCCCCTCGAACGCGGCCAGCACCCGCTTGAACAGCGCACCGGAGCCCTCGACCACCTCGACCGCGTGCTGCAGGGTCTTGATGCCGCCCTCGGTGACATCGACAGTCGCCTCGGCGTCCTTCCGTGTCTCGGCGACCAGTGCCCGGATGCGGGCGGCGGACCTCTTGCTCTCGTCGGCCAGCTTGCGGATCTCCTCGGCGACCACCGAGAAGCCCCGGCCGTGCTCGCCGGCCCGCACCGCCTCCACCGCGGCGTTCAATGCCAGCAGGTTGGTCTGGGCGGCGAGGTCGGCGACATCGAGGGTGACCGTGTCGATCTGGGTGCTCTGCTCGCTGACGCGTCGGATCTGGGTGTCGATCGCCCCCACTTCCGTCGTCAGGCGCGCCATCTCGCGGAGCATCTCGTCGGCACGCTCCCCACCGTCCTGGGCCTCGGCGCCAAGCGTCTCGAGCGTCGCCAGCGACGTCGTGGCCTGCTCGTTGGAGCGCCGCGCCGATGTGGCGAGCTCGTCCATGGTGCTGGTCGTCTGGCTGAGCGATGCCGCCTGTTGGATCGCGATGCGATGCTGCTGCTCGGCGGCGGCCGCCATCTCCGCGGCGGCCGATGCGACCGCGCTCATCGGTGCGCGCAGGCGCCGCGTCACGCGTTGTGCGACGAAGAATCCAGCCAGGATGCTGACCAGCACCGCGGCCGCGACGACCCCGGCGACCAGCAGGTAGGACCTGCGCACGTCTTGCGCGACCCGGTCGAAGGTGATCTGTGATGCGCTGTATACGGTGCTGATTGCCTGCTGGAGGTGTCGATTGACGCGGTCGTTGATCATCTCGAAGTACGGATCGTCGAGGTTGCCGCTCTCGCCGAAGCGCGTGACGGCCTCGTGAAAGGCGTCGTGGGCCCCGTGCAGGTCGCGCAAAAGCTCGTCACCGGTTTGTTGGGTGAGCTGGCCCTGCCCCTGCAGCGCGGGTACCAGGTCGTCAACGAGCGCGGTGGCGGCCAGGTGCCACGGTTGTTGGATGCGTTCACCGGGGCGGCGGAACCAGTCTCCAGAGAGCGTGCTCAGTGTGGTGATGTTCTCGATCAACGGGTGGATCGGGCGATGCCCGCGCATCGCTTCGGCGACCAGATGGGTCGCGAAGCCCGCGACGGCGCCCGTAACCAGCACCGATACGACGGTCACCGCGACCAGGGTCGCGATCTGTGTCTTGATCCGCATTCAATTCTCCCGTGAGCTGGGTTCC
>JAXGTD010000089.1:0-18359 GCA_040775095.1 Chromatiaceae bacterium | reverse complement strand
GGCACCAGGCTGCGACGCAGATTGTCGAGTAGCTTCCAGCGCGAGAGCGCGGAGAGCGGGTTTCGTCGGCGCCGCCCATCTGGCCCGGGTACCCGGGGGAGCAGCCAGCCCGCGAGCTGCCAGTCGCCACGGATCCAGCGGTAGCGGCGGTTGACGTCGGCGCCGTAGCGGGCCGGGTATTCCTCGTGCAGCTCCACGTCGCTCAGCAATCCCGAGCGGGCGTAACAGCCTTCCAGCAGATCGTGGCTGAGGATCCGGTTCTCGGGAAAGCGCCCCTTGAGTGCCTGTTCGAACGCGTCGACGTCGTAGATTCCCTTGCCGATGAACGAGCCCTCCCGGAACAGGTCCTGATAGACATCGGAGACGGCACGGGTGTAAGGGTCGATGCCCGGCTCACCCCCGAACAGGCGCGCATATCGTGACTGGCTGGTGCCGGACAGACTGGCGCCCACGCGCGGCTGAAGGATGCCGTAGCCCGTTTGCACCCGTTCCAGGTCCGCATCGTAGAGGGGACGATGCAGCGGGTGCGCCATGGCACCGACGAGCTGGCGCGCGGCATCCCGCGGCAGTTGCGTATCCGTGTCCAGGGTGATCACGTATTTCACGCCGCCGAGGACCGCAGTCGCGCCGACCACCAGGGAGAAGCCTTCGCCCGTTCCGTTACCGATCCCCTCCCGCAACAGGGCGTTCAGGTCCGCCAGCTTGCCGCGCTTGCGCTCGTAACCCATCCAAATGCGGTCGTGGGGGTTCCAGCGGCGCGGCCGGTGAAACAGGAAGAAGACATCATGGCCGCCACCCGCGTACTGGGCATTGAGGGTCTCGATTCGCTCCCGCGCCAGATCCAAGAGTGGCTTGTCCTCGGCCAACGTCTCCTCGGCCGCATCGGCGAAATCGGTCAACAGGCCGAAGTGCAGGCTCGCGTCGCGATTGGCCAGGAACCGCACTTCCAGCGCCTCGACCAGGTGCTCGACGTTGCGCGGAGTGGTGAGCATGGTCGGGATCACGACCAGGGCACGCGATGCCGTTGGGATGCCCGCGGAGAAGTCCATGCGCGGCAACGGATGAGGCGACGCCAGCAAAGTCGCCAGCCAATTTACCAGCGCGACTGCGAGCTGGCCGCTGGCCACGAGGGCGAGGATGCCCAGCGGAGCCAGTACCCAGTCGGCCGCGCCGTCCGCCTGTGCCACTGCCACTAGGCCTGCGGCTGGAAGAACCGTGAGCAGTGCGATGGTGCCCAGATACAGCAGCAGGGGATAGCGGTTCGCCGCCCGCCGGAGCGCCGCGGCCGGGCGAGAGCGCGCCCCACTGGCCCTTTCCAGGTCGGGCAGACCACGGTCCACCAGATAAAAGCCCACATGCGCCCTTCTGTCGTTGCCCCCGTGGCGGGCCGCGCCCGCGTGTGCCAGCTCGATGGCATGGCTCGCCACCGCTTCCTCCGAGAGCCCGCTTGCCTTCGCGACTTCCTCCACGATATGGCGGTAGCGGTCACGGCTGGCAAAATCCATCCCGGCGTAGGCCGCGCCCGGGTCTGAGCGCAGGGTCTGATCGACGACGCTCATGGCCTCGACGAACGCGCGCCAGTCCATCGTCCCGAGATTGCGAAGACTGCCGATGCTGTTGCTGATGGAGACCTGATCGGCGGCCTGCTGCTGGTTGCCCGAGCGCACCAGCTGCTCGATGCTCAGGCCCGACTCGGCCAGTTGCTGCTCGATCCAGGTCAGCGGCATGGCCAGGGCGGGCCCGTGTCCCTGCAGGCGGCGTGCAAGCTCCGAAACGAAGGGGGTTGTCATGGGCGGATCCGATCGCGCCATGTCCGCGATCATCAGGATCAGGTTCTTCGGATCCTGACGGGCGATCTCCATCAGCCTGTTCACCCAAGCAACAGCCAAGTCCAGGTCCTTCCTGTCGGCGGCGATACGCATCGCGACACGGCGCAGATTCTCGATCAGCGCCAGACGCAGCATGATGGGGATGGCCCACAGCTCGCCCAGTCTGAGCGGCGTGACCGTCTGGTAAGCGGCGACGAAGCGGTTGAGCCCGTCCGGATCCACCCGTCCGTCGCCGTGGGCGATCGTCTCCAGGGCGATGTCGTACACGCGCGGCAGCCCGGCCGAAGCGCCCTCGGTCAGGGCCGGCAGCTCTCGGCTGTAGCCCTTGGGCAGGTGGCCCCTGGCCGTACGGATCTGTTCTTCGACGAGATGAAAGTTATCGAGCAACCATTCCCCGGCGGGGGTGATCTGATCGTTCGCCGCAACCGCCGACGTCAGCCGGCGGCTGGTCGCGATCAGGACCCCCTCGTTCGCGGCCAGCCGCGACAACAGCTGATCCGGCACACGCCCGCTCCGCACGCGGTGGGCGGACCCAAGGCGCACACCGTGCTGCTCCATCTGATCGGCGCTGAACAACTCCGCCCGCAGCGGCGGCTCGGCGTCGAAAGGCATCCCCGGCGCCCTGTTGGTACCCGGGTGCGCTCGTGTCAGGCGTCTCCAGATCCGGCGCCAAGGCCCCGAGGGCTTCGATCTTCCTACCTTCCACGCTGGTTCCACACTATTCTCCCAACGGCTTGCGGACCGCTTTCGTTGCGTCGATTAGAAGAGGTTGCGAAGCGATTCGGGGCGAGCAAACACCGGATCTCCTCGTAATGTCGCGATTGAGGCGGGCATTGCCCCTCGGCCCCATCTACCCGACCCTTGGGATCAGGGTATCGCCTCCCCCTGCCGCTGTCTGTATGCCAGCACATATACACGAAGGACCCTGCAACCGATCGCGTCGGTAAGCAAAATATGCCTTGTTATTGGGATCAAAGGGCGTAGTGTTGGATTCATGACTATTCCAGTCAGTATTTACAGGCGCAACCAGCGCTGCGCTGACACGCCTTACAAGGACAGAGCACACATGAAAGAAAATACCGTAGGACTGCTAGAGACCGAGACTTCAGGCAGCAGCATTGCCCAGCGTGCGATAGAGCTGGCGAGCCAGCGCTGGAATCGCGCCAAGTCGGTGGCATTGGCGAAAAATGAAGACATTGATCTGAACGACGAGCATTGGGCGGTGATCGTGTTCATGCGCAAGCATTACCGGGAGCATGGCCTGCCGATCAACGCGCGGACGACGGCCAGGGCGCTTAATCAGCATTTCTCAGGCCAAGGCGGCAGCAAATACCTGCGCGGGCTTTTCAGCGGCGGACCGGTGACGCAAGGCGGCCGGATCGCCAATTTGCGCACCCCAGCCTACGCCACGGACCCTTCGTTCGGAACCAGCTACTGAAAGGATCTGTCCATGTACCGTCTCATGAAGTCCGAAAAGTTCACCCTGGAGCACCTGAGCTCGGGACTCCTGTCCTTCTATCGGCAGGTGCAGGTGAAGCGTTTCGAGCGATTGCGCACAGCGCTGTGCGCTTGCGAGGTTGCCAACAACAGCGGCGGGCCCCGCTACTACCTTCTCAACGATTGCGGCCAGGAGTACTTTGGCGGTAGATGGGTCGAGTAACCATCCCCCGGCAAAACGGGGGGTTTCCCGTCCTTGGCCAATGCGGTTTCTGCCTCATCTCATACCGGCTGACTTGTGTTGACGCCCGCCTTCATTGTCGCACCGGCAGTCACAGGGCCCGGCTATGCTCCTGCCGGTGCCCCTTGAAGGCGAACCTCAATGAGGATCGCGTCGGCCGGCGTGGCCTCGCCGAGGCCGGGGGCGATCGGCCCATTCCCAATG
Organism: Chromatiaceae bacterium; assembly: GCA_040775095.1. GTDB lineage: Bacteria > Pseudomonadota > Gammaproteobacteria > Chromatiales > Chromatiaceae > JAXGTD01. The sequence goes on along the minus strand of JAXGTD010000089.1, from coordinate 14,648 downwards.
CCTCGCCTACTTCATAAACCCATGGCGGGCCAAAAACTCTTCCGTGATGATGCTCACATCGTGGTCGCAGGCGTGCTCACCCAGGATGAGCCGCTCCAGGTAGCGGGCAATCAGGTCGACCTCGAGATTGACCCGGCTGCCGGACTTGTAGTCGCCGATGATGGTCTCGGTGAGGGTGTGCGGGACGATGTTCAGGTCGAACACCGCGCACTTGACCTCGTTGACGGTCAGGCTGGCGCCATCGACGCAGATCGATCCCTTGCGCGAGATATAGCGCGCCAACTCCCCCGGGGCGTGGATCTGCAGGCGCCGCGAGCGCGCGTCGTCGCGGACCTCGAGCACGGTGCCCACACCGTCGACATGCCCGCTCACGAGATGACCGCCCAGCGGGGTCGAGAGCGTCAACGCGGTCTCCAGGTTGACGCGCCCCCCCCGGGAGAGGCCGCCCAGGGTGGTCAGCGACAGGGTCTCTCGCGAGACATCCGCGGCGAATCGCCCGCCACCGACCTCCACCGCGGTCAGACACACGCCATTGACGGCGATGCTGTCACCGACCGCGGCCGACGCCAGATCGAGCTTCCCGGCGCGGACGCTGACGCGGACATCACCGCCGCGGGGCTCCAGCCCCTCGATCTCGCCGATGGCCTGGATGATTCCGGTAAACATGCCTCTGGCCTCCCGCTACTGGAACTGCAGCGCGGCGGATGACAGACCACGCCCTGCCCATCTTACAGACTGTCGCGTTTGGGGTGAACCGGCGAGGCCGGCAGCGCTGTCTTAGCCGACCAACGCCGCCAGGCCCGGGCGACCCGTGCCACGCGCGCGGTGGTCAAGCGCGGTCTCCCGGCTCGACGACCGGGACCGGGCCCGCCATCACGACGCGGCCCATCGCCGCCAGGCACAGCAGGCCCAGCACCATCAGGCCCGCGACCAGAAGCAGAGAGCCGTCGAACCGACCGGTGATCTCGGCCATCTCGCCCGCGACGATGGGGCCGATGATCTGGGCCAGGCCGTAGCCGAGGGTGAGACGCGCCATGATGCTGGCCGGGTGCGACGGATAGCGCACGCCGACCATGGTGAGCACCAGGGAGACGATGCCAATGAAGGTGGCGCCAAACAGCAGCGCACTCGCGACCGCGGCGCTCAGGGAGTCACTGAGCACCGGCAACAGGATGCCGATGATCTGCAGCACGAAGGCGATCTGCAGCGCCCGCAGATAGCCGACACGCCGGGCGGCCCGATCCCACAGCACCGGCGCCGGAATCGCGGCGACGCCGACCAGCAGCCACATGAGCCCCCCCTGCCCCGCCAGCGCCGGCTGCTGCTCGGTGATCAGCACGGTGAACGTGGCATTGATGACGTAGCCGAAACCGGCGCAGAGGTAGGCCCCCTGCAGCAGCCAGAGCCAGGCCGGCGGCGGCTCACGCCCGGCCTCCAGGTGGCGCGCCTCCATCGGCGTACCCTGATCCGGTCGCGGCAGCCAGAGCCAGGCCGGGATCAGCAGCAGCGCGCCGACGGTGCCGAGCGCGAGCCACTGCCCCTGCCAGTCGAGCCAGGGCGCGCTGACCTGCACCAGCACACCGCCGGCCACGATGCCGAACCCCAGACCACTGAAATGCAGGCCCAGCTCACCGCGGTGGTCGTGCCGGATGAGCCAGTTAAGGATCAGTCCAGAGCCGAGCATCAGACCGGCCGCGCTGCTCAAGCCGGCCAGATAGCGGCTTGCGCCCCAGATCAGTGACGACTCCCCGAGGCCCATCATCCAGGTGGTCAGCACCGCCAACAGCAGACCGAGCCGATAGAGGCGGTCCTTGCGCATCAGGTTCTTCAGCCGCGTCACCAACAGCAGGCCGGACAGATAGCCGAGGTAGTTCCACCCCGCCAGCCAGCCGGCCAGCGCATCACCCATCCCGGTCTGGGCCTGCATGTACGGCAACATCGGGGTGTAGGCGAATCGGGCGACGCCAAGGGTCAGGATCAGGCCGAAGATGCCGGAACCGAGCACCGTCGTGGGGCGGGGCTGATCGAACACGGGCACTCCCTGGCGCGACAGCGCCGTTTGCGAGGAGGCACCGGGCCTCCCGCGCGGTTGGTTGGCCATTGCGGATTGGCCATTGTTGGCCGGTCACGGTCGCGTATCCAGGGCGACCGACCCCGCCGGGCGCTGACAACCCACGAGCGGCGGGGCTATGATCCCCGTGTCGATCGGCGCACCCCCCAAACGAGACCGGTCCGCGCGCGACCGGGAGGAGCGATCATGAGCCTGGACATCATTGGCCGCTGCTGGCATTGCGGGCGCGACCTGACCAGGGCGGACTATGGCCGCGAGACCGCCTGCCTGGGCTGCTCCAAGCCGACACGGGTCTGCCTGAACTGTCGTTTCTTTGCCCGTGGCCGACCCAACGACTGCGTCGAGCCGATGGCGGAGCCGGTCGCGGCCAAGGACCGCGCCAATTTCTGTCCGTTCTTCGAGCCGACCCGGACCCCGGCCGGCACGACGACGCCGACGCAGGACCTGCGCCGGGCCGCCGACGAGCTGTTCAAATAACAGACGTCAGGTCGATTCCTGCCGGGCATCAGCGCCGCGGGTCAGCCACATTGCAACCAGCGTCACGGCCGCGGCGAGCAGCAGCAGGCCGACCCCCACCCAGGGACTGTTCAGCCACAACGGCGCGAACAACATCACCAGGCCCAGGCCGAGCATCATTGTGCCGGAGAGCAGCTTCAACACCCGGCCTTGGTGCTCGCTGAGCTTGCGCGCGCCGAGCGTGAAGGTGAACGCCAACACGATTGCCAGCAGCGGCAACACGTAGATCAGGTTATACAGCAGCAGCCAGCCGTAATAACCCCAGCCCGACAGGGCGTTTAGCGTGAGTACCCGGGTGTAGACCATCGGGAAACCGGCCGTGCAGAGCAGCTCATAGCTGTTCGCGGCCAAGGCCAACGCGACGGTGCCGATGAGCATCGTACCCAGGCTCTCGGCGCTGATGAGCCCGCGCACCCGCCGGAACAGGCCGGGTTTCGCACCTTCCGGGATCGCGAGACTGGGGCCGTGCTGAAACCAGAAGAAGTCTTTGACGTTCAGCACGCCGATGAGCACCGCGACCAGCCCCGCGATCAGCGTCACCACCGGCGCCCCGCCGACCACCAAGAACAGATTCAGCCAGGCGGCCATGAACAGGAAATAGACCAGCCCCGAGAAGAACACGAAGGTCCCACCGACCAGGAGCATGCGCGCGCGGCTGCGGGCATGGACCATCAGGCTGAGCAGAAACAGCAGCACGAAGAAGGCACAGGGATTGAACGCATCCAGTCCGGCGATCAGCAGCGTGAACAACGGCAGCGACATCGCCCGGGCGTCGATCTCGCCGAGCATCGGGATGCTGAGCCGCGACTCGGCATCGGCCGCCGCGGAGGCATCGCCGATGGCCGGGGCCGCGGCGCCACCAACGCCGGCGACGGTCGCCGCCCGCGCGCCACCCCCGGCCGGCAGTGGCCGGCACAGCTGCGCGAGCTTGCGGATCTGTGCGCCGATGCCATCGGGGCTGTCGTAGCCGGTGAGCATGCGTTCGCAGATAAAAAAGGCCGGCACCGCGCGCGCGTCGTGGCCGAGCTTCCCGGCCATCTCGATGTAGCGGGCCACATTGGCGCGGCTGGAGGTGATCTCGTAGGTATGGACATCGAGCCAGTCGAGCTCCTTGTCCAGCCCGTCGACAAACGGCAGTGCCTTGCGGCAGTGCGGACAGCGCTTCGACCAAAAAAAGTACAGCTGCACGCGCGGCCCCGCGCCGCCCTCGCTCGTGACCCAGTCGATCCTGGCCTGTCCCGGGCCCGAGGCCAGGGCCGGCGCTGAAGCCGGTGCCGGAGCGGACCCCGGCGCCGCCAGCGCGAGCGCGCCCGGGGACAGGGTCAAGAACAACACGGACAACCACCACCGCAAACGCGGGGACAAAGACGCGCTCATGCCAGGAGGCCTCCCTTGCGGATTGTCGACAGGACGGACCGAGCCCCGGTCCGGTACGCCGATTCTGCCCCGACCCGGTCGTGCTTGTCCGCGCGAAATGGCAATTGCCGCCGCATCCCGGGAAAAAGGGCTTCCCGTCGTGCGCTCTTCAGTGGCTTGCGATGACGGGCCTGGCCCGCTCTCGCGGACCCGCGCCGGGGACGTCGATGCGAGCCATCTCTCAGGTCGTGCCCTTCTCCGCCCGCGCGTCAGAGATCGACTCGGGCTCCGCCTCGCGCCCGAACAGCCGGCGCAGGCGGGCATGCGCGCTCTCATGCAGCGACAGCAGCGACGGGATGACGAGCAGCACCAACAGCGTGGAGAAGGCCAGCCCGAAGGCGATCGAGGTGGCCATCGGGATCAGGAACTGCGCCTGGAAGGACTTCTCGAACAGCAGCGGCATCAGACCCGCGATGGTCGTCAGCGAGGTGAGCAGCACGGCGCGCAGGCGCAGGCAGGCGGCGTCCACCAGCGCATCGGTGACCGACACGCCCGTGCCGCGCAGCTGTTTGTAGAAGCTGACCAGGATGATCGAGTCGTTCACGACGATGCCCGAGAGGCCAAACATGCCAAACAGCGACAGGATGGTCATGTCGATCCCCATCACCCAGTGACCGATCAACGCCCCGGTGAGGCCGAAGGGGATCACGGCCATGACCACCAGCGGCCAGCCATACGACGCGAACACCCAGGCCAGGATCAGGTAGATCAGGATCAGACCGAGAATCAGGCCCTTGCGCATGTCTGAGAGGGTGTCGCGTTGATCGGCGGAGCGCCCCTCGAAGGAATGGTCGATCCCGTAGTCGAGCCGCAGTTGCTGGAGTGGGCCGTCCGGTGCCTCCAGCGCCGCGATGATGCGGTCGGTATTGTTGACCGTGCTGTCGACATCGGCGGTCACCTCCACCGCGAGCTGGCCGTCGGCATGACGCAGCACCTCGAACCCGCGCTGAGAGCGCCATTGCGCAACCGACGCGAGGGGCACCGAGGCGCCCCCTGGCGTGCGCACATTGAGCCGGTAAAGGCTGCTCAGCTGCGCCCGTTCCGCCTCCGGAAGCTTGACCCGGACCTCGACCTCGTCGGATCCATCCTGGAAGATCTGCACCAGCTGACCATCGAAGGCGGTGCGCAATTGCTGACCAAGACCGGCGACGGTCAGGCCCAGCGCCTCGCCCACCGGGGTCAGCGAGTAGATCAACTGCTCGCGCCCGTAGGCCATGTCGTCCTCGACCTCGAGCACGCCCTCGATCCCGCCCAGCGCTTCCGAGAGCTCGAGCGCCGCGGCCTTGAGCGCATCCGCGTCGGCGCCGGTGAGGCGGATGGTCAGGTCACGCCCGGGCGGACCGACGCGGCGCGAGGTGATGTTCAGGCTCTCGAGCCCGGCCGGCATCGCGATGCGCTCACGCCAGGCCCGGATCAGGTCGGTGTTGCGCACTTGGCGGGCATCGGGCTCGGTGAGCTCGATCTGCAGCCCACCGAGCTGGTCGGCACTGGCACTGGCGCGCTCGCCGGTCTTCGCGCCATGGGAGGTGACGACGAGATTGATCAACCGCCCCTTGTCGAACGCGCGTTCTGTCTCGTACAGGGTCTGCTCGAGATGCCCGAGGAATGCGTCCACCCGGGCACGTGGCGTGCCGGCAACGAAGGTGGCGTTCGCATACACGACCTGTGGCTCGGGCGTCGGGAAGAACACGAAGCTCAGCCGCCCACCGGCAACCAGGCCGATGGTGACGATCAGCAGCGCCACGGCCACCGCGACGGTGGTGAAACGGTGCCGGATCGCGCCCGCGGCGACGGGCCGGAATACGCGATCACGGAACCAGTCGAAGCCGCGGTCGAGGCGCCCGCGCAGGGAACCGGCAGTCACCTTGTGTGAATGCACGAAGGCATGCCGCAGATGCCCGGGCAGGACCAGGAAGCTCTCCACCAGGGAGGCCAGGATCACGCAGATGATGACCACCGGGATCGCACCGAGGATATTGCCGATCCGCCCGCCCACGAGCATCAACGGCAGGAAGGCGGCGACCGTGGTCATCGACGAGGCGATCACCGGTGCCAGCATACGCCGGGCGCCCCCCTCGGCGGCGAGCAGGGGATCCTCGCCCATTTGATAGTGGGCCATCGCGTCCTCGCCCACGACGATCGCATCGTCGACGATGATGCCCAGCGCCATGATCAACGCGAACAGGCTGATCATATTGATGCTGCCGCCGGTCAGGTACAGGATGAACAGCGTCGCGGCGAACGACACCGGGATCCCCCAGGCCACCCAGAACGCGACCCGGCCGGTGAGAAACAGGTACAGGATCGCGACCACCAGGACCAACCCGCTCGCCCCGTTTCGGACCAGCAGCATGATGCGGTCGCGCACCAGCTCCCAGGAGGCGTCGTAAACGGTCAGCTCGACACCCGGCGGCAGCGTCGGGCGGGTGTCCGCGAGCCAATCCTCGAGGATCTTGGCGGCCTTGAGCGTATCGCCCTTCTCGGCGCGCTGCAGCACCATCTCCACCGTCGGCTCGCCGCCGAGGGTGAGCGCCACCTCGCCGTCGCCGGGGCGACGCTCGATGACGGCGATATCACCCAGATCGACGCGCAACTGCGCCTCGGTCTTGATCGGGATACTGGCGAACTCCAGCGCGTCGCGGCGCTTGCCAAGGCTGCGCAGCTCGCGCGCACCCTCGCCACGGCCCACGGCCCCGGCGGGCAGGTCGCGGCTGAAGTCGGCCACACGCCGGCCGATATCGTCCAGTCCGAGCCCGAGCTGCTGCAGCCGGTCGTTGTCGACCTGGATCTGGATCTCCTCCTCGGGCAGCCCGGTGATGTCGACCTTGTCGATACCACGGGCGAGCAACTCGGTCTCGAAGCGGCGCGCCAGCCGGCGAATCTCCGCCGGTTCGCTCAACCCGGTCAGCAGCAGGCGCGCGACCTGCTCGTAACGGGTGACCAGGGCCACCTGGGGCTTCTCCGCGTCCTGCGGGAAGTTGCGAAACTCGTCGACGAAGCGCCGTACCTGGTCGAGGGCCAGCAGCGAGTCGGTGCCTTCCTCGAATTCCATGGTGATGGAGGACACGCCCTGGCTGGACGTCGACGTCATCTTGTCGAGGCCATCGACGGTGCGCAGACGCTGCTCGAGCGGATTGGTAATGCCGTCCTCGACGTCCTCGGCACTGGCACCGGACCAGACCACGCGCACGCTGACGATGTCCAGATCGAACGTGGGAAAGAACTGGACGTTGAGCCGATCCAACGCAAAGGCGCCGCTCATGATCATGATGATCATCAGCAGATTGGCGGCGACCTTATGGTGGGCGAACAGCCCGATGAGATCCTCGCGGTGGCCCCTGACCCCGGTCACTGAACCCGCGCCTCCGCGGTGGTTTCCGTGGCACTCGGGTCGCCAAGGGCAGCGGCGGCGGTAACGGTCTCGACCCGCAGTCCGTCGACGGCATTGGGCATATGGGTGGTCACGATCAGGTCACCCGCGGTGAGCCGCGGCGAGCGCACCAGCAGCCGCTCCGCGCCATCCTCGCCGATGTGCCCGCCCAGGCTCTCGACGTCGACGCCGACCATACGGCCGTCCACGAGCTTGTACAGGCGATCGCCGCCGTAAACGGACTGAAACGGCACGGGCACGCTCCCCTCACGCGGCGGACGCTGCAGGCGCAGCGTGACCATCTGGCCGTAGCGGAGCAGATCGGCCCCATCCAGCACACGGAAAAGACCATCGACGCCGCTCGGGTCGGCCTCACCCGCGAGCCGGTCCAGGCGCAGACGCAGCGCCTGGCCCGCGACATCGACGGTCGCCGGCATCGGCGCACCACCCTTCAGCGCCTCGATCAGCTCACCCTGGTATGGCGCCGGAATACGCGCCCGCACCTGCAGACTGCCGAGGGCGTACATCCGCACCAGCACGGTGCCGCGCGACACTTGGTCGCCAACCGTGACATCGACACCGGTGACAAGGCCGTCGTAGGGCGCCCGCACGGTCGCCCGTTCGTACTCCAGCTGCAGGTCCTGCAGCCGCGCCTGCGCGCTCGCCAGTCGGGCCTCCAGGGCGCGCATGCGCGAGGGATGGTCGGCGATGCTCATCTCACGGTTGCTCACCGCCAAGGCCTGCTGGGCCTGGGCCTGCTCGGCCTCGTCGAGGGCCTGCTCGGCGCCAACCTTCTGTGTCTTGAGCCGCTGCTGACGCTCGACGCCGTCACCGGCGAGCGCGAGGAGCTGTTTCTCCTGTTCCAGCGCCAGCTGGTCGGACTCGTAGCGGTTCTGCTCACTCTCGATCTGCGCCCTGAGATCGGCAACCTCGGCCTCGCTCTGGGCGATACGCGGCAGGAAGTCGCGCTCGTCGAGCCGCACCAGCACCTGGCCTTTGGTGACCCGCTCGCCATCGCGCACCGCAACCTCGGTGACCCAGGCGGAGGCGGACGCGGCGGCCTTGAGCAGGTCAGGGGTCTCGACCCGGCCATAGAGCGCCAGCTCCGGCGCCAGCACCCGCGGCTGCACCCGCTCCACCTCGACCCGCCACACACGCTCCTGAACCCGCGGTGGCGCCTGCTCGGGTCGGGTCGCCTTCAACACCTTGAAGACACCAACACCGACGGCGATGATCAGGACAGGCAGTACGATCTTGAAGACCTTGGTCACACGAAGCATCCCGGGATGTGGGTTGAAAACGGCGGTCCAGTGTCCGCGGGGGCGCCGTGCAAGGCAACGACAACGCGCAACCGGGGGGTCGGATCAGGGTTCGCCAACCCGCCCCGCGCCGCCAACGGCTCGGTGGTCTGGGACCGTTCGATTGGGCAGAGTCGCGCGAAGATCGTTCCGCCGGCCGGTCATCTGGTCGGGATGCGGCGAGCGCAACGCGATCCGGCCCATAGAGCGGATTGCGCACCCGCCGAACGCCTCTCGCGCACGCCATCCGGGCCGTGCGAACAGGCATCCGGGTGTCCGGCAATCAGGGCGCCGGCCACAACCCACCGACCGCTGTTGCAAAGCGCGCGGGCGGTCAGCAACCGAAACCGGCATCGCGGCGAGGACCGGCGGTGGCGGACAGACCTCAGCGACCAGAATCGGCGCCGCGCGTCAGCCGGCACCCGCCGGCCGCGAAGTGAAGCGCAGCAGGATGTATCCGAACACCGCGGACAGCGCCGAGCCAAGCAGGATGCCAAGCCGGTCGGCCGCGATCAGCGACTGAGTCGGACCGTGCTCGAACGCGAGCGACGCGATGAACAGGCTCATCGTGAAGCCAATACCACATAGGGTCGCGACCCCGTAGAACCCGAGCCAGGTAGAGCCCTCCGGCAGCCGAGCCCAGCCGAGCAGAATGATTACCCCACAAAACAGCATGATCCCGAGCTGCTTGCCAATGAAGAGCCCGCCAACGATGCCCATCGGTACGGGGGCCGTGATCACGTCCAGTGACAGCCCCTGCAAGGACACGCCCGCGTTGGCGAACGCAAAGATGGGAACGATCGCGAAGGCCACCCACGGATGCAACGCATGCTCGACCTCGCGCAGCGGCGACGAGTCCGGCCTGCCCCTCGTACGCAACGGGATCGCGAAGCCGATCGCGACCCCCGCCAGGGTCGCGTGTACGCCAGACTTGAGCACCGAGATCCACAGCGCGATCCCGAGCAACACATACACGGCCAGCCTCGCGACGCCAAACAGGTTGACGCCGACCAGCACGACCGTAAAGGTTACGGCGGCAATCAGGCTGCTCATCGAGAGGTCCGACGAGTAGAACAGGGCGATGATCACGATCGCGCCCATATCGTCGAAGATGGCCAACGCCAACAGGAACACGCGCAGCGAGAGCGGCACCCGCCGGCCGAGCAGGGCCAACACGCCGAGCGCGAAGGCGATATCCGTGGCGGTCGGGACCGCCCAGCCGCTCATCGCCGCCGAGTCGCCGTGGTTGAACCAAACGTAGATGAGGGCTGGGACGAGCATCCCGCCAACGGCCCCGACCGCGGGCAGCACGATCTGCGACGCATTCGATAGCTCGCCCTCGAGGATCTCGCGCTTGACCTCGAGTGCCACCAGCATAAAGAAGACGGCCATCAGGCCGTCGTTGATCCAGAGCAACAACGGCTTGTCGATGATCAGCGCGCCAACCTGGACGGCCAAAGGCATCTTCAGGAGCTGAGCGTAATAGGGCTCGAGCGGGGAATTCGCGGTGATCATGGCCAGCGCGGCGGCGGCAACCAGCACCATGCCGCCGGCGGAGTCCTGCTTCAAGAAATCCTCCAGCCACTTCGAAATCATGTCGCGTTCCCCCACGTAGCCATCTGACCCTTTCGGCACGACCGCGCCGGTCGGCGGCACACAGACCCGGTCCGACGAAACCGACCGCGTATCGCGTGACATCCGCCTCGGCGCATCGTACACCCGGCCCGAGGATGCCGGTGCCGTCGCTCCCGATGCGGGCGCGGGCACATTCAACACGTGAACCCGTTCCGCTGCAACCGCGGATGATACGCGTCGGTTTGCCTAGGGGTACTAGCGCTCCGCCAGCAGGATCGCGCGGCAGGGCGCGGGATGCCCCTCCACGGTGCGACGCGGGTCCGCGGGATCGAGGAAGTCGCGGAGGGACTGGAACCGCATCCAGGGCGTCGCGCGCTGTTCAGCGACCGTCGTCCAGGTCTGGTCGATGGTCCGGATGCGCCGCAACCCGCACGCTGCCAACTGATCGCGAAGACGCTCCAGGGTCGGAATTGCATACACGTTTCGCATCTTCGCATAACGCCCGGGCGGCGCCAGCACCCGTCGCCCGTCGCCCGCCAGGATCAGCGTCTCAAGCACCAGCTCGCCCCCGGGACGCAACAGGTCGCGCAGGCGAGCCAGATGCCGCATGGCGTCGCGCCGGTGATAGAGCACCCCCATCGAGAACAGGGTGTCAAAGCCGCTCATGTCCGCGGGGAGATCATCGTCGGCGAGCGGCAGCACCGCCAAGTGCTCGGCCCCGATAAACCGATTGACGGCCAAGAATTGCATCACGAACCGTAGCGACGGATCGATACCCATGACCAGGCGCGCACCGGCTCCCAGGGCGCGATAACCGTAGTAGCCATTACCGCAGCCGACATCGAGCACCAAGCGGCCACTCAGGGGCGCGATGGCCTCGGCCAGACGCGCCCATTTCCAGTCAGACCGCCATTCGGCATCGATCCGTAGGCCGTGCAGACAAAATGGCCCCTTGCGCCAGGGATGGAACACATCCAGCAACTGGCGTAACTGTTCGTGCCACGCCGAGTTGAGCTGCACAGGCGATCGCGCCGGCTCAGACCCGGAACCAACACCGACGCATGGCGCGCCGAGCTCAACGCCGCGGCGGGGTACCGGCGGCAATCGCTCGAGCGCGCCCATCCAGCGGGGCAAATCACCGTGTGCAGCGGGATCCATCCGCGCCGCACCGAGGTGCTCGAGTGGCTCGACCCAAGGCGCGAGGCGGGTCTGCGCCAGATGGCGCCAGAACGCGCCGAACCAGCGATCAGTCTCGCCCGCGTTCCGCGGCATATCGGTTGGCATACCCATCACGATCGTCGCCTCCGCGGGCGGGTCCCGAAACCGACGGCGCCCGACGACACCATGCCGCCGCGATTGAACGCGAGGGTCGGCTGATCAACTTATTGGCAGGCCGACGCGGGGTCAAATCAGATTCCCGTATGATTAGCAATACAACAACGACTGGAGGTTGCTAGGATAGGGCAATGAACCAGCCGGTGCCCGTAGTCCGTGGGAGGAATCGATGAACGACGATCAAAACCAAGCCATCCTGGATGAAGACGTGACCGACATCGGCGTCGTCGCGGAGTCCGCGCCGCCTGCCGATGAGGTTGATCTAGAGAACCCCGAGCTGTACCTGAACCGCGAGCTGACCTGGCTGTCGTTCAACCGTCGCGTGTTGCACGAGGCCGACGACCCCCGCACTCCACTGCTGGAGCGCGTCAAGTTCCTCGCCATCGTCAGCAGCAATCTCGACGAGTTCTTCATGAAGCGTATGGGCGGGCTGAAACAGCAGATCGCCGCCGGCGTGCATGTCCCAACCGTCGATGGGCGCACGCCGATCCAGCAGATCAGCGCCTGCCGGGCCGTCATCGGCGAGATGCAAACGGATCAGGAGCGCATCTTCAACGAGCTGATGCAGGCCCTTGCCGACTACGACATCCGGCTGGTAACGCTCGCCGATCTTCCGCGCGAAGAGCGCGAGCAGTTGCGCGAGCGCTTCCGCACCGACATCTTTCCAATGATCACACCGCTGGCGATGGATCCGGCGCACCCGTTCCCGTTCATCTCGAACCTGGCGCTGAACCTGCTCGTCAAGCTGCGCTATCCCGGAAGCGGCGAGTCCTACATGGCGCGCGTGAAGGTCCCGGTCAGCAAGGATGTCTCCAAGCGCCTGATCCAGGTGGAGAGCACCAACACCTTCGTCACGCTCGATGACCTCATCGTCAACAATCTCGACATGCTGTTTCCCGGCATGGAGATCGAGAGCTGTGAGCTGTTCCGCGTATCGCGCAACGCCATCGTCGTTCCCGACGCCGAGGCTGCCAACGACCTGCTCGAGATGATCGAGACGGAGCTGCGCGAGCGTCACTTCGCCCCCATCGTGCGCCTCGAGGTGCAGGCAGGCATGTCCCCGGTTCATCGCGGCATGCTGGCGGCCGAGCTGGGCCTCAACGAGGCCGAAGACGTCTACGAGGTCGAGGCCATGATGGCCATGCGCGACCTCTTCGAGCTCGCGTCGCTGGATATCCCCGAGCTCCACGACAAGCCCCACCGACCCGGTGACCACCCGCTCCTGGGCAATGACCGGCGCAACATCTTCCATATCATCCGCGAGGGCGGACCGCTGCTGCTGCAGCACCCCTATGAGTCGTTCGCCACGACGGTGGAGCGTTTCCTGTCCACGGCGGCCAAGGATCCAAAGGTGCTCGCCATCAAGATGACGCTGTACCGCACCTCCGGCGGCGCCATCCTCGACTCGCTGGTCAAGGCCGCGCAAAACGGCAAGCAGGTGGCGGTGCTGGTGGAGCTGCAGGCGCGCTTCGACGAGGCCGCGAACATCGGCTGGGCCCGGCGGCTGGAGTCCGAAGGCATCCACGTCACCTACGGCGTGCTGGGTCTGAAGACCCACAGCAAGCTGATTTTCGTGGTGCGCCGCGATTACTCCCAGCTGCGCCGCTACTATCACATTGGCACCGGCAATTATCACGGCGGCACCGCGAAGCTCTACACCGACCTTGGCATGTTCGGTTGCGACGAGGACATCGGTCAGGACCTGACAGAGCTGTTCAACTACCTCACCGGCTATTCCCCGCCGCCGAGCTACCGCAAGATCCTCGCCGCGCCCTACACCCTCAAGCGCAGCATCCTGAGCAAGATTCAGCGAGAGATCGATCTGCACCGACGCGCCGGCGGCGGCCTGGTCCAGATGAAGATGAACGCGCTGGAGGATCCGGACATCACCCGCGCGCTCTACAAGGCGAGCCGCGCCGGCGTGCGGGTCGATCTGATCGTGCGCGACACCTGTCGCTTCCGTCCGGGGCTGCCGGGCCTGTCCGAGAATGCACGCGTGGTCAGCATCGTCGGGCGTTTCCTGGAGCACGCCCGCATCCTCTACTTCAGAAACGGTGGCGACGAGGAGTACTACATCGGTTCGGCGGATATGATGCGCCGCAACCTCGAGAGCCGCGTCGAGGTGCACACCCCGATCGAGAGCCCGGAGCTGCGCCAGGAGCTGCGGCTGATCCTCGACGTGCAGTTCGCCGATACGCGCTCGGCCTGGGACATGCAATCCGACGGCAGCTACATCCAGCGCACGCCACAGGACAACGCGAAGGGGGCCCAGGAGACCCTCATCGAGGTCGCCGAGAAGCGCCTGCTCGCCGCCGCCAAGCACAAGGAGAAGAACCTGCGCTCACGGCTGGTGAGTCACTTCGAGCATCGGCTTGCCACCAAGGGCTAGATCCATCCCTGGCCCGGATCGCGCCGCGCTTCGTGTGAGACGCGACTCACGAAGCGCGGCCTTTTCAAGCGCCTGGCGGGTTCGAAGACCACCAGGGCATCCCTGATCCAGACGGGGGACGCTTCAGGTTGGCGGTTCCCTGGCACCGCCTGCCGGGGACGAGCCGCGGCCTCAGAACAGCGCCTGCCGGAGCCAGGGATAGAGCAGGATCAGGCCAGTCGTCGCCGCGGTGCCCAAGAACATGATGCGTAGGAACCGGTTGCCCTTGCGGATCGCGAGACTGGCGCCGAGGTAGCTGCCGAGCAACGCGCCGAGGATCAGCCCGGGCGCCAGGGGCCAGATCACGTGGCCCATGAAGACGTGCGCCAGGGCGCCCACGCCGTTCCAGAAGATGCCGTTGGCCGAGAGCGTCATCGCCGTCGCGTGGAGCTGGTCGTAGCGCAGCAGCCAGAGGTAGATGAACGTGGTGAACACACCACTGCCGGCGGAGATCCAGCCCGAGTAAAAGGCCGCCGGCACCATCAGCAGCGAGCCGACCAGCAGGCGCCGCGGCGACAGATGCCTGGGATCGAACAGCGCGGGGGCGGCCTTCTTCGCCACGGAGATCAGCACCATGGCCAGGATCACCCCGCCGATCAAAGGCTTCATGACATCGCCGGGCACGGCCGCGGCGAAGCG
>JAXGTD010000088.1:0-18497 GCA_040775095.1 Chromatiaceae bacterium | reverse complement strand
CGCCAATCGTCCGCGGTAGGGCGCCGGTTCGGGCCCGCGCATGGCCGGGCCCCGGACCTTGAGGTCGGTGCGTTGCCGCTGACAGCATCCGACAGGGCGTCGCGGGCTCCTCGAACCTCAGGCCTAAAAACGGCTGTCGGCCGCAATGGGCGTGACGCAAGCTGCTCAACGACCACGGGTCACCGCCCCCGTACGATACGGGCATCCCTTGTCGGAAGGCTCGTGGCGAGGGGACCCGCCTCTTCGTCTCTGTCCCACGCGCGGCGTTACCCGGCCAGTGCGGTGCCCCCGCGTTTGCGAAGCTCCCACCGACTGTTTCACGACGACGCCACGCCGGGTTGCAATGCCAGGACAGGCCGGCGCGGTGCGTGGTCCGTGTGATATCGGCGCGCTGCCCGGTCTGCCGGTGAGGGGGCAAGGCAGCGGTGCGTCAGGCACCGGCGGGGACTCGTCGGCCCCTTGATGAAGATCACCCTCGACCTGTGCGGCGTCGATCCTGAACACCGCGCCGTCCCGCCCTATTTCCCGACGGCACGCGGTAGGCTGTTGGACCTGCCTGCCTTGTCTCGCGACCAGCCGATGCACAACACGGCCGTCGGGACGTTGCGCGACCTGACCCGTGAGGGCATGCTGGCATCCGCGCGCGAAGTCCATGCTCTGAGCAGCCGGGCGTCGCGGTCCGATGTTTCCGTCGCATGCCCTTCGCGCCGCGACCGCGCGTCTCGTTACCAGTGGCTCGCGTGGCCGGGGGCCGACGTGTCCCCCGAGGCAGGTCCCCGCGCGAAGTCCCCAGATCGCCGGGCACATGGAACCGAGTGGCCGCGCGGTCTATACCAACCAGAACACACCACAGGAGACCCACCATGCAGAAGATCAGTATCGTCGGTGCCGGCAGAGTTGGTGAGACAACGGCGCAGATCCTGGCAGAACAGGAACTGTGCCGCGAGATTGCGCTCTACGACGTGCGCGAGGACGTGCCCGAGGGCATTGCGCTCGACATCGACCAGACGGCGCCGTTTTTCGAGTTCGACGTGCGCCTGTCGGGCAGCAATGACCCGGCCATCATTGCCGGATCGGATCTGGTGGTCGTGACCGCCGGGATCCCGCGCAAACCCGGCATGTCGCGTTCAGACGTGCTCGAGACCAATGTCCGTATCATCGACCAGGTCGCCGATCAAATCCTCGCCCATGCGCCAGACGCCATGGTGCTGGTGGTCTCCAACCCGGTGGACACGCTGACCTACCGCATGGCCAAGCGCACGGGTTGGCCGCGACAACGCGTCTTTGGCCAAGCCGGCGTGCTGGATGCCTCGCGCATGGCCGCCTTCATCGCACGGGAGACGGGATTCTCCGCGCGCGACATCACCACGATGGTCCTTGGCGGACACGGTGACTCGATGGTGCCGGTACCTCGATTTTGCACCATCAACGGCATTCCGGTGAGCAGGTTCATCGCGCCAGACAGGCTCGAGGCCATCATTGAGCGCACCCGGCAGGGGGGGGCGGAGATCCTCAAGCTGCGCAAGAACTCGAGCGCCTACGATGCCCCGGCCGCCGCCATCGCCACGATGGTCGATGCCATCAGTCACAATCGCCGGCGGCTGCTGCCGTGCGTCGCGTTGCTCGAGGGCGAATACGGTGAACAGGATGTTGCCATGGGCGTGCCATGCGTGCTTGATGAGCGTGGTCTGGTCTCCGTCATTGAACTGGACCTCAACGCCAAGGAACGAGCGTTCTTCGATCGCTCGGTGGCCTCGCTGCGCGCCGACGCCGCACGACTCGCCGAGCTCGACGCATGAGGCGGGCGCAAATGTTGCTAACGAATTCTCAGGATCTGGCGGGCGCGTTCCGGCAACCCCTTTGTGTCGGATCCGGCGGAGCGTGACGGCGGGGCGATGCCGCCGAGATGGCGCGGTGTGAGCGTGCCTCTCGAGCGGGCCGTCCACCGCGGCACCGGCGGCATGCCTGGACGCGTCAAGGCACTCACCCAGGGCAGCGGCCCACGGAAAACTAACACGGCACCTTTTTGGTGCGATCACCGCGGCGGTTGCCCGGCGACCAGACGGCGCTTGCGCGGTGGTCTGGCAACCTGTCGCCCGCGCTGACGGCGAGGAGTACTCCATGGCGAATGACACGATCACCATCACCAACAACGCTGACGGCACCAGCCACGAATATGCATTGAAGACCGGGACACTGGGTCCCGGTGCGGTCGATATCTCCTCGCTCTACCGCGATGCCGGCTTCTTCACCTATGACCCCGGGTTCATGGCGACGGCCAGTTGCCACAGCGCCATTACGTTTATCGATGGCGAGAAGGGCGTGCTGCTCTACCGCGGGTATCCCATCGATCAGCTCGCGACCAAGGCGAGCTTCCTCGAGGTGGCCTATCTATTGCTCTATAGTGAGTTGCCCGACAAGGATCAGCTCGCCGGATTCGAGCGCATCATCATGGGTCACACCATGCTGAACGAGAACCTGAAGAACTTTCTCGACGGGTTCCATTACGACGCCCACCCAATGGCGATGTTATGCGGTGTCGTAGGCTCGCTGTCGGCCTTCTACCACGACTCCATCGACGTCAACGACGCGCGTTATCGCGAGATCTCCGCGCACCGTATGATCGCCAAGCTGCCGACCATCGCCGCCGCCGCGTATAAGCACAATATCGGCGAGCCGATCATGTATCCGCGCAATGATCTGCGTTACTGCGCGAACTTCCTGCACATGATGTTCGCCACGCCCTGCGAGGACTACAAGCCGGGCCTGATCGCCGAGAAGGCGTTGAATCTCCTGTTTATCCTGCATGCTGACCATGAGCAGAACGCGAGCACCTCGACGGTGCGGCTGGCCGGCAGCTCCGGCGCCAATCCGTTTGCCTGCATCGCTGCCGGCATCGCTTCGCTTTGGGGTCCGGCCCACGGCGGCGCCAACGAGGCGGTACTCGACATGTTGGTGGAGATCGGTGATGTCAGCAATGTGCCGAAGTTTATCGACAAGGCCAAAGACAAGGACGATCCCTTCCGGCTCATGGGCTTTGGGCACCGGGTCTACAAGAACTACGACCCGCGCGCAAAGATCATCCGCGAGGTTTGCCATCAGGTGCTCGAAGAGCTCGCGGATGCCGACAATCCGCTGTTCGATCTGGCCCTGGAACTGGAGCGCATCGCATTGGAGGACGAGTACTTTGTCGAGCGCAAGCTGTATCCGAACGTCGACTTCTACTCCGGCATCATCTATCAGGCCCTCGGCATCCCGCGCAACATGTTCACCGTGATGTTCGCGATCGCGCGCACCGTCGGATGGGTGTCGCACTGGATGGAGATGATGAGCGATCCGAGCAACCGCATCGGACGTCCGCGCCAGATCTATCACGGCCCCGCGACGCGGGACTACGTGCCGATCTCCAAACGTTGATCCTCCCCCCGCCATCCTGACCCGGGATGGCGGGGACAGCCGGGAGTGGTGTTCAGCCGCCCTCGTCGATCAGGCGCCGCACCTCGGTCGCATCCGCGCCGCGATCCGGTCGATCCGTGACCGGGCTCAGCGGCGGGTTGTGTCTGGCTTGCGGCGGTAGCACAGCGAGCTGTACCGGCGTGCTGCCGGCGACGAACGTCAGGATCGGATGGGTCTTCATCACGCCGCCGGCATAGCGGAAGCTCGCGTCATGCTCGCGCCACGGGATGGAGCGCTCGATCAGGGCCATGACGACCTCCTCTGGATTCTCGGCGAACAGATGCAGCTCGATCCCGAGGTCAGGGGTTGCCGTGCCGGCGAGCACGGGCCCGACCAGCCGGGGCGTGAAGACCTCGAAGCTGTGCATGGCCTCGAGGCACTGCCGGCGCAGAGCGCGCAACCTACGGTAAGCCCCCCCATCCGCGAAGAGCCTGCGCTGCAGGACCAGGGCCTCTTGAATCTCCTCGTTGCTTGGCCAGTCGCGCCGGTCGGTGATCCCCGTACGCGCAACGGCCTTGCGCCGCGCGCGCTCGAACTCGGGCGCCCCCTGCTCGGACATGATCCGCGCCGACTCGTAGGCCAGGTGTTGGCGTCGGCTGGTGGAACGCGTGTCCGCCGGGCGGCGGCCATCCGCGCGCCTGGAGTGTGCTCGCGACCTGATCGGCCGCGCTGCCTTTTTCGACATGAGCTCCTCGGGATCTCCGGTTGACGGCCCGCGGGCGCACAGGTGATACGTGTCGACGGGTTTGTGCGCGATTACCCTTGCAATTGCACCATTTCTGATATAGTCGAAACGAAAGGGATAACAAAACCCGAAGGATACGAGGCGATCTCTGGTATGCCACCTTCATGTTGATCTTTGGCCGGAAAAATCGCGCGCTCCTCGGTCTCGACATCAGCTCCACGGCGATCAAGCTACTCGAGCTCTCACACGCCTCGGGTGCCACGGCCGAACTCTATCGCGTCGAGTCCTTTGCCGTCGAGCCACTGCCCCTGAATGCCGTCGTCGAGCGCAAGATTGCCGACGTGGAGGCGGTTGGTCAGGCGATCCAGAAGGCCCTGCTGCGCTCCGGAACGACCGCAAAGCGCGCCGCCGTCGCCGTTTCCGGATCGTCGGTCATCACCAAGATCATCTCGATGTCGGCCGCGCTCTCCGAGGCCGAGATGGAGAATCAGATCCAACTCGAGGCCGATCAGTACATCCCCTATCCCCTCGAGGAGGTCAATATCGATTTCGACATCATCGGGCCCTCGGAGAATGGGAACGACATGGTCGATGTCCTGCTTGCCGCATCGCGTCGCGAGAATGTCGATGACCGTGTCGCGGCGCTGGAGATCGCGGGCCTGAAGACGGAGATCGTCGATGTCGAGGCCTATGCCATGGAAAACGCCTATGCGCTGATCCTGGACGACGCCGCCGAGAGCCGACGGGATCATACCGTCGCGATTGCCGACGTGGGTTCGGCCACGACGACGCTGCACGTACTGCACAATGGCAGCACCGTCTACACGCGCGAGCAGAACTTTGGCAGCCACCAACTGCTGGACGAGATTCAACGCCGTTATGGGCTCTCACGCGATCAGGCGCTGTTGCGCCTGGACGCCGGCGACCTTCCCGAGACGTACAGGTTCGATGTGCTCGGACCTTACACCGAGGCGCTGGTTCAACAGATTGCGCGCGCGCTGCAGTTCTTCTACTCGGCCAGCACGTTCAACCGGGCCGACCAGATCGTCCTCGCCGGCGGATCGGCGCGCATCGCGCGCCTGCAAGACCTGGTAGAGGATCGCCTCGGCTTCCCGGCGGCGGTCGCCGATCCGTTCTCGCGCATGGCCATCGCACCGGGTGTCGACGAAAAGGCCCTGCTACGGACCGCGCCGGCGATGATGATCGCCGTGGGGCTCGCGCTGCGGGAGTTCATCTGAGATGGCGCGCATCAATCTTCTCCCGTGGCGCGAGGAGAACCGAAAGCGTCGCCGGCGTCAGCTGGCCTCGACAACGGCGTTGGCGCTCGTGGCCACGCTCCTGGTTGGGGTGGGTCTGCATCTGCACATTGCAGGGCTGATCTCGACCCAGCAGCAGCGTAACCAGTACCTGAACACCGAGATTGCCAAGCTCGATCGACGTATCAAGAAAATCAAAGAGCTGGAAGAGACGAAGGCGAATCTACTGGCGCGCATGACCGTGATCGAAGAGCTCCAGCAGAGCCGCCCGGAGGTGGTCCACCTGGTGGAGGAGCTGGTTGCTACCATCCCGGAAGGCGTCTTTCTGACCCGCGTCGGCCAGGACGGGCGCAAGGTCGTCGTTGAGGGACAGGCCCAGTCCAACGCCAGGGTGTCGAGCTTCATGCGCAACATTCAGGCATCGGAATGGATCGGTGATCCGCGTCTGCTGCTGATCGAGAACAAGGACAAGACGGGCACCGGACTGAGCCACTTCCAGCTCTCGTTCCAACAGTTGAGGGCACCGGATGGGGATCCGGAGGACTCCGGCTAGGCGATGGTCCGGCTCGGCACGAGCGGCTGCTTCGGGTCGGCGCCCGGGACCCGATCCGCCTCACCCGGATCCGCGGCGCGGGGCGGCCCCGCGGTACCCTTAATCTCGTCCGTGTTCGCGAACCAAACCTGACGGCCGGGGCATGGCCCTTGCCGCGAGCCCCGGCCCGGGTGCACAGATTCTCGATGGCTAACGCCGGATCAGTCTATGGATCTCAACGACCTCAACGAGCTGGAGCTGCAGAACATCGGCGAGTGGCCGGTGGCTGCCAAGGCGGTCGTGATCATTCTGCTCTGCGCCGCGCTCGGGTTTGCGTGGTACTACTTCGATTCGCGAGAGCAGCTCGAGGACCTGAGTACCGAGCAGGCCAAAGAGCTGGATCTACGGGCCAAGCTCGAATCCAAACAGGAGAAGGCAGCCAACCTTGAGGCCTTTGAGCAACAGCTCCTGGAAATGCAGGAGTCCTTCGGCGCGATGTTGCGGCAGCTGCCGGACAGGACGGAGGTCGCGGCCCTCCTGGTGGACGTCTCTCAGACAGGCCTGGCCGCCGGTCTCGAATTCGAGCTGTTTCAGCCTGCCGGGGAGGTCAACAAGGACTTCTATGCCGAGCTTCCGATCCGTGTTCGCGTCACCGGGACCTATCATGATTTCGGCCGGTTTATCAGTGGTCTTGCGGTTCTTCCGCGCATCGTGACGGTGCATGACGTGGTCATGTCGACGCAGGGCCGGGGGGCCCAGGAAGGGGCTCGCGGGCAGCGACTGGCCCTCGACGCGACGGTGAAGACCTACCGTTACCTCGAAGAGGGCAGCGCGCCGTGAGTCGCCGTGGTGCTGGCGCGACGACGCGTGCCAGGGTGGCGTCGGCCTTGATGGCCGTGCTGCTCGGCGGCTGTGGTGACTCGGGCCTCGAGGATCTGCGCCAGTACGTGGAGGACGTCAAGGCCCGTCCCCCGAAACCGCTGGAGCCGCTGCCCGAGTTCAAGCCGATCCCCACGTTCATCTACGAGCCAGACGATCGGCGCGATCCCTTCGTCATGGACGCCAAGAGCGCGCAGGCGGCCAGTGTGGCCGCGGCCGATGGTCTCGCCCCGGACCCGCTGCGCCGCAAGGAGGAGCTCGAGCAGTATGCGCTGGACTCTCTGAGGATGGTCGGGACCCTGGAGCAGAACGACACGCGTTGGGGACTGGTCACCACCCCCGATGGCATCCTTCACCGCGTGCGGGTCGGGAACTACCTCGGCCTGAACAACGGGCAGATCACCGGCGTCGGCCCCGAGTCGATCCAGCTCACCGAGATCGTGGGCGATGGGCCCGGCCGCTGGCGCGAGCGGCAGGCCGCGATCGCGCTCAGCCAATGACATCGTCGGAGAACAAGCGTCATGACAACCGCCCACCCCTCGCTTGAACCTGGCCGTGCCCCGAGATCCCGCCGGGTCGGCTCGGCACTGGCCCTTTGGCCGGTGGTTGGCATCTGGCTTGCGTTCTACGGTCAGCTCGGTGCAGCGGCCGTGCTCGAGGACGTCGAGTTTGCGTCCTTGCCGGGGGAGCAGGTCGAGATCGATCTGGTGTTCTCGGGGCCGGCGCCCACGCCGAGCGACTTCGCCACCGAGAATCCGGCCCGTATCGCCATCGACTTTCCTGGCGCGAGCAGCGGACTGGACAGAAAGACCATACCCATTGGGCTTGGTGCCGCGCACAGCCTCGTGGCCATCGAGGCGAGCGATCGCACGCGGGTGGTCATCAATCTCGATGACTCGGTGCCGTATGCGGTCAGCAGCGCCGGCAACCGTGTCACCGTCGCGCTGAATCCCGATACGACCGCCCCGCAACCGGTGCCCGTTGCCCCCTCGAGCGCCCGACGTGGCAGGGCAGCGGCGTCCATGCCGGTCCGTCGCGGCGGGCCGCGGGGTGCGCTGAAGAATGTCGATTTTCGGCGTGGGCCAGATGGGGAAGGTCGGGTGATGATCACGTTGCCCAGCGACAAGACGCGGGTCAGCGTCCGCGAGGAGGGCCGGGATGTGGTCCTCGAGATCGCCGACACGCAGCTCCCGCAACGCCTCTTCCGGCGGCTCGACGTCGTCGATTTTGCGACCCCGGTCGTCGCGGTTGAATCGCGCGCCGATGGCAGTGATGTCCGCATCGATATCCAGACCACCGAGGACTACGACTACCTCGCCTACCAGACCGATAATCTCTTCACGCTGGAGTTTCGCGCCTTGACGCCGGCGGAGAAGGAGCGGCTCGAACAGGAGAAGGTCGTCTACGACGGAGAGCGGCTGTCGCTGAACTTCCAGGACATCGAGGTGCGTGCCGTGCTGCAGTTGCTCGCCGATTTTACCGGCATGAATCTGGTCACCAGTGACACGGTGCACGGCAACATCACGCTGCGGCTCAAGAACGTGCCCTGGGACCAGGCCCTCGACGTCATTCTCAAGACCAAGGGGCTGTCGATGCGACAGACCGGCAACGTGATCATGGTGGCACCGACCACCGAGATCGCGGCCCAGGAGCGGCTCGAGCTTGCCTCCAGGCAAGAGCTCGAAGAGCTGGCGCCGCTGCGCTCGGAGTTCATCCAGGTCAATTACGCGAAGGCGGCGCAATTGGCGGCGATCCTCAAGTCCGAGGAGAACAATCTCCTGACCCCCGAGCGGGGCAGCGTGACCGTGGACGAGCGAACCAACACGCTGCTGGTTCAGGACACGCCGGCAAAGCTCGAAGACATCCGGCGTCTGGTCAACCGCCTCGACATCCCTGTGCGCCAGGTGATGATCGAGTCGCGCGTGGTCATTGCCAACAACGACTTCGCCCGCGACCTGGGCGTGCGCTTCGGGTTGTCGGGCTCGATGGGTGCCACCGGCGGCAACGAGCTGCTCGTTGCCGGGGGACAGCCGGGCCATCTGAGCACCAGCGAGATCGACAAGGGCCCGTTCATGGGGGCCTACGATCCCCTGTTCTACACGGACCCCTCGCCGAACGCGGGACCCTACCGGGGCTCGGGACAGCCCCTGGTGCCGTTCAACTCCGGTATCGAAATGCCCGCCGGTTCCGGCAATGACTCGCTCTTTGTCAATCTTCCCGCGCCGACACCCTCCGGATCGATCAACTTTCTGCTCGGTAAGGTCGGCTCCTATCTGCTCCAGCTCGAGCTCTCGGCGATGCAGCGCGAGGGGCGTGGCGAGATCATCTCCAGTCCCCGGGTCGTCACGTCCGACCAGCACCAGGCAACCATCAAGGTCGGTCAGGAGATCCCGTATCAACAAGGTGGCGGCAGCACCGTGGCGGGCACCAGCGTCGCGTTCAAGGAGGCCGTGCTGCAGCTTGACGTGACGCCGCACATCACGCCCGATGACCGCATCATCATGGACCTGAAGGTCAACAAGGATAACCCGGACTGGACCCGCGACGTCCTGGGCACGCCGCCCGTGGACACCCGCTCGGTCGAGACCAAGGTGCTCGTCGACAATGGCGAGACGGTCGTCCTCGGTGGCGTCTACGAGCGCGAAAAGACCTTCCAGCGCGAGCAGGTGCCCTGGCTTGGCGATCTGCCCGTGGTCGGCAATCTGTTCAAGACCACACAACGGCAGGACAACAACGAGGAGCTCTTGATCTTTGTCACCCCAAAGATCCTCAAACGCGATCTGACCGGCCGCTAAGGCGATTGCCGGATTTAACCGAAATCGCCTAAAGACCCGCTGATCCAATGCCTGCCTGGCGTCGGATCGGCTCGCGCACCGCAAACGCGGTTTCCGGTGCGCTCCGTGTTCCTTACACCCCGTCGGCCGAAGATGCCCGGCCTTGCCTGGCCCCTCCGGGAGAGGCTGTAGTCGCCGTTCCCCACTGTGATCAACGGCTTATCCTCGTTGAGCCGGGTGGGCCACGCATCCCCGCCACCGGAAACGCTCACCCGGCTGGGTGTCTCCCGGCGGGGTCCGATCTGGGGGCGCGGACGACATCGGCCTTGCTCATGGGCGACAAATCTGGCATACCTTTGCGCCATGATTCGGCCACAGAACATCTTTTTGGTCGGCCCCATGGGCGCCGGCAAGAGCACCATCGGACGGCAACTCGCCGAGGCCCTCGGTTATCGCTTCCTGGACACGGATCAGGAGATCCAGCGCCGCACCGGCGTGGATATTCCCACCATCTTCGAGTTCGAAGGCGAGGAGGGGTTTCGCAGCCGCGAACGTCAGGTGGTCGAAGACCTGGCACAGCAGGATGGCATCGTGCTGGCGACCGGGGGCGGTGTGGTGCTGCTGCCGGAGAACCGCCAGCAGCTCGCTGCCCGTGGCTTCGTCATCTACCTGCACTGCAGCCCGGAGCAGCAGTTTGCGCGCACCTCGCGCGACCGCAATCGCCCGTTGCTCGACACTCAGGACCCGTTGCAGCGGCTGCGCGATCTGATGACGGAGCGTGAGCCGATCTATCGACAGGTTGCCGACATGATGGTCTCGACCGAGCGTCGAGGCACCTCCTCGGTGGTCAAGGAGATCCGTCGGCGGTTGGAAGAAGAGGCGCTGTAGGTGACCGGCCCGGTCCGTACCCTCAATGTCGAGCTCGGCGATCGCAGCTATCCGATCTATATCGGCCCCGGTCTGATCGGCGACCCCGCCCGCTATCGCCCGCATATCGGCGGCTCGGAGGTCATGATCGTGACCAACGACACGGTCGCCCCGCTGTATCTCGCCCAGGTGCGCTCCGCCCTCGAGGGTTACCGGATCGCGGAGGTCATTCTGCCCGACGGCGAGGTCTACAAGGATCTGGCCACGTGGAATCGCATCTTCGATGCCCTGCTCGCGCAGCGATTCGGTCGCCGCTGCACCCTGATCGCGCTTGGCGGTGGCGTCATCGGCGATATGGCGGGTTTCGCCGCGGCGAGCTACCAGCGCGGCGTGGCATTCATCCAGGTGCCGACGACCCTGCTGGCGCAGGTGGATTCGTCGGTCGGGGGTAAGACAGGTGTCAACCACCCTGCCGGCAAGAATATGATCGGAGCATTCCACCAGCCACGCGCCGTCATTGCCGACACGGATACGCTCTCGACATTGCCCCACCGCGAGCTCGTCGCCGGGCTGGCCGAGGTGCTCAAGTACGGGTTGATTCGCGATCGCGCCTTCTTCGATTGGCTCGATGCCCGGCGCGAGGCCCTGCTCGCGCGCGACCCGGGCGCATTGACCGAGGCGATCGAACGCTCCTGCCGCAACAAGGCCGAGGTCGTTGCCGCGGATGAGCGTGAGGCCGGACAGCGCGCGCTGCTCAACCTCGGGCACACGTTTGGACACGCCATCGAGGCCGGCGCCGGCTACGGCAACTGGCTGCACGGGGAGGCGGTGGGTACCGGCATGGTCATGGCGGCCGCCCTGTCCCACCGGCTCGGCTGGATCAGTGCCGAGACCCTGGCCGAGGTACGCCGCGTCGTGGCCGCGTTTGGCCTGCCGCTGGAACCGCCCGACTCGATCCCGACCGATCGCTGGCTCGATCTGATGGCGGTGGACAAGAAGGTACAGGACGGGACCCTGCACCTGGTCTTGCTGCGCGCCATCGGTGCGGCACAGGTGAGCGCTGCCTTTACCAGGGAGCAGCTGCGGGCCACGATCGAGCAGGCGCGTCTGGCCTCGGCCGCGATCTGATCACGCTCGACGATGGCCGTGCTCCCGGTAACTCCGCCCATCCGCCCGCGTTTGCGCTCGAGGGAGTCGGTCGCCGCACTCCTCGAGCGTCGCCGACGTCGGGGTGCGCCGCCACCGTGCGGTAGAGGGCGGGCATGCACGATTATGGCGCGTCCTGTCGTGGCGCGGGTGCCAGTTCCAGTCTCGGCGGGGGCGCTTGCTGTGGCATAGCATCTGCATCTACCGTATCATTTCTGGTTCGCCTTCTCTGGTGGCGCGCGCCCAAGGGCGTGTAATCTGAATTTTTCTGAGGCCTGGGGTTGCGTCCACGGACATGTCGTCGGTGGTTGGTGTCCCCCCTGGCAAAATCCCGAACGGCGATTGTCAAACCGGAGCTTCCCGAGGTGTAAAGGCACACAACGGGGAGTCACAATCGACCGTCAAGAACCCGGTTACAGCGAGGTCTCCGATGAACCTTCGTGCCTATCCGCCCGCACAGGGTCTTTACGATCCCGCCAACGAGCGCGATTCCTGCGGCGTCGGCTTCGTCTGCCACATCAAGAACGAGAAGAGTCATCGAATCGTTCGCCAGGGGCTCGAGCTGCTCGAGCGTCTGGCCCACCGCGGTGCCGTGGGCGCCGACCCCAAGGCGGGCGATGGTGCGGGCATCCTGGTGCAGATCCCCGATGCCTTCTTTCGCGCCTGTGTCGACTTCGAGTTGCCTGCCGAGGGGCACTATGGCGTCGGCCACGTGTTCTTGCCGAAGGACGATCACGCGCGCGGGGAGATGCAGGCGACCATCGAGCGCCACCTCTCCGAGGGCGGACAGACGGTGCTCGGCTGGCGCGATGTGCCCGTCGACAACGGGGATCTTGGCTACAGCGTGCTGCCGACCGAGCCGGTGGTTCGTCAGGTCTTCGTGGCCTGTGGCGACAACTGTCCGGACCAGGACGCCTTCGAACGCAAGCTGTTCGTGATCCGCAAACGCATGGACAACGAGATCCGTGCGGCCGGCTACGCGAAGACCGCCTACTACGTTGTGTCGATGTCCTCGCGCACGATCAACTACAAGGGCATGCTGCTGGCCAACCAGGTTGGGAACTACTATCTGGATCTGCGTGACGAGCGCTTCACCTCGGCGCTGGCGCTGGTGCATCAGCGCTTCTCCACGAACACCTTCCCGACCTGGGACCTGGCGCAGCCGTTCCGGATGATCTGCCACAACGGCGAGATCAACACCCTGCGCGGCAACGTCAACTGGATGGCCGCGCGCCGTCATACGATGCAGTCCGACGTGCTCGGCGACGACCTCGATACCATCTGGCCGCTGATTCCGGAGGGCCAGTCGGACTCGGCCTGCTTCGACAACGCCCTGGAGCTGTTGGTCATGGGTGGCTACTCGCTGGCCCATGCGATGATGATCCTGATCCCCGAGGCCTGGTCCGGCAACAAGCTCATGGACGAGAAGCGGCGCGCGTTCTACGAGTACCACGCGGCGCTGATGGAGCCCTGGGACGGCCCCGCGGCGATCGCCTTCACCGACGGGCGCCAGATCGGCGCGACACTCGATCGCAACGGGCTGCGTCCGGCACGCTATCTGGTCACCAACGACGACCTGGTCATGATGGCCTCGGAGATGGGCGTGCTCGACATCGAGCAGTCGCGCATCATCAAGAAATGGCGCCTGCAGCCCGGAAAGATGTTCCTGATCGACCTGGAGCAGGGTCGCATCATCGACGACACCGAGATCAAGGCCCAGCTCTCCGACGCCCGGCCCTACCGCGAGTGGCTCGACCGCACCCAGATTCATCTCGACGTGCTGCCCACGGACGTCGCGCCGATGGCCCCCGAGGAGGACGTGCTGCGCGACGCCCAACAGGCATTCGGCTACACCCAGGAAGACCTCAAGTTCCTGTTGACCCCGATGGTGCTGACCGGACAGGAGGCGATCGGCTCGATGGGCGCGGACAACCCCCCCTCGGTGCTCTCCGCCCGTTCGAAGCATCTGTCGACCTACTTCAAGCAGAATTTCGCCCAGGTCACCAATCCGCCCATCGACCCCATCCGTGAGGAGCTGGTGATGTCGCTGGTCTCGCTGATCGGTCCGCGGCCCAATCTGCTGGGCCTGAGCGAGGCGGGTAAGCACTGGCGGCTGGAGGTCAACCAACCGGTTCTGAGCAACGAGGATCTCGAGCGCATTCGCCACATCCAGGACAACTCCGGTGGCGCCTTCCGCACCAAGACCCTCCACATGGTCTATCCGGCCGCCGAGGGTGCCGAAGGGATGGCGCCGGCCCTGGCGCAGCTGTGCGACGAGGCCGAGCACGCGGTGCTCGCTGGCCACAACATCCTGATCCTGTCGGACCGCAACACCAACGCCGACTACATCCCGATCCCGGCCCTGCTTGCGACCTCCGCGGTGCACCATCACCTGATCCGTCGGGGGCTGCGCACCAGCTCCGGACTGGTCGTGGAGACCGGCGCCGCGCTGGAGGTGCACCACTTCGCGACCCTGGCCGGTTATGGCGCCGAGGCCATCAACCCGTACCTCGCCTTCGACACCATCCAGTCGCTGCTGCCGCGGCTGGGCGAGGAGCTCTGCTTCGACCAGGCGCAGAAGCGATATGTCAAGGCGGTCGGAAAGGGGCTGCTCAAGGTGATGTCCAAGATGGGCATCAGCACCTTCCAGAGCTATTGTGGCGCTCAGATCTTCGATGCGATCGGGCTCAACCGGGAATTCGTCGGCCGCTACTTCACCGGCACGCCGAGCATGGTCGAGGGCATCGGCCTGGCCGAGGTCGCGTGCGAGGCGGTGCTCTGGCACAGTCGTGGCTATGGCGAGGAGCATATCCTGCGCCGGCACCTGGACGTGGGTGGCGACTACGCCTATCGGCTGCGTGGGGAAGACCACGTCTGGACCCCGGAGTCCATTTCCAAGCTCCAACACGCGACGCGCGCAAACGATGCCAAGACGTTTGCCGAATACTCGTCGCTGATCAACGAGCAGAACGAGCGCCTGCTGACCTTCCGCGGCCTGATGCGGTTCAAGTGGGCCGACGAGCCGATCCCGCTGGAAGAGGTCGAGCCAGCGGCGCAGATCGTCAAGCGCTTTGCGACAGGCGCGATGTCCTTCGGCAGCATCTCCTACGAGGCACATTCGACGCTCGCCAAGGCGATGAACGCGATCGGCGGCAAGTCCAACACCGGCGAGGGTGGCGAGGAACCCGAGCGTTTCCTGCCGCTGGCGGGCGGTTTGCGCAATCCGGAGCGCTCGGCCATCAAGCAGGTCGCCTCCGGGCGTTTCGGTGTGACCATCGAATACCTGGTCAATGCCGACGACATCCAGATCAAGATCGCGCAGGGCGCCAAGCCCGGTGAGGGGGGCCAGCTGCCGGGGCACAAGGTCAATGCCCAGATCGCGCGCGTGCGCCACTCCACCCCCGGCGTTGGCCTGATCTCGCCGCCGCCGCATCACGACATCTATTCCATCGAGGACCTCGCCCAGCTCATCCACGATCTCAAGAACGCCAATCCCAATGCGCGCGTTTCGGTCAAGCTGGTGTCCGAGGTCGGCGTTGGGACCGTTGCGGCCGGCGTGTCGAAGGCCCACGCCGACCACGTCACCATCGCCGGTTACGACGGCGGCACCGGTGCCAGCCCGCTGACCTCGATCAAGCACGCCGGCTCGCCCTGGGAGATCGGTCTGGCCGAGACCCATCAGACCCTGGTGCTCAATCGTCTGCGTGGCCGCATCGCGGTGCAGGTGGACGGCGGAATGCGCACCGGACGCGACGTGGTCATGGGCGCGTTGCTTGGCGCGGACGAGTTCGGCTTCGCCACGGCCCCGCTGATCGTCGAGGGGTGCATCATGATGCGCAAGTGTCATCTCAACACCTGTCCGGTTGGTGTCGCCACGCAGGACCCGGAATTGCGCAAGCGCTTCACCGGCCAACCCGAGCACGTGATCAACTTCTTCTTCTTTATCGCTGAAGAGGTCCGCCAGATCATGGCGCGGCTCGGCTATCGCAGCATGAACGAGATGATCGGCCAGATGGACCGCATCGAGATGCGCGACGCCATCGAACACTGGAAGGCCAAAGGGTTGGACTTCTCGCGCCTGTTGACCAAGCCGGAGGTCGGACCCGAGGTGGCGCTGTACAACTGTGAGCCGCAGGACCATGGGCTCGACCGGGCATTGGACCACGAGCTCATCCGCCAGGCCGAGCCGGCCCTCACCCGCGGTGAGCCGGTGCGCATCGAGCTTGGCATCAAGAACTACAACCGCACCTTCGGCACCATGCTCTCGGGACGCATCGCTGAACGCTTTGGCTTCACGGGTCTGCCCGACGAGACCATCCATATCAACGCGACGGGCATCGGCGGCCAATCGTTTGGCGCCTGGCTGGCCAACGGTGTGACCATCGAGCTGGAGGGCGAGGCCAACGACTATGTCGGCAAGGGCCTGTCCGGCGGTCGGCTGATCATCTACCCGCCGGCGGATGCGGCCATCGAACGGGCCGAGGACAACATCATCGTCGGCAACACGGTGCTCTATGGCGCCATCAGCGGGGAGTGCTATTTCCGCGGGGTCGCCGGCGAACGCTTCTGCGTGCGCAACTCCGGGGCCACCGCGGTGGTGGAAGGCGTCGGCGATCACGGCTGTGAGTATATGACTGGCGGCGTCATGGTCTGTCTCGGCACCACCGGGCGAAACTTCGCCGCCGGCATGTCCGGGGGTGTCGCCTATGTGCTCGATGAGACCGGCGGGTTCGAGCAGCGCTGCAACCTGGCCATGGTCGAGCTCGAGCCCATCGCGGCCGAAGATGCGGCGCTCGAGGCCCTCGACCACCAGGGCGGAGACCTCGAGTCGCACGGCCTGGTCGATGTCAGCCATGATATGACACGTTTCGACGCGTTGCGGCTGAAGCAGCTCATCGAGAAACATCTCCACTACACCAACTCCGACGTGGCCCGGCGCATTCTGGCCGACTGGGATCACCTGCTCCCGAAGTTCGTCAAGGTCATGCCGGTCGACTATCGCCGCGCGTTGCAGGAAATGCAGTCGAGCCAGAGCCGGCCACCGAACCCTTCCAAGCCGCACAAGGGGGTCCTCGACCATGGGTAAGCCCACCGGATTCATGGAATACGAGCGCGTCGAGCTCGGCTACGAGCCGGTCGGCGACCGTGTCGTGCACTACAACGAGTTCGCGGTGCCATTGGGCGATCCGGAGATCAGCCTCCAGGGTGCGCGCTGCATGGACTGCGGCATCCCGTATTGTCATCAGGGATGCCCGGTCAACAACATCATCCCCGACTGGAACGATCTGGCATACCGGCAGGACTGGCAGGCGGCCATCGACGTGCTGCACTCCACGAACAACTTCCCCGAGTTCACCGGGCGGATCTGCCCGGCGCCTTGCGAGGCGGCCTGTACGCTCAACCTCGACGATGCACCGGTCGCGATCAAGGCCATCGAGCGGGCCATTGCCGACAAGGCCTGGGAGGAGGGCTGGATCAAGCCCCAGGTGCCCGCGCATCGTACCGCCAAGCGCGTCGCGATCGTCGGCTCCGGTCCCGCTGGCCTCGCCTGCGCGCAGCAACTCGCCCGGGCCGGCCATAGCGTCTCACTCTACGAGAAGGAAGACCGCATCGGCGGCCTTCTGCGCTACGGCATCCCGGACTTCAAGCTGAGCAAGAAGCTCATCGACCGGCGCATGAGCCAGATGCGCGCCGAGGGCGTGGAGTTCCATACCCACTGCCACATCGGCGTCGACATCCCGGTCGAGGAGTTGATGGCAGAGCACGACGCGTTGGTCCTGACCGGCGGTTCCGAGAAGCCGCGTGACCTCGATGTCCCCGGCCGCAGCTACAACGGTATCCACTTTGCGATGGACTTCCTGCGCGCCAACTCCAAGCGCGTGCAGGGTGTCTTCGTCGACGACGAGGACTTCATCAGCGCGCAAGGCAAGCACGTCGTCGTGATCGGCGGTGGTGATACGGGCTCCGACTGTATTGGTACCTCGAACCGCCACGGCGCGAAATCCGTGACCCAGATCGAGATCCTCGACAAGCCCCCCGAGCAGGAGGACAAGGGGCTGACCTGGCCAAACTGGCCCAACAGGCTGCGCACCTCCACTTCGCAGGAAGAGGGCTGCGAGCGCATGTGGAACGTGCTCACCAAGGGCTTCGTCGCCGACGGGCAGGGCAATCTCAAGGCCCTGAAGTATTGCCTGGTGCGCTGGGACAAGGACCCGCAGGGCCGGTGGCAGATGTCGGAGGTCCCCGGCAGCGAAGGCGAGCTCAAGGCGGACCTCGCCCTGCTCGCGATGGGCTTCGTTCATCCCGTCCATGAAGGCATGCTCGAAGAGCTGGTGCAGACCAAGGGCCTGAGCCTCGACCCGCGCGGTAACGTGCAGGGCAGCACCGAGGGCGCGAAGGCCTACTTCACCAACGTCGAGGGTGTCTTCGCGGCCGGCGACATGCGTCGTGGTCAATCGCTGGTGGTCTGGGCCATCCGCGAGGGCCGCCAGTGCGCGCGTGCCGTCGACGAGTGGCTCATGGGCTCCACCGACCTGCCCCGCTAGCCAGGCGCCCCTCTCAGGCATTTCCACGCGCATCGATTGGCCTATCGGCCCATCGGCCAATCGATGCGAATCGCCCTCTGCACCTCCTGGGCTGCGTCCCCGATCGCGGTCTCGCCTGGCCCCGGCCGCGCGATACCCGTAGGCTGGACAAAGCGCAGCCTGCCCATCGAATTCGTCTCGTGGTGAAGGGCGCTACGATCCCAATGGCGCGCACCGCGGGGTCCCGGCCTGTCTCCAATCCGCTCCCAATCGTCTCAATCCACGCCCGGCTGTGAAGCCGGGCGATTCATGCCCGCACCAAAGCCGTAACACCCCAAGCAGAGTTTCAATCCACGCCCGGCTGTGAAGCCGGGCGAT
>JAXGTD010000087.1:0-18625 GCA_040775095.1 Chromatiaceae bacterium | reverse complement strand
ATGTCGCCATCGAGCTCGCCATCGGCGCTCGCCGCCTCCGGCTGCTCGTAGAGCCGCTCGAGCGCCGCCTCGTTGTCGGCGGGCAGGCCGATGCGCAACCGCACCCGGCGACCGGCGGCCATCTCCAGGGCGCTCACGGCAAAGGCGTCCACCGGGTCGGCGACGGCCACCTCCAGGCCGTCTTCATCCTCGCGCAGTGGCACGACACGGGCATCCTTCATGAAACGCAGGCTGAACACGTCCTCGGCGACCGGCTCATCGGGGTAGTCTTCGACGGCGACCAGCTCCAGGTCGAGCACCGCGGCGGCGGCGGTGGCCATGTCGCGGTCGGAGACCAGCCCGAGACGTACCAACATCGTGCGAAGCGGATCGGCGCTGTCCTCGGCCAGCTTGCGCGCCCGGGCCAGGTCACCGGGGGCCAGGCGACCCTTGCTCTGCAGGTGCTCGATGATCTGAGCCTCGCGTGAATCCGACCCCGGCGGTTCCGGTGCGAGATCGGTTTCGCCGTCGGTCTCGCCATCGACATCGGCGGATTCGGGTGCCGCGCGATCAGCCCCCGCACCGAGCTCCTGCGCCAGAAGCTCGGTGTCGAGCTCCATTCTCGGCTCGGCGCGCACATCCTCTGGCACCGACCAGGTCGGGCCGACGTCGGGCAGCGTGGCAGCGTCCGTCGCCGGCGGTCGAGGCGGCACGGGCTCGGCATCGCGGCTCATCAACAACGGGTCGGTGGAGTCAGGCATCGGTCACCTCGGGAATTGCTCGCTCGCGGGGCGACGGCGCGGCCCGCCACTGCGGCACCAGGCCGCGGAGTCCGGCCCGCAGTGCACTCTCGTCGCCGGCGGCAAGCGCCGCGCGCAGTCCTGCCAGCGCGGCCACCGCGTCGGTCTCCGGCGGCGTGTCGGGGCGGCGCGCGACGTGGATCTTCGGATGGCTGGTCGCGACCAGGTCCTCGGCGTCGTAGAACAGCTCTTCGAAACGCTTCTCGCCCGGGCGCAGTCCGATGTAGCCGATCTCGATATCCCGGCCCGGCTCGAGCCCTGCCAGCCGGATCATCTGTTCGGCCATGTAGCGGATCTTCACCGGCTCACCCATGTCCAGCACGAAGATCTCACCCCCGGCCCCAATCACGGCCGCCTGCATGATGAGCTGGCAGGCCTCGGGGATGGTCATGAAGAAGCGCTCGATATCGGGGTCGGTGACGGTTACCGGGCCGCCCGCCTCGATCTGACGCTGAAAAAGCGGCATCACGCTGCCGGCGGACCCGAGGACGTTTCCAAACCGCACGGTCATATACCGGGTCGATGAGCGCAGCGCGAGATCCTGGCACAGGATCTCGGCCGCGCGCTTGCTCGCGCCCATGACGTTGGCCGGATTCACGGCCTTGTCGGTGGAGATCAGCACGAAGCGCTCGCAGCCCCA
The DNA here is from genome assembly GCA_040775095.1 of Chromatiaceae bacterium. GTDB lineage: Bacteria > Pseudomonadota > Gammaproteobacteria > Chromatiales > Chromatiaceae > JAXGTD01. The sequence continues at coordinate 17,206 of JAXGTD010000087.1, read as the reverse complement.
GCGCCCGGCGGCCTCGGCAACGACACGGGTACCCAGGACATTGTTGCGCACCGCCGCGCGAATCTGGTCCTCGAGCAGGGGGACGTGCTTGTACGCCGCCGCGTGGAAGACGATCTGCGGGCGCTCGCGGAAAAACAGGGCGTCGATGGCGACCTCGTCGGCCACATCGAGCAGGTGCCGCGCGCTGTCCAGCCCGGGATGACGCTCGGCCAGCTCCATCTCCAGCCGATAGAGGTTGAACTCACCGTTGTCAACCAGCAGCAGGCGGCGTGGTTTGGCCGCAATGATCTGCCGGCAGAGCTCCGAACCGATGGAGCCGCCGGCGCCCGTCACCAGGACGACCCGGTCGGCGAGCCCCGCCCGGATGCCGCCCCAGTCCAGGATCACGGGGTTGCGTCCGAGCAGATCCTCGATCGACACCGGCCGCAGCTGGTTGATCGTGACCTGCCCGGTCAGCAGGTTCTGCAGCTGGGGCACCGTGCGGAACGCCCGCCCGGCGCGCTCGCACAGCGCCACCAGGCGCTGCATCTCGTGGGCCGACGCGCTTGGGATCGCGAGCAGGATCAGATCGATGTCCAGCTCCGCGACCAGGTCCGGGATCTCCTCGGTCGAGCCCCTGATCGGAATACCATGGATATCACCGCCCTGGCGGCGCAGCCTGTCATCAACGAAGGCCACCGGGAAATAGGTCCGCTCCCGGTCTCTGAGCATGTCGCGCACCAGCATCTCGCCAGCGCGCCCGGCCCCGACCACCAGCACCCGCGAGCCCGTGCCAAGCGCAAGACGATGATCCTTGAGCCAGCGGTAGGAGAGCCGCGGGCCTGCCAGCAGCATGAGCTGAAGCAGCAGGAACAGCGGCGGGACGGATCGCGGCAGATCCTGCAGCCGATTGTAGACGAACAGGGCGGCCACGACCGCGACGGTGGCCGCCGTGACGGCCTTGAAGATGCGGATGAGGTCTGGCAGGGATGCGAAGCGCCAGACGCCGCGATACAGACCAAACAGCCAGTAGATACTGGCGCACAGCCCCATGACCAGCGGCAACACATGCAGCGCCATATCGAGATACTGCGACGGGATCGGCTCCAGGTTGAAGCGCATCCAGTAGGCGAGCAACCAGGCCGCCGGGACCATGAGCAGGTCGTGCAGGAAGGCGGCCGTGCGCGAGCGCAGTCGCTCGAACCAGGGCTTCATTGCCGGCCCGTCCCCGCCAGGCGCTCGGCCAGACCCACGCGCATGTGGATCAGCGCGTAGACCACCACCCAGGCCAGGATCAGCATCCACTGCTCCCGGACCGGCATCCGCACCGCCGGCACGGCACTTGCGGCCACCGCCCCCATCAGCAGATAGGCGCGTAAGACCGTCTTGCGGTGTCCCCAGCCAGCGAGTACCAGGCGCTGATAGTGGTGGGTGCGATGCGCCTCCCAGACCCGCTCCGCATTCCATGCACGCCGCGCCAGGGTCCAGGTGGCATCGACGATGAAAGGGGAGAATACCAGGAGGCCGATCCAGAGGGGAAACAGTCCGGCGCGCGCGCCCCAAAGGCTGAGCGCAGCGGCCAATAAGCCGAGCAGCGACGAGCCGACGTCACCCAGGAAGATCCGGGCGGGAGGGAAGTTGCCGCTCAGGAACCCCAGCGCGGCGGCGACGACGGACCCGCTGATCGCCGCGAACAGGGGGTCACCGCCCTGCCAGCCGAGCACGCCCAGCGCGCCAAAGCCGAATACGGCCATACCCCCGGCAAAGCCATCCATACCGTCCATAAAGTTGTAGAGATTGATCATCCAGGCCACGAACAACAGCGTCAGCAGCCAGGCGACGGCGGCGGGCAGGGCACCGCTGCCCCCCGGCAGCCAGGATTGGTCCCAGACGAACCCGCCCGCGCAGAGCAACGCGGCAGCGCCAAGGTGCGCCGCCAGGCGCAGGCGCCGGGGGACATCGCGCCAGTCATCGAGAAACGAGACCCCGGCGACCAGCATCGCGGCCAACGCGATCCATCCGAGCCAGGCATCGGCGCCGAACCCGAGGGTGCACAGCAGCCAGCCCCCGAGGATACCGGCGGCCAGCGCAATACCGCCGGTGCGCGGCACCGGCGTGGTGTGCAGCGAACGCTCGTTGGGGTGGTCGGCAATGTGCAAGAGACGCAGGTCTCCCGCGCAGATGGCCCGCGTGAGCCACAGGCTCAGGCCAGCGGCCAGAAGCCAGGCGGCAATCAGCCACGGGCCGGTGGCGGCATGGTCCATCATCGCGGTGCCCGCATCATGGTGCAAACTTCAAGGGGAGCCGGGCGGTGGATGCGGCTTCAGGCCGAGCGCATGAGCGCGGACTCGACCTCGGTGCGCCGCGGCTCGCCAACGAGCAGGGCGATGAGCTGCAGCGCAAAATCCATCGCGGTGCCAGGACCGCGCGACGTGACAACGCGCCCGTCGACAACCACCGGCGCGTCGATCAGGTCCACGCGCGGGTAGTCACCTTGCACCACGGCGCCCGGGTAGCAGGTGGCCGAGCGTCCGTCCAGCAGGCCCGCGTTCGCGAGCACCTTGGGCGCCGCGCAGATCGCCGCCGTGTAGGCCCCCGCGTCCGCGTGCCGGGCCAACAGGGCGTGAATGCGGCTGTCCTGATCCAGGTGCGTGGCGCCTGGCAGGCCGCCCGGGAGCACAATCATATCGAAGCGCTCATCGAGCACCTCATCCAGGCCCGCGTCGGGCACCAGCACGGTGCCACGACTCGCGGTCACCGGGCCGGGCCCAAGCCCCGCGGTGACCACCTCGATCCCGGCTCGGCGCAGTAGATCGATGATGGTGACCGCCTCGAGCTCTTCGCACCCCTGCGCCAGCGGAACCAATACCTTTGCCATCTCTTGCCTCCTGAGCGCTGAGGCCGCGTCCGCGGCCTCAGCGCGTGTTTCAGCTGTCGATCTTTCCGGTCGCGCTCACCCGGCCCCGGGGCCGGTCACTGCTCCAGGTGCGCCGAGCGCGACTCGGCCTCCGGGACCGGGGCGGGCGCCGCGCGGGTGAGGATGTGCAGCCCCTTGAGCACATTCAACGCCTCGCTGAGCTGGAAATCCTCGGCCGCCAGTGGCAGCGCGTCGCTGTCGTCTTCGGCGGGGCTTGCAATCCCGGCCTCCTCGAGATGGCGCACCAGATCCGCCTCCTTCAGCGGGGCAACGTCGGCGTCCTCGACCAATTCGAGGTTGCCGCGCTCCAGCTCGATGTCCGGGACGATGCCCTGGGCCTGGATGGAGCGCCCGGACGGCGTGTAGTAGCGCGCCGTGGTGAGCTTCAGCGCGGTGCGCTCGTCGATGGGGACGATGGTCTGCACCGAACCCTTGCCGAAGGTGTCACTGCCCATGATGAGCGCACGGCGCTGGTCCTGCAACGCCCCGGCGACGATCTCCGAAGCCGAGGCACTGCCGCCATTGACCAGCACGACGATGGGGGCACCATTGAGCACGTCTTCCGGACCGGCCTTGAACTCGAGCCTGGAGTCGTCGACGCGGCCCTTGGTATAGACGATCAGGCCGCTGGTGAGGAACGCATCGCTGACGCCAACCGCGCTGTTGAGGATGCCGCCGGGGTTGTTGCGCAGGTCGAGCACGAGCCCATTGATGCCATCTTTGTTCTCGGCCTTGAGTGTCTCGATGGCCTTGAGCACGTCGTCGGTGGTGCGCGACTGGAAGTGGGTGATGCGCACATAGCCGTAGCCGGGCTCGAGCGTGCGCTGCTTCACGCTGGCGACGTGAATGACGTCTCGCTCGATCTCGATCCGGACCGGCTTGGCCTCATCGTCGCGAACAACGGTCAGCACGATCTTGGTCCCCGGTTTTCCGCGCATGAGCTTGACCGCCTCATCGAGGCTGAGCCCCTTGACCGGTTTTTCGTCAATGCGCACGATCAGATCACCGGCCTGCATACCGGCCCGTTGTGCCGGGGTCTCATCGATTGGGGCGATCACCTTCACGAAGCCGTCTTCCATGCCGACCTCGATCCCCAACCCGCCGAACTCACCCGTCGTGCCGACCTGCAGGTCGCGGTATTCGTCGGCATCCAGGTAGGTCGAGTGGGGATCGAGACCACCGAGCATGCCGCGGATGGCGCTGGCGAGCAGGTCGCGGTCGTTGACCTTCTCGACATAGTCGCTCTTGATCCGGCCGAAGACCTCGGCGAAGACCCGCAGGTCGTCGAAGGGCAGGCGCTCCTCTGACTGCTCCGCCTGATCGGCCGCGGGGGCGTCGAGCTCGGCCTCCTCAGCGCCAAGGCCGCCATCGGGGTCTTCGGGCGAGGCGGGCGGCTGGTCGGGTGCCGGCGTGGGATTCGGCGAGGACGGCCCGGGTTGATCGGCGGCTTGCGGACCGCCGTGCGCGGGCACCGGATCCTGGGGGGCATCATCCTGGGCCGCATCCGGCGGGAGATCGGGTGGCTCCGCGTCTGACGGGCTCGGCCTGGGTGCCGGCGTCTCGACCGCGCCCGGCTCGGACAGCGCGGGGTCGGTCGGGGGCTGCCCGAGCGCAACGCTCACGACGCAGAACAACAGCGCGGCCGGCCAGGTAGCGCTGAAACGGATCGATGTTTTCGACTTGTCAGACATGTGGGTCAGAATCCCTGGTCGGGTTGAGGACCGGAGCGATGTGGGTCCGGGTTGGCGGCGATCGCCTGCACGCCCGCGCGCTGGCGCACCGTATTGTCGGATGCTTTGATAGGGGTCGCCCAGCGACGTTCCAGCACCGAGCGAATTTTATGCCGTCGGGGGCCGGCATCATCCGCTGTCCTTGCGGCACCATTGGGCCGGATCCACCGGCTCGCCATGGCGTCGGATGGCGAAATACAGCGCGTTGGCATCCTGGCCGCCACTGGCCCCGCTCAGAGCGATCAGATCACCGCTGCCGACCCACTCGCCAACCTCCTTGAGCAGCGTCTGATTATGACCGTAAAGGCTCATATAGCCGTCACCGTGGTCGATGACCAACAAGAGCCCGAAACCGCGCAGCCAATCGGCGTAGACGACCCGTCCATGGTGGATCGCGCGTACCTCGCTGCCGATCGGTGCCCCCAGCAATACGCCGTCGCCATGCGCATCGGCCGCGCTGGCGCCGCCGCGAAACGGCGACAGCAGGCGGGCCGTCTTCAGCGGCCAGTCGAGGCGGCCCTTGCGCGCAACGAGGTCCTCCTGATGCAATCCGAGCTCGGTCTGAATCTCCGCATCGCGGCGCAGGATCTCGATCAGGCGGCGCAAGGCATCCGAGTCTGCCCGCAGCTTGGTGACCCGCTCGCGCCCGTGCGCGATGGCCTGCTCGAGCTCGCCGAGGATCGCGGCGCGTTGGGCCTGACGCTGCTCCAGGCGCTGGCGCGTCTCCTCCTGGCGCTCGGCAAGCCACGCGAGACGGTCTGCCTCGCCGGCGGCCTCACGACGCAGTGACGCCAGACGCGTGGTCTGCTGCTCGAACACCGCGACCCGCCGGGCCCGCTCGCGACCGAGGCAGCGATAGTAGCCAAACACACGCCCGCTGCGGACCAGGTCCTCCTGGTTGAGCAGCAGCCGCAAGCGCTCCCCGCGCCCCATTGCATAGGCGGAACGCAGCAGTTGCGCGAGTGCCGCGCGCGTCTGCTCCAAGGCCTCGGCCGCCGTTGTCAGCTCCTTCTCGAGCCCGGCGACGACGCTTCGCTGCTCATCGACCATCGCCGAGAGCTGTCTTCCGGCCAGGGCCAGCGCGGCGATGTCGCGCTCGCTCTGCTCGAGCTCGGCGTCGAGGACATCGCGGCGCTGCTCGCGGTCGGTCAAGTCGTGCTCGAGCACCTGCATGTCCTGCTCGATCCGCGACAGGGCCTGCTCGCGCCGTGTGAGCGGATCCTCGCCATCATCCTGGGCCCGGCCAAGCGGCACCGCGCAGACGGCCACGACCACCAGCGCCGCGGCGCGCAGGGTTCGGAGTGCGCCTGTCACGATCTCATCCAGCCACGATCAGCCAACCGGACCACGGACGCCTGCGCTCGCGGGCACGATCCCGATCGATCCCGCCGACACGGTGTCCCGACTGTTCCAGCCCGACGCTTGCGAGGTTCATCGCTACTCCTGACCAGCGGCGGACGCGTCGCTCTGTTCCGATGCCGACGGCCCGGGTTGCGAGGGGCGACGATTATACGTCGCGCTGGTACGGTTGTCCGAATCCCAGGGCGTGAAATCGCCGCGCAGACTCGGGCGATGGGGCCCTGGAACGAAAAAGAGGCTGTCATGCCACACCTAAAGAGCTTATTATCGTATGGTGAATCATTGATATAGAGTCTCCGACATGGCAGGACAGCTCGATCATAGGACCCACACGATCCTCAACGCCGACGGCGAGCAGTCAGCGGACCTCGATCTGTTTGCCGACGATGCCGACATCGAGCGCGCATCGCGCTCGCTCAAGGCGATGTCACACCCGCTTCGGCTGAAGATCCTCTGCACCTTGGGTGACCAGGAGGTGAGCGTGCAGGAGATCGTCGAACATGTGGGCACCTCGCAGAGTAATATCTCCCAGCACCTTGCGATCCTTCGCGACAAGGGGATCCTCGCGTCGCGCAAGGACGCAAACCGCGTCTTCTATCGCGTCGGCGATTCCCGGACCCTGCGCCTCATCGGAATGATGCGCGAGGTGTTCTGCCACCAGATCCGCTGAAGCGCGCAAGCATCTCTGACGCATCCGGCCCGACACCGGCGGACGACTCCCCGGCTCGCATATGGCCGGCATCCCCGAAGCGATCCCGGCTCGGGGTGACGGGCGCGCATCGCGTCGATATAATCGCGGCCCCGGGCCCGCGGCCGGCCAACCGGCTCATCGCTCACCGTTTCCCAATCCGACCGCCAACCGACAACGACGCCCATTCCCGATGCAGGCTCAACTGATCGACTTTCTCGGTAACCACTGGATCCTCTTCATGACGCTCGGCGTCATCCTTGGCCTACTGACCTACAACCTCATCATCGGCGACAGGGGCGCGTTGGATCCGATCGGCGCGACGGAGCTGATCAACCGCCAGGATGCCGTGGTCATCGATGTACGTCCCGCGGCCGATTTTGCCAAGGGGCATATCATCAACGCGGTCAATATCCCAATGAACGGGTTCAAGAACCAGAGCGCGGCGCTGGCCAAGTACAAGGACAGACCGGTCATCGTCAGCTGCCGCACCGGCTCACAATCCAGCGCGGCGTGCAGCCTGCTTCGCAAGGCCGGATTTCAGGAGGTGTTCAACCTGAAAGGCGGCGTGATGGCTTGGGAAAACGCCAGCCTGCCGCTCACGCGAAAGCGCCGCTGATCCGCCACCCGCCCGTGGCCTGCCAATCCCTGGTCTGCCACGATCGAACCGACCACCCACGACACCGGACGATAGAACATGTCTGAAGACCAACAACAACCCGTCGAGCGCCAGTTTCTGCTGCGCAGCGTCTACGTGAAGGACCTGTCGTTCGAGTCGCCCAATGTGCCCGAGATCTTCCGCCAGGAGTGGAAGCCGGAAAGCTCTCTGCAGCTCGACATCAAGGTCGCCCAGCTCGCTGAAGACACCCATGAGATCGTGCTGACGGTCACCGTCTCGGCCAAGATCGGGGAACAGACCGCGTACCTGATCGAGGTGCAACAGGCAGGGATCGTCAGCGTGGCCGGATTCCAGCCGCAAGAGGTGGGGCCGTTGTTCTACGTGTACTGCCCAAGCATCCTGTTTCCCTACGCGCGGCAGGCGGTCACGGACCTGGTGGCCAAGGGAGGCTTCCCCCACTTGGTGCTGCAGCACGTCAACTTCGACAGCATCTACGCGCAAAAGATGGCCGAACAGTCCGAGGCCGAAGGCGGACAGCCAAGCCATTGAGCCAGACCACGTCGGCAGACGTTGCTGTCATCGGCGCCGGTTCCTGGGGCACCGCGCTGGCACTGCTGTTGTGTCGCAACGGCCACCGGGTTCGGCTCTGGGGTCACGATCCCGCCCATATCGAGGCGCTCGGGCGCGATCACGAGAATCGCGCCTTTCTGCCTGGTCATTGTCTGCCGCCGCCTCTGCGGCCGGTCAGTGACATCGCCGAGGCCGTGCGCGGGGCGAGCGCGATCCTGGTGGTGGTTCCGAGCCAGTTCTTCGCCAATGTCCTTCGCCAGGCAGCCCCATTTCTGCCGCCTGGGCTCGGCATCGTCTGGGCAACCAAGGGCTTCGAGCCAGGGAGCGGGCGGCTGCTGCATGAGGTGGCGCTCGATCTCACCGGGGAGCGCGATCTGGGCGTGCTCTCCGGGCCCAGCTTTGCCGCCGAAGTCGCCCGCGGGCTACCAACAGCGGTCACCGTCGCGGCGACGAGGCCGGCGTTCGCGCAATCGATCGCACGACTGGTCCACGGCGAGCGCTTTCGCGCCTATACCCACGACGACATCGTCGGGGTTCAAGTAGGGGGCGCGGCGAAGAATGTGCTGGCCATCGCAACCGGGATCGCCGATGGACTGGGGTTCGGGGCCAACGCGCGTGCGGCGCTCGTCACGCGCGGCCTTACCGAGCTGATCCGTCTGGGTACTGCACTGGGCGGCCATCGCGAGACCTTCATGGGCCTTGCGGGGCTGGGCGACCTGGTACTGACCTGCACGGACGATCAGTCGCGCAACCGCCGGTTGGGCCTATCGCTGGCACGCGGGGCCTCACTCGCGCACGCGATGCAGGGTATCGGCCAGGAGGTTGAGGGCGTTGTTACCGCCCGCGCGGTGATGGCGATAGCCTCGGCGCTGGGTGTCGAGATGCCGATCTCGGAGCAGGTTCATGCGGTGCTCTACGCCGGCCGCACGCCAAGAGACGCGACGCGCTTGCTGCTCGATCGGGCAGGCAAGCCCGAGATTGACCGCCCGGGCTGACCCCGGTGCCGGAACCAGGGGTGCGCCCCTTGGCCCCGGCATGCCCATCCTGGCGCCTCGACGGATCCCCCCGGGTCGCACGCCTGACGGCATCAGGCCCGAGCGTGCGCGCCCCCAAAATCGCATTGCCGCCACGCCTCGTAGAGCACCACGGCCACGGCGTTGGAGAGGTTGAGGCTCCGGTTGCCGGGCCGCATCGGGATCGCGAGCCGCTGTGGCTCGGGCCATTGTTCCAGCACCGATGGCGGCAGTCCTCGGGTCTCGGGCCCGAACAACAACGCGTCGCCGGGTGCGAAGCGGGTCTGGTCGTAACGCACCGAGCCGCGGGTGCTGATCGCGAACAGCCGGGGAGGCGATACCGCCTCCAGGCAGGCCGTCAGGGTCGGATACGTGCGCACCTCGACCCATTCCCGGTAATCGAGACCCGCGCGGCGCAGTTGGCGGTCGTCCAGAACGAAGCCGAGCGGCTCGATGAGATGCAGAGCGGCGCCCGCGTTGGCGCACAGGCGCATGATGTTACCCGTGTTCGGCGGGATCTCGGGCTCGAAGAGCATGACTTGGAACACGCGGGGCTGTATCCTCGGTGGTCGTAAATGGGGGTCGACCTCGGGTGCGGGCACCCGGGTCCGGCCCTCGGCCTAAGCCGATCGAATGGGTCCGCAGACGGGGTTGACACCCCGGCGTCCCAGTGTCGTGATGCCCGGATCGTGCGGGAAACGCGTCAGATCGGGATTTGCCAGGCAGTGGCACCCGGCGCTTGACCCTGAGCGGTTCTCCCATGGTATATTAGGGCTTCGGCATATACTTGATCGTCGACATATTTTTGCACGCTGACACCCGGTAGGGGGAGAAGAAGATGAGTGACATCGCCGCGTTGAAGAAAGAGAAGCAAGAGCTGATCGACAAGATGCTCGAGATGCAGAAGCAGTTCATCGCCTTCGAGCACGAGCACGGCGTCTCCGGAAAAGACTACTGGGCCTCCCACGATGGGCTCCTTGCCAACTATCGCCAGGACTACATCGACATGGCGAACAGGGTGGTCGACCTGGCCCACGAGATCGTCGGCTCCGCGCGCTGATCGCGGTTCCACAACCGCGATAAAAGGACCCGCGCCCGCAAAGCGCGGGTTTTTTTGTGCCCGTTCTGCCGGCCTGCGTTTCCGCCCGATGGCTGACCGGGGCGGCGGTGTGCGGCCCCGAGTCGGCCGGGGACCGGGTGGCTTCAGTCGCGTAGGTGCTCGATGTACCTCGGGCTATCGCGCATCACCAACCGCACGGTTTCACCATGGACGATGAAGGTGCTGCCCGTGTCGCGCACACGCAGGGCGCAGCGCGTCCGCCCGCGACTGTCCAGTGGGATGGGGATCATGTCCCGATAGGTGTAGATGTTTTCATCGATGTCGCCGCCGTCGCAGACGAAGCGGCCAGAGGGCAGCGGCGTCTGCGCCTCGGCGCCGTCCATGATCAGCTCCCCCGCCTGCCACCATCGGGTCTTCTCGGCCGACCCGGTCATGGTCTTGATGATATAGGCACGCGAGAAGGCAACGCGCAGGCGCCCGTCTTCAAGGGTGACACCGGCGATCTCGGAGCCGGGCAATTGGATGGTGCTGCTGTCCACGGCGGGGCGCTCCAGGGGCTATCAGAAGGCGAGGGTTTCGGGGGACGGCCACAACGACCGCCTCCTGCCGAAGATTGGGCCAACGATGGGGATTCACAGGTGCCGAACGGGGTTGGGTGCACCCCTCGGAGCTCAGGCCGCATTCTCCTCGTCTTGATCGCCCCCCTGCGGGGGGCTCAGCTCCATACCCAGCTCCTTGATCTTTCGGGTCAGCGTGTTTCGGCCCCAGCCGAGCAACTTCGCCGCCTCCTGACGCCGCCCGCCGGTATGCTCCAAGGCGCAGTGGATCAGGATCCGTTCGAAGGCGGGCAAAGCGGATTCCAGGATGTCACTCGCGCCCTGTCTCAGCATCCGCCGGGTCCAGGCGCGCAGGGCGCCTTCCCATTGCTCGTCAGCGCCAGATTCCTGCTCGGGGGTGTTGAGATCCGGGGGGAGGTCGTTGGCGTGGATCTCCTTGGTCGCGGACATGACCGTCAGCCAGCGGGCGGTGTTTTCCAACTGCCGGACGTTACCCGGCCAGTCGAGGCGCTCCAGTCGCTCGGTGGCGTCAGAGGCGAGCAGCTTGGGCTCGCAACCAAGCTCCTTGGCGGCCTGGAGCAGGAAGTAGCGCATCAGCAGCCCGATGTCTTCCCGCCGGTCGCGCAGCGCGGGGAGTTGGATGCGAATGACATTGAGGCGATGGAAAAGATCCTCGCGAAAGCCGCCGCGACGCACCAACTCGTGCAGATTCTGGTGCGTCGCCGCGATAATGCGTACGTCGACCTTGATCGGGGCGAGACCACCGACCCGGTAGAACTCGCCATCGGCCAGGACCCGCAGCAGCCGCGTCTGCAACTCCGCGGGCATGTCGCCGATCTCATCGAGGAACAGCGTGCCGCCATCGGCTTGCTCGAAACGGCCCTCGCGCCGTGTCTGCGCCCCGGTAAAGGCGCCGCGCTCATGCCCGAACAGTTCGGACTCCATCAGGTCACGCGGGAGAGCGGCCATGTTGAGCGCGATGAACGGCGCCCCCGCGCGCGGGCTGTGCCGATGCAACGCGCGGGCAACCAACTCTTTTCCGGTACCAGACTCACCGTTGATCAACACGGTGATGTTCGAGCGCGCGAGCCGGCCAATGGCGCGAAAGACCTCCTGCATCGATGGCGCCTCACCGATGATGTCGGGGCTATGCTCGAGGGGCTCGAGGGTGGGCGCGGCGGCATCGTCGCGGCGGCAGGCACGGCGCACCTGATCCACCGCCTCATCAATGTCGAACGGCTTTGGCAGATACTCGAAGGCACCTCCGTGAAAGGCCGAGACCGCGCTGTCGAGGTCTGAATGCGCGGTCATGATGATGACCGGGAGATCGGGATACTTCGCGGTGATCTGCCGCAGCAGCTCGAGCCCATCGATCCCTGGCATTCGGATGTCCGAGACGATGACATCCGGTCGCTCGCGCTCGAGGGCATCCATCACACCGACCCCGTTCGAGAAGCTGGTGACGTCCAACTGCTCCTGGCGCAGCGCGCGCTCGAGGACCCAGCGTATCGAACGATCGTCGTCGATGACCCAGATCCTTGGTACTCTACTCATCATGCGTCTCCAATGGCAGATAGACGAGAAACTGCGTCTTACCGGGACGGCTCTCGCACTCGATCAGGCCGCCGTGCTGGTTGATCATTTCCTGCGCGATGGGCAAACCCAGCCCCGTCCCCCCGGAGCGTCCCGAGACCATCGGAAAAAAGATCCGGTCCTCGAGACCCGCGGGGATGCCCGGGCCGTTGTCCTCGATCTCGACCCCAAGCACCAACCGGTGGCGGGTATTGCCGATTGTGAATTGGCGCAGGACCCGTGTTCGCAGAATGATCAGGCCATCTCGACCCGCCGCGCCGGCGGCATTTCGGGCGATATTCAGGAGCGCCTGGATGAGACGGTCGGCGTCGCCCTGAAAGGTCGGGATACTGGGGTCGTAGTCGCGAATGACGGATGGTCCGTCTGGGAATTCGGCGAGCAGCAGACCACGCACGTGCTCGATCACGTGGTGGATGTTGACCTCCCGCAACTGGGGCAACTGGTTGGGGCCGAGCATGCGGTTGAGGAGGGTCTGCAGCCGATCCGCCTCGTCGATGATGATGCGCGTGTATTCCCGCAGATCCGGATTCGGCAGCTCGCGTTCAAGCAGCTGCGCCGCCCCCCGAAGCCCCCCGAGGGGATTCTTGATCTCGTGGGCGAGCCCACGTAACAACGCCTGCGTGGCCTGGTGCTGCGAGATCAGATGCTCCTCCCTGGTGATCCGAATCTGCCGGTCGACCTGGTGCAGCTCCATAAGCAACTCGGGGGATGCATCATCCTGGTGCAGTGGCAGCACGGTGCAATTGACCCGGATCATCTGGCCGTCTGGTCGCTTGAGCTCGATCTCCCGCTCCGTGAACGGGTGTCGAGTGGCCAGCGCGCGCCGCAGCCGCACCTCGACGGGCTCGTCCGGACAGGGCACGAGGTCCCTGGCGCGCGCGCGCTTAACAACCTTGGCGCTCACCGCCAGCAACAGTTCTGCCGCGGGGTTCATGTAACGCAGGCACAGTCCATCGTCGAAGAGCAGGACGGCCGTATTGAGGTTGTCCAGGATCGACCCTTCGAGGCGGCCTTTCGCGGCTTGGGTGATGCTCATCGTCAACACTCGAAATCCGACTGGGGAAGGTGTTCCAACTTGGTCTGCAAGAGCCGGCGTCAACCGTCAGGCAGCGCGGTTTCGGGGGATGATTTGACAGAGCCCCGCCCATCGGGCCTGCCAGTGGCAGGCCCGCTCGACGATAGAAAAACTATATGCAAAATTGGCGCCAGACCGCTGCGCTGGCGAGGCCGATGATCACTAACCGACGCACGGACGAGCCGCGGGGGAACCATGTGCGCACATTAGGCCCGAGCAATCACGATCCACGTCCGGACCCCGGGGTCTGGTCCGCCAGGACGGCAGTTTGGGAACAGAGCAGCCCAGGCAGGTGTGGTCCAGCGGGTTGGCTAGGGCAGGGCGCCAGCCGGAACCGGCCGCCGCAGATGGACATGAACGATGACCGTGGTAGCGATCGTCTCGCCGGCCGCATCCTGGATCATGGCCTGCAGTCGGTGACTGCCAAAGCGTAGGCCGCCGAGCTCCAACTGCATGCTCTCGCCGAGGTCTCCCCGCGCGGGGACGCCGTCGACCTCGAGACTCAGGCGGTGGCCTTCCTGCAGCGCGGGAACGAGCAGCAGGCTGATCGAGAGTCGACCCTCGTCGTCACGGATCGTCTCGTCCTGAGCCGGTGTCACGATCTCGAAATCGGTATAGGGACCAATGAAAGCATCGGCTGGCCTGTCAGGCCCCGGCGACACCGGGGGTGGTGTGCTGGCCGCCGGAATGTCCAGCAGTCTGGCGTTCTCGACCGGCTTGTCCGAATAAAAGACGCGGCCGTCTGGGTCGATGCCCTGATAGACAGCGGCCATCGCGGACAGCGACCAGAGCAACGTCGTCACGGCGAGAGAGCGGCGCATACCCGAAGGATAGGCCAAGGCTACTGGCGTCACAACGAAAGACGCCCCTGACGGGGCGTCCAACGGGTCACGGCGTGAAGCCGATCACAGACTATAGTAGAGGTCGAACTCGATCGGGTGCGTCGTCATCCGTAACTGGGTGACTTCCTGCATCTTCAGCGCGATGTAACCATCGATGAGGTCGTCGGTAAAGACACCACCGGCGGTCAGGAACTCGCGATCTTTGTCCAACGCGCCAAGGGCTTGGTCGAGCGCGTAGCACACCTGCGGGATGGCCTTCTCCTCTTCCGGGGGCAGATCATAGAGGTCCTTGTCCATGGCATCGCCCGGATGGATCTTGTTCTGAATCCCATCCAGACCCGCCATCATCATGGCGGAGAAGGACAGATACGGGTTGCCGGTCGAATCGGGGAAGCGCACTTCGATACGACGGCCCTTGGGATTGGCGACGTATGGGATGCGGATCGAAGCCGAGCGGTTCCGGGCCGAATACGCGAGCATCACGGGGGCCTCGAAGCCGGGAACCAGACGCTTGTACGAATTGGTCGATGCGTTCGTAAAGGCGTTCAAGGCCCGTGCGTGCTTGATGATGCCGCCGATGTAATACAGCGCCGCGTCCGAAAGCCCGCCATATTTGTCGCCGGCGAAGATGTTCTGCCCGTCCTTGCCAAGAGACTGGTGCACATGCATCCCGTTGCCGTTGTCGCCGACCATCGGCTTGGGCATGAACGTGGCGGTCTTGCCATAGGCATGTGCCACGTTCCAGATCGCGTACTTCATGATCTGGGTCCAGTCGGCCCGCTGGACCAGGGTCGTGAACTTGGTGCCAATCTCGCACTGGCCCGCGGTCGCGACCTCATGGTGGTGCACCTCGACGGGTACGCCCATTTCTTCCATCGCGAGACACATTGCCGCACGCAGGTCGTTGAGCGAGTCCACCGGCGGAACCGGGAAGTACCCACCCTTGACACCTGGCCGGTGGCCCATGTTGCCGTCGTCGTAGACACGCTCGGAGTTCCACTCGGCCTCGTCGGAATCGATCTTCACAAACGAGCCGCTCATGTCGGCGCCCCAGCGGACGTCGTCGAAGACGAAAAATTCCGGCTCCGGACCAAAGTAGGCGGTGTCGGCAATACCGGTGGATTTGAGGTAGGCCTCGGCGCGCTTGGCAAGGGAGCGCGGGTCGCGCTCGTAACCCTGCATCGACTGCGGCTCGAGGATGTCGCAGCGGATGATCAGCGTGTTCTCATCGGCGAACGGGTCCATGACCGCCGTCTCGGACTCTGGCATCAGGACCATGTCGGACTCCTGAATCCCTTTCCATCCGGCAATCGACGAGCCGTCGAACATCTTGCCATCGACGAAGAAGTCCTCGTCGATCTGGCTCGTAGGCATCGAAACGTGCTGCTCCTTGCCTCGCGTGTCGGTAAAGCGAAGGTCTACGAACTTCACTTCCTCGTCTTTAAGCATCTTCATGACATGTGCAGACATGTGCGGTTCTCCGGGGTCGTCTGTGATTAAAAGCGCCGGCCGAGGGCCGGCCGGGAACAAGGGGCATCAGGCGGAACACGCGAGCGCCGAGACTCGTCAAACGCAAGCACATTACATGCCATCAGGACCGGGTCCGTTCGCCGGAGCGCCGGACATCGGCGCTCGGCCCAACCCCGCTCGGCGTCTCGGGGCAGGCCCGCATAGAAATGCGCAAGAGGGGCTCCCCCGGCCTCATCGGGGTGCATCGGGGGATGACTCTATGACCAACCGGCGCGCCATGCCGGACATCCCGGCGCCCACGGGCCCTGGCGACGCGGCGGAAACGCACCTGGTTTGTGCGAAACAAGTGAAATGCGCACCATCATGGTGCAACCCCCCCGACTAGCCAAAGTAGACGTTGACGCGACTGAACACCGGGTCGGCGCCCGTGGCCTCGCGGATGCGCTCGATCAGGACATGTACGTCGCCTCGCTCGGCAGGGCAGGCCGCGAGCGGCAAGAACAGGTCCGCCTCGATGCGGCCGGCGAGGTAGTGAAGCAGTACGCGCTTGCGGGCCGCGACCTCGGGGATGGGCGACCACAGGTTCTCGAGGCGTGCGAGGGCGTCGGCGCGAAGAGGCAGCCCCATCGTCGGTGGGGACGACTCATCGTCTTCGGGATCGATGTGAACCGTGACGTCGGTCATCTCATCGATCTCTCCCTTCAGCCGCTGCTCGACCAGGACACTGATCAGATGCCCTTCGGAGACACTCACATACGGGTCGACCAGGACATGGACATCGGCCGATGCGCGACCGCCGTGCGTTCGTGTTCGCAACATATGGATGTCACGCACGCCGCCGACATCACGAATGACTTTGCGGACCCGGTCCAGGCGTTCCGCGTCCAGGCCGGTGTCCACCAGCTCGCGGACGGCCTCCCAGCCCAGCTCCCATGCAATCTTTGCGATCATCAGTGCGACGATAACCGCGGCGACGGCGTCGAGGTAGGGGAGTCCCGCCATGGTACCGCCGATGCCGATCAACACGACAATCGAGGAGATCGCGTCGGAACGATGATGCCAGGCATTGGCCCGGAGCATCTCTGAACCCACGCGTTTGGCGTAGCCAAGGGTGTACCAATAGAGCCATTCCTTCACGGCGATCGAGAATACCGCCGCGAGCAGGGTCACCGGGCGCGGCGCAAGCAAGGCCGCGGGGTCGAAAAGCCGATCGACGGCATCCAAGCCGATGCCAATCGCGACGGCGACGAGGAGAATCCCGAGCCCCAGCGTGGCCAGGGTCTCGTAGCGGCCGTGACCGTAGGGGTGCGCGTCGTCCGGCGCCTCACTGGCCTTGCGCCCGGCGAACCAGACGAGGAGATCGGACGCCAGATCCGACAGTGAATGTACACCATCCGCGACAAGGGCCTGGGAATGCCCGTACCAACCAGCCGCGATCTTGGTGATCGAGAGCGCGACGTTCCAGGTGGCGCCAACCAGGGTGGTGCAATTGATCGCGTGGGCACGCGCGAGGCGGGATGCCTGATCCAAACAGGGTACCTCCTTCGGCACCGGAGACGGGGACGGGAGTATAAGCGATGTCGCCGCGAGGAGGCAGCCGGGGGCGCCACGGTCGCCGGAGATCGGCCGAAATCGATATACTTAGCGGTTTAGGATCTTGGCGGAGTTTCAGTTGGTCAACCCAGACGCGGACACCACGAGCTTCCAGGGGCTCATCTTCAACCTGCAGCGGTT
>JAXGTD010000086.1:0-18842 GCA_040775095.1 Chromatiaceae bacterium | reverse complement strand
CGTTCGGGTATAGGCGTTGACGAAGGCCTGGTACACGTCGTCCGCGTCGAACTGGTGGATGCGCCGCTCGATCCCTTCATAGCGCTTGCGCAACTGCTCGCGGATCTCCTCATCGGTCTTGTCCGCGAGCTTGAGCGCGAGATAGTCGTTCTTGACCCGCTTGCGCCAGATCTCATCGAGCTCGGCGTCCGTGGTGGCCCAAGGCGCCTTCTCGCGGTCGAACTGGTAGGTCTCGGCGCGCTCGAAATCGAATGGCTGCTTGAGCAGCGAAACGGCGTACTTGATGCGGGTATCGACGCGCATCCGGTAGACGCGGAAGATGTCGAATGCGACATCGAGCTTTCCCCTGCGCAGATTGTCGTCGAGCCCCTCGGCACCGCGGGAGAAGCGGTCGATGTCACGCTGCAGGAAGAACGATCGGTTCGGGTCGAGATCGTCGAAATAGTTGCCGAGCACGTCCACGGCGAACGCATCGCTCAACGTGAAGCTGCGGTAGTGGAAGCGTTCCAGAACCTTGTTGATGACCAGGGTGGTGCGTGCCTGCCGGTCGTCCGGGAATAGTTCGGAAAGCCCGACGTCTTGGGTCTTGGCCGCGATCGGCAGCGCCAAAAACGCAACCAGTGCGCCAATGAAGATGCGTAGGGCAAGAAACCTCATAATGGACAACTCATGCATGGCGTTGAATCGTATTCGTAATATAGGTCGCGTTGACGACATTTTCTCGTCTGGCAGGTGCGTCCGGGACGCGGCGGGGCATCGTCCGCGGTCATCGCCTGCATCGGGCCGGGCGCCAGTCCCGGCCGTACCCGACGGGAACGCGTACCAGCCGGTATCGGCGCGAGTGCCGAGCCCAATCCCTGGGGTAGAGTCGCAGAGTAGCCCTGTGCGAACACGTTTTCAATGAGTTAGCCTCGTTCGTTTGGCCCGTCGCGCCACGCTGTGCCTCGCGCGGTAGCGGGCGGCATGAGAGAGAATGCCTCGTCATGGCGGTGGCGGCCCTTGCGGTTGCACCCCACCGGCGTCCGGGTCAACCCAGATCAGGCTCGCCATCCGTCCCGTGACGCCATCGCGGCGATAAGAGAAGAAGCGTTCGGCATCGCTGAAGGTGCAGCACTCGCCGCCGCTGACCCGCTCCACGCCCAACGCGGTGAGGCGCTGCCGGGCGAGCTGGTAGATGTCGGCCAGCCAGCGTCCTCCCGGGGAAGGGACGAACGCCTGATCGGCCTCCCGCCGCCACGCCCGAAACCGCTCGCGCACCTCGTCACCGACCTCGAAGGCCATTGGGCCGATTGCCGGCCCCATCCAGGCCATCAGGCGCCCGGGTGCACAGTCCATGCGCGCGACAGCGGCCTCGATCACCCCCGCGGCCAGACCCCGCCAGCCGGCGTGGACCGCGGCAACGTGTACGCCACGTTCCTCGCACAGGAGCACTGGCAGGCAGTCGGCCGTCATGACCGCGCAGATCTGTCCCGGGGTGTGCGCGACCACCGCATCGGCGCGGCAGCGCGCCGCCGTCGCATCGGCGTCGGCCACCGTGCAACCGTGCACCTGGTCGAGCCAGCGCGGCTCGGAGGGCAGTCGACAGGCCGTGCGCAGGATTGACCGGTTTCGCTCGACGTGCGCCACCTCGTCGCCGACATGACCGGCCAGGTTCAGGCTGGCATAGACGCCGCGACTCACGCCGCCCAGGCGCGTGGTACAGAGCGCGTGTACCGATGCAGGGGCGTCCCAGTCCGGCAACAGCGGATGCAGGCCGGGGAGCTCGGCGTGCCCGGCGTCGGGGCTAGTCGTTGGCATCATCGGCGTCCCACTGCAGTTGTTCGAGCAATGCGGCGAGGTCGGCGGCCATCGGGATCTCCCACGCCATGTCCGCGCCGTTGACCGGGTGAACGAGCCCCAGGCGTATCGCATGCAGGGCCTGGCGCGGGAAACGCTGCAGCGCCTCGATGAGGCCGGGTGCCGCACCCCGCGGTGGGCGCGGACGGGCACCATAGACGCTGTCGCCCACCAGCGGGTGATGGATGTGGCGCATGTGCACCCGGATCTGATGCGTGCGCCCGGTGTGTAGCTTCACGGCCAGCAGCGTGTGCCCCCGGTAACGCGAGAGGACCCGGTAATCGCTGCGGGCCGCCCGCCCGGACGCGACCACGGCCATGCGGGTGCGTTGCGTCGGGTGACGGCCGATGGGGGCATCGACGCGGCCTCCGCCGACGAGCTCGCCGACGACCAGCGCGCGATACTCGCGGCTGACGCTGCGTTGCTGCAGCTGCTCGACGAGGGATTTGTGGGCGGCCAGGGTCCTGGCAACCACCAACAGGCCGCTGGTGTCCTTGTCGAGTCGGTGCACGATCCCGCAGCGTGGCAGACAGTCGAGCCCCGGGTCGTGATAGAGCAGGGCGTTCTGCAGGGTCCCGTCGGGGTTGCCGGCCGCCGGATGGACGACCAGCCCGGCGGGCTTGTTGACGACCAGCAGCGCGTCGTCCTGATAGACGATGTCCAGACCGATTGGCTCGGGTCGGCAGCGCCCGGTTGGATCGAGGACCGGCCGCAGCACGACATGCTCGCCCCCGCGCACCTTCTCGCGCTGGCGCCGGCAGGCCCCGTCGACCAGCACCAGACCGTCCTCGATCCACTGCTGGAGCCGGCCGCGAGAATACTCCGGCAGTAGGCGCGCCAGAACCCGGTCCAGACGCTGCCCGGCGTGCTCGGCACCCAGGATCAGCGTCCGCGTCGAGTCCTGGTCTTGCCGACCCGGTGTTGGCAACGCGGTTTCGCTATACTGGCGCGATTTCCTGAGCAGATTCGGATTCACGACGATGCGGTTGCTGCTGGTAATACTGATCTCTGGGGCCGTCCTGTCCGGGTGCGGCGTGTTTGGCAAGGAGTATGACGAGACCGAGGGCTGGAGCGCCAACGAGCTTTACAACAAGGCGGCGGCAGAGATGGATAGCGCCAATTACGAGCGCGCCATTGAGCTGTTCGAAAAACTCGAGACCCGTTACCCCTTCGGGCGATTCGCGATGCAGTCGCAGCTCGATGTCGCTTACGCTTACTACAAGGCGGATCGGCCCGACGAGGCCATCGCCGCGGCCGACCGCTTCATCAAGCTGTATCCGCAAAACCCGTACGTCGACTATGCCTATTATCTGAAGGGCATCGTCAATTACAACCGCAGTGTCGGCTTTCTCGACCGTTTCGTGCCCTCGGACCCGTCACAGCGTGATCCCGGGTCGGCACTCGACGCGTTCCAGGACTTCTCCGAGCTCGTGCGCCTCTACCCGGACAGCAAGTATGCCGCCGACGCCCGTCAGCGAATGCTCTATCTGCGCAGCAACCTGGCAAAAAATGAGATCCACGTCGCGCGCTATTACATGAAGCGCGGGGCCTATGTGGCCGCGGCCAACCGGGCCCAGTACGTGATCGAGCGTTTCCAGCGAACCAGCGCGGTCGAGGACGCGCTGAACATCATGGTCGAGGCCTACACCAATCTGGGTGAGAAACAGCTGGCGGCCGACGCCCAACGGGTGCTGACATTGAATAAAGAGGCCGGGCGTTTGCTCGATGACAGCCCCAAGCCGGGCGAGGTCAGTCTCGGGCGGAAGGTCTGGGAGTATGTCGGCTTCGACCGGAACTGACGCCGCCGTCCGCCATCTGCCGCATTCGCCAACCGGGGCTGCACGGGGGCGTGCGCTCGAGCGCCCCGGTCTGGTCAGATGGCCGCCTCGTCTTCCTCGCCGGTGCGAATGCGCACCACGCGGTCCACGCTGCTGATGAAGATCTTGCCATCCCCGATCTTTCCAGTGCGCGCGGCCTTGGTGATCGCCTCGACGCACACGTCGAGCTGGCTGTCCGCCAAGACCAGCTCGATCTTCACCTTGGGCAGGAAATCGACCACGTACTCGGCGCCGCGATACAGCTCGGTGTGGCCCTTCTGTCGCCCGAAGCCCTTGACCTCGATCGCGGTCATACCGGTGATGCCGGCGTTGGACAATGCCTCGCGGACATCGTCGAGCTTGAACGGCTTGATGATGGCTTCGACCTTCTTCATTACGTATCTCCGTCGGACAGGGTGGCTACTTTTACGGCCGCAGTATAAGAGCCAGGCCGGGCGTTTGCCATCCCGCCGCGACAGTGCGGCGGGCGGCGCCGGCAACGACCAGGGAGAAGCCCCGGAGCGGGCCGCTGCCGCGCGCGGGGCGGTCCCTCAGGCCCGCAACCTCGCCGCGACCCGGGCGCCGAGCTCCGCCGGCGAGCGGACCGTCGTGACGCCGGCGTCCTCCAGTGCCCGGTACTTGCCCTCGGCGGTGCCCTTGCCCCCGGTCACGATCGCCCCGGCATGCCCCATGCGCTTGCCCGCCGGGGCGGTCACGCCGGCGATGTAGGCTACGACGGGTTTGGACAGGTGCGCGGCAATGTAGGCCGCGGCCTCTTCTTCCGCGCTGCCCCCGATCTCACCAACCATGAGTACGGCCTCGGTCTGGTCGTCGGCCTCGAACAGCCGCAGGCAGTCGACGAAGTCCAGTCCCTGGATCGGATCGCCACCGATGCCGATACAGGTGCTCTGCCCGACGCCTTCCCGGGTCGTCTGCGCAACCGCCTCATAGGTCAGGGTTCCGGAGCGCGACACGATACCGACGCGCCCGGGTCGATGGATGCTCCCGGGCATGATGCCGATCTTGCACGCCCCGGGTGTGATGATGCCGGGGCAGTTGGGACCGATCAGCACGGAGCGGGATCCGGCAAGCGCGGCCTTGACACGCAGCATGTCCAGCACCGGGATCCCCTCGGTGATGCACACGATCACACCGATACCGGCGTCGGCGGCCTCGAGGATCGCATCGGCGGCGAATGCCGCCGGCACGTAGATCATCGTGGCGTTGGCGCCGGCCTCGCGAACGGCCTCGTGCACCGTATCGAACACCGGTAGGTCCAGGTGTGCCTGTCCTCCCTTGCCCGGGGTGACGCCGCCGACCATGTTGGTCCCGTAGGCGATGGCCTGCTGGCTGTGGAAAGTGCCCTGCTTGCCGGTGAACCCCTGGCAGATCAGGCGGGTGTTGGCATCGACGAGCACGCTCATTGGGACACCTCCGGCCGCGCCGCGTTGGCCGCCGCCACGACCTTGTCGGCGGCCTCGCTGAGGCTGGTTGCGGTCTGTACCGCGAGATCGCTGGCGGCCAGCAATGCCAGGCCCTGCTCCGCGTTGGTTCCCTCCAGGCGGATGACCACCGGCACGTCGACCCCGACCTCGCGCACCGCACGGATGATGCCGTCGGCGATCAGGTCGCAGCGCACGATGCCGCCGAAGATGTTGACCAACACCGCCGCCACTTTCCGGTCGGACAGGATCAGCTTGAACGCCTCGGAAACGCGCTCGGCGGTCGCGCCGCCGCCAACGTCGAGGAAGTTCGCCGGCGAGCCGCCATGCAGTTGGATGAGGTCCATGGTCGCCATGGCGAGCCCGGCGCCGTTGACCATGCAGCCGATGTTGCCGTCGAGGCTGATGTAGCTGAGCTCGTGCGACTTGGCCTCGGCCTCGCGCGGATCCTCCTGGGTCGGGTCGTGGAGGGCGACCAGCTCGGGGTGGCGGAAGAGCGCGTTGTCGTCGAGGTTGATCTTGGCATCGAGGGCGATCAGCTCCCCCGACTCGGTGACCACCAGGGGGTTGATCTCCACCAGGCTCGCGTCGCAGTCCATGAACAGGCGGTACAGACCACTCATCATCGCTTGCAGTGTCTTGATCTGGGCCGGGGCCAGCCCGAGCCCGAAGCCGATCCACCGACACTGCCAGGGTTGCAGCCCGGCGGCCGGATCCACATGCGTGAACAGCAGCTTCTCGGGTGTCGTGCCCGCCACGGTCTCGATGTCCATGCCGCCCGCGGCGGAGGCCATGAACAGGACGCGGCGCGCGGCCCGGTCCACGAGTACGCTCAGGTACAGCTCGCGTGCAATCGCCGTCGGCGCCTCGATCAGCAGTTGCCCGATCGGCAGGCCCCGCGCGCCGCTCTGGTGCGTGACCAGCCTGGTGCCGAGCAAGCCGGCGGCGACCTCGGCGGCATGCTCCGGGCCGTTACAGTGCACCACGCCGCCGGCCTTGCCCCGACCGCCGGCGTGGACCTGGGCCTTGAGCACGCAGTCCGGTGAATCGAGCTCGATGGCCGCCTCGCGCGCGGCGTCCGGTTCGGAAACCGTCAGCCCGCGTGGCACCGGGATGCCGAACTGTGAAAAGAGCCGTTTCGATTGATACTCGTGTAGATTCATCCAATCCCACCCTCTTTGAGCCCAGGAGCACGTTCGGCGCGCCCGTGCTCCCATCGCCGGAACCGGGGCCTCGCCGCCACCGCTATTCTGGGCCAACGAGTGGGAAGTTGCCAAAATCCGCGGACGCCCGCGCCGTTCTCGCGCTGGCGTGGAGCCATGACCAACCATGTCAGACAAGCACCCGATCCTGGTCCGCGCCGCGCGGCGCCCCGGTTTTCTTGGTCACGACGCCCTCACCTGGCTGTTCCTGTATCGCCTGGTGCTGGCATCGGTCCTGATCCTGATGTTCACCTATGCCTCGGACACGCCATGGCCGGGCAGCTCGGCGGATCCACGTTTGGCGCGCGCCATTCTCGCGATGCAAGGGGTGCTGATCCTGCTCAGTGGCCTGTTCATCGTCGCCGGTTGGCCGTCGCGTGAGCACCAGATCGAGCTGGCCGTGTTTCTCGATATCGGCATCTACACCCTGCTGATGCACGTCAGCGGTGGCGTTGCCACCGGACTGGGGCTTTTGTCGGCCATTGCCGTCACGGCCGGCGCACTGTTGATGGAGGGACGGCTTTCCCTGTTGTTCGCGTCGCTGGCCACGCTGGCCGTCATCGCACAACAGGTCTATGCGCAGCTCTACGAGGACAGCCAGTCCGGGACCTACACCCAGGCCGGCCTTCTGGGCCTGACCTATTTTGCCGTGGCCCTGATGGCCCATGTGCTGACCGCGCGTATCCGCGAGACCGAGACGCTGGCGGCACGACGCAAGGTCGATATCGCCGACCTCTCCAAGCTCAACGAGTACGTGATCCGCAGCATGTCGATCGGCATCGTCGTCGTCGACGGCGAGCGTGACATCGTGCTGCTCAATCACGCGGCGCGCGGCCTGCTCGGCGCACCGCAGGCCGGAGCGGGTACGCCGCTGGTCGATGCCGCGGCAGATCTGGCAAACTGGTTTCATCGCGAGCTGCGCGGTCAGCATGTGACCAGCCCGGTGCTATCCATCGGCGAGCGCGAGGTGTTGCCGACGCTGCAGTTGCTCGGCGACGACCGCTCCAGCGGTGCGCTCATCTACCTGCGCGACCACCGCGAGCTGGCGCGCCAGGCGCAGGAGATGAAGCTCGCGTCGTTGGGGCGGCTCACCGCGAGCATCGCCCACAACGTCCGCAACCCGCTCTCCTCGGTCACCCATGCAACCCAGCTGCTGGCCGAGTCCGAGTCGCTCGGGCAGCAGGATCGACACCTGCTCGACATCATCTCCCGCAACGCCCGGCGCATCGACGAGACCGTGACCAGCGTGCTCGCACTCTCCGGGCGTCATCAGGCCGAGCCCGAGCCCGTCGAGCTCTGTGCCTGGCTCGCGGAGCTCCGGCAGGAATATGCCGACAGCAACCGTGTCGATGTCCAGTGCCTGCGGCTCGATTTCCCGGACGAGCCGCTTGTCGTCAACGTGGACCCGCGACACCTCGGCCAGATCCTGCGCAACCTCTGCGACAATGCTTTCAGGCACGGTCACGCCGACGGAGAGCCGGCCCGGGTGGTCATACAGGTTCGTCCGTTGGCAACGCGAAATCCCGAGGTCTGGCTGACGGTGAGCGACGCCGGGCCGGGTGTGCCGCCGGAGATCGTGCGCGAGATCTTCGAGCCTTTCTTCACGACCAGCCGCCACGGCAGTGGTCTGGGCCTGTACGCGGCCCGCGAGCTGGCCGAGGCCAACGGCATGCGCTTGGAGTATATTGAGCGCGATGAGCCGGGGGCGAGCTTTCGCCTGACGTTCATCGACTGACCCCGGAGACAGTATCGGATGAGCAAAGCGCAGGCCCTCATCATCGACGATGAGGTTGACATCCTGGAGTTGGTCACCATTACCCTCTCGCGCATGGAGATCCGTGCCCGGAGCGCCACCACCCTGGCAGAGGCCAGACGGCTGCTGCAGGGACAGACCTTCGACTTCTGCCTGACTGACATGCGTTTGCCCGATGGCGATGGCACCGACCTGGTGCGGCATATCGCGGAGCACTATCCGAGCATGCCGGTGGCGGTGATCACGGCCTATGGCAACATGGAATCCGCGGTCGCGGCGATGAAGGCCGGTGCGTTCGATTTTGTCTCCAAACCCCTGGACCTGAAGATCCTGCGCGACCTCACCCGTGCCGCGCTGCGCCTGCGGAACCCAGTTGCGGTCCCGCCCGATAGCGAAGGACTGAGCTGCGGTCTGCTGGGCGGCTCGCGCCAGATGAACGAGCTGCGCGCGATGATCGCCAAGCTGGCCCGAAATCAGGCGCCGGTGTTCATCAGCGGTGAGAGTGGCACGGGCAAGGAGCTCGCCGCGCGCCTGATCCATGAGCAGGGCCCACGCGCCGACCATCCTTTCGTCCCGGTCAATTGCGGAGCTATCCCGACGGAGCTGGTCGAGAGCGAGCTGTTTGGCCATCGCAAGGGGAGCTTCACCGGGGCGTTCAACGACAAACCCGGTCTGTTCCAGGTTGCCCAGGGAGGCACGTTGTTTCTCGACGAGATCGCGGATCTGCCACTGCCCATGCAGGTGAAGCTGCTGCGGGTGATCCAGCAAAAGAGCGTACGCCCCGTCGGTGCCGGCTTCGAGGTGCCGGTCGACGTGCGTATCATCAGTGCCAGTCATCGCGATCTGGCCACGGAGGTCGAGCGCGGGGCGTTCCGGCAGGACCTGTTTTACCGCATCAACGTCATTGACATGAGCCTGCCGCCGCTGCGCGAACGCCCCGAGGACGTCGCCGTGCTCGCGCGGCATATCCTCGCCCGCATCGCGGAGGACGCCGGGACCAAACCCGCCTCGCTGACGGATGACGCACTGCAGATGCTCACGCGCTACCCGTTCCCCGGCAACGTGCGGGAGCTGGAAAACATCCTGGAACGGGCCACCGCGCTGTGCGAGCGCGACGTGCTGCGGGCGGAGGATCTGCGCCTGCCACGCCCGGGTCTGCAAGGCGCCGAGCCCCCCGTGGTCGAGGATGCGGCTGGCGAGGCGGTTGCACTCGAGGACCGGCTCGGCGAGATTGAAAGACAGGCCATCCTCGCGGCCCTCGACGAGACCCGCTGGAATCGCACCGCCGCCGCGAAGCGCCTCGGTATGACGGCGCGATCGTTGCGCTATCGCCTGAGCAAGCTCGGGCTCGACGGGTGACGCCCGTGCCGACTGATGCGAACGGGCCCGGCGAAGCGGGGAGCCTGGTGGCGGCTGCCGGGTGTGCCGGCGCCAGCCCGAGAGCACGCCGGTTTGATCTAATCCCCTGCTATCAGTGTACGAAACCTTCCCGATGACAGACCCCGTTGCGGCCTCCGAGGCCCTCTACAAGCAATTGCGCGCATGGGATGCCGCAAACGTCTCCCCCCTGCTGCGGGGATATCTGGTCGGACTCGAGAAGGAGGGCCTGCGTGTCGCCTCCAATGGCTCGGTTGCCGCCACCGCGCATCCGCCGGCGCTCGGCTCGGCGCTGACCCATCCGCACATCACGACGGACTTCTCCGAGGCCCTCATCGAGCTGGTGACGCCAGCCCTGGGCAGTGTCGCGGATGCGCTCGGCTTTCTGCGCGACCTGCACCTGTTCACCTATCGTCACCTCGGCGACGAGCTCTTGTGGGGCGCGAGCATGCCCTGTGTGCTCGGGGGGGGAGCGGCGGTGCCTCTGGCGCGTTACGGGAGCTCCAATGCCGGGACGATGAAGACCGTGTATCGGCGCGGCCTGGGCAACCGCTACGGCCGGACCATGCAGATCATCGCGGGCGTGCATTTCAATTTTTCCGTGCACGAAACGTTTTGGCCCGTTTTTCGTGACATCGCCGGTCACTCCGGGGGGCTCGACGCGATCCGCCGCGATGCCTACATGGCGATGATCCGCAATCTGCAGCGCCTGGGCTGGCTCGTCCCCTATCTGTTCGGGGCCTCGCCGGCGGTGTGCAAGAGCTTCGTGCGGGATGCGCGGACCGATCTGCAGTCGTTCGACGCCAACACCTATTTCTACCCCTACGCGACATCGCTGCGGATGGGGGACATCGGATATCAGAACCGGCAGGAAGAAGGCACGGGCATGAAGGCCAGCTACGACAGCCTGGATGCCTACATCCGCAGCCTTACCTGGGCGATCGAGACCCCCTGTCCACAGTATGAGACCATTGGGGTCAAGGTCGGGGGACGCTACGAGCAGCTCAACGACCACGTCCTGCAGATCGAGAACGAGTACTACAGCACCGTGCGTCCGAAACAGCTCACCGAATGGATGGAGCGCCCCACGCTCGCGCTGCGCCGGCGCGGCATCCGCTACGTCGAGTTGCGATCCGTGGACGTCAACGCGTTCCTGCCGCTGGGCATCGATGCGGAGCAGATGCACTTTCTCGCGACCTTGATGTGCTACTGCCTGCTCTCCGGGGGCACCCGCATCGACGCGCGCGAGCGCGGCGCCATCGATCGCAACCAGGTGCTGGCCGCCCATCGTGGGCGAGAGCCGGGCCTGACGCTGGAGCGCGGCCGCAAGCGGGTCGCGCTGGCCGACTGGGCGGGCGAGGTGCTCGAGGGCATGGTGGCCGTCGCCGAGTTGATCGATGGGGGTAGCGATGGCCCGCACGGGGCGAGCGTGCGCTCACAGCAGGCGAAGGTGCGTGATCCCGAGCTGACCCCGTCGGCACGGATGCTCGCCGAGATGCGTGAACGCGGGGAGGGCTTTGCCGTGCTGGCACGCCGTCTGAGCGAACAGCATCGTGACTATTTCCAGTCCCTGAGCCTGGCCCCCGAGCGCGCCGCCTGGCTCTCGGGGCTGGCACAGGGCTCGCTCGAGCGCCAGCGCCAGATCGAGGCCGCTGACGACATCGATTTCGACGAGTTTCTGCGTCGCTATTTCGCTCAAAGCGAGCTGCGCCCGGTGGAGCTGCGTCCACCCGACTGATCTCAGCCGGCGCCGCCGCGTGAGACCTTGCGCAGTAACCAGTCCAGCGCGCGGGTGGACAGTACGCGGCGCAGTGCGCCGAGCAGGTGGGTCGGCAGGGTGACGTAGTAGCGCGGTCGCGGGTGGCGGCTGTCCAACGCGTGCACCAGCTTTCCCAGCACGGCCTCGGGCGGCAGCGTGAACGGCTGGGCCGGGCCAGCCTTTTCCAGGCGTGCGATCATGCGCCGATAGGTGTTCTGGTGGACGCTGCCGGCGGGGTCGATATAGCGCTGGTAGGCCCGGTAGGCGTTCTCGCGGAAGCGGCTGAGGATGGGGCCCGGCTCGATCAGCGAGACCGCGATGCCGCTTCCCGCCAGCTCGAGGCGTAGCGTGTCGCTGAGGCCCTCGAGGGCGAACTTGCTCGCGACGTAGGCCCCGCGATAGGGCAGGGCGACCAGACCGAGCACCGAGCTGTTGTGCACGATGCGGCCGTGCCCTTGGGCGCGCATGATCGGGATCACGCGGCGCGTCAGGTCGTGCCAGCCAAGCAGATTGGTCTCCAGCTGTGCCCGCAGTGCCTCGCGGGTCAGGTCCTCGACGGCCCCGGGCAGGCCGAAGGCGCCGTTGTTGAAAAGCGCGTCGAGCCGCCCACCCGTGAGGGCGAGCGTCTTGGCGAGTCCGGCGGCAATGCTGGCCGGGTCGTCGAGGTCGAGCTGGACCGCGGTCAGGCCTTCGCCGGTGAGGCGGGCGACATCGGAGGCACGCCGCGCCGATGCCACGACCTGCCAGCCCCGCCGCGTCAGCCCATGTGCGCAGGCGTGGCCGATGCCGCTGGAGCAGCCGGTGATCAGGATGGAGCGGGGACTGTTGTGTTGCATGCGGTAAAGGGCCTCGTTGCTGTCGGTGTTGCGCCGACATTAACGGGGAAAAGCCGCGTCTGCCGCAACCGGTTGCGCTGGCCGTGACTCGGAGCGGGAACCGGCGTTGCTTTCTGCCTCAACGTCCCTATGATTCGCGGGTTGTTCGATTCGTCCCGTTGTGAGGAAGTCAAGATGCCGATCTACGAATACCGCTGCGAGCATTGTGGCCACGAGATGGATGCCCTGCAGAAGATCAGCGATCCGCCGCTGACGCTCTGCCCGGCCTGTGGTGAGCCGGCGCTCAAAAAGCAACTCTCGGCGGCGGCATTCCGCCTCAAAGGCGGCGGCTGGTACGAGACCGATTTCAAGGGTGGTAACAAGAAGAATCTGCACGAGAGCGGTGACAAGGCCAGCGAGAAGGCGGGCGCTGACAAGCCCAAGGAGAAGCCGGGCGAGAAGGCCGCGGCCAGCGCGAAGACCGGTCAGGCCGATGCGGCAAAGCCCGCGAAGTCGGCGAAGGCGTCCCCGGAGTCCTAGACAATGCCGTCGCGAAGGCGCCAGATGCTTGCGTCCAGGGTACGCGGACAGTATTTTTAATCGTTTTGTCGGGCGGCATCGGCCGCCCGTTTTTGCGAACACGGGACAGGCAGCATGCGCAGTCATTATTGCGGGGAGCTCGGCAGTGAGCTCATCGACCAGGAAACCACCCTGTGTGGATGGGTGCACCGGCGGCGGGACCATGGGGGCGTCATCTTCATCGACCTGCGCGATCGCAGCGGGTTGGTCCAGGTGGTGTTCGATCCGGATCGCCCGGAGGTCTTCGCGCTCGCCGAGCAGGCCCGCGGCGAGTATGTGCTGCGGGTGCGTGGGCGCGTGCGCCCGCGGCCCGAGGGCACCATCAACCCGGAGATGTCGACCGGGGAGATCGAGGTCCTCGGCCTCGAGCTCGAGGTGCTCAATGCGGCCGACACGCCGCCGATTCACCTCGACGAGCACGTCGCCGACGCCTCCGAGGAGCTGCGGCTGCGCTATCGCTACATCGACCTGCGCCGCCCCGAGATGCAGCAACGCCTGCGCACCCGCAGCCAGATCACCCAATCGCTGCGTCGGTTCCTCGATGAGAACGGTTTCCTCGACATCGAGACGCCGATTCTGACGAAATCCACGCCCGAGGGGGCGCGCGATTACCTGGTGCCGAGCCGCGTGCACCCGGGGCAGTTCTACGCGCTGCCGCAGTCGCCACAGCTGTTCAAGCAGCTGCTGATGATGTCCGGCCTCGACCGCTACTATCAGATCGCCCGTTGCTTCCGCGATGAGGATCTGCGCGCCGACCGTCAGCCCGAATTCACGCAGCTCGACGTCGAGGTCTCGTTCATGGACGAGGACGCGTTGACGGCGCTGATGGAGGAGATGGTCCGACGCCTGTTTCAGGAGGTGCTCGGCGTCGATCTGCCCAACCCCTTCCCGCGCATGACCTATCGCGAGGCCATGCGCCGTTATGGCTCCGATCGCCCGGACCTGCGGGTGCCGCTGGAGCTGATCGATGTCGCGGACCTGATGAACGGCGTCGAGTTCAAGGTGTTCGCGGGTCCGGCAAACGACCCGGACGGCCGAGTCGTCGCGCTGCGTCTGCCCGCTGGCGGCGGGCTCTCGCGC
Source organism: Chromatiaceae bacterium (assembly GCA_040775095.1). Classification (GTDB taxonomy): domain Bacteria; phylum Pseudomonadota; class Gammaproteobacteria; order Chromatiales; family Chromatiaceae; genus JAXGTD01. The sequence goes on along the minus strand of JAXGTD010000086.1, from coordinate 5,182 downwards.
AAGGAGATCGACGAGTACACCAAGTTCGTCGGCATCTACGGCGCGAAGGGCCTCGCCTACATCAAGGTCAACGACTGGTCTACCAAAGGCCGCGAGGGTCTGCAGTCGCCGATCCTGAAGTTCCTGCCCGATGAGACGGTGCAAGGCATCATGGCCCGCACCGCGGCCGAGGATGGCGATCTGATCTTCTTTGGCGCCGACAAGACGACCGTCGTGAACGAGTCCATCGGCGCGCTGCGCATCAAGCTCGGCCGCGACCGTGGCCTGATGCAGGGCGACTGGCGGCCGGTCTGGGTGGTGGACTTCCCGATGTTCGAGCGCGAGGCGCACACCGGGCGTTGGGTTGCGCTGCATCACCCCTTCACATCGCCGAAGGCCGATCAGCTCGATCGCCTGGAAGACGACCCCGCCGGCTGCGAGTCCCGGGCCTACGACATGGTGCTCAATGGCACCGAGATCGGCGGTGGGTCCATCCGTATCCATCGCGAAGACGTACAGCGGCGGATCTTCCGGCTGCTGAACATCACCGACGAGCAGGCCAACGACCGCTTCGGATTCCTGCTCAACGCGCTCAAGTATGGTTGCCCGCCCCACGGCGGGATCGCCTTCGGCCTCGACCGACTGGTGATGTTGATGACGGGCAGCAGCTCGATCCGTGAGGTGATGGCCTTTCCGAAGACGCAGACGGCCTCCTGTCTGCTCACGTCCGCGCCCTCGGCGGTCGACGAGGCGCAGCTCAAGGAGCTGGCGTTGCGCATCAAGCTGCGCCCTTGAGCGACACCCACGATCTGTCCCCCGGCGGGCTCCCGGCAGTGGCCGGGAAGCCGCCAAAGCGGCCCGAGTCGGTGTTGGTGGTGGTCTTCACGGCGGCAGGCGAGCTGCTACTGATGCGCCGAACCCGTCCCGCGGGGTTCTGGCAGTCGGTCACCGGGAGCCTGCGGCGGGGTGAAAGCCCCCGTAGCGGGGCGCTGCGCGAGCTGACCGAGGAGACCGGGCTGCTCGGCGCATCCTGTCTGATCGACCTGCGCCAGACGCGCCTGTTCCCGATCGTGCCCGCCTGGCGGGAGCGCTATGCCCCGGGCCACGCGTTCAACCGCGAGCATTGGTTTGCGCTGCGGCTGCCCGCTCGCCGACTGATTCGCCTGAACGAGGCCGAGCACGCCCAGTACCGTTGGCTGCCGTTGGACGGGGCCCTGGCACTGGCCAGCTCCTGGACGAATCGAGACGCGATGCGCCTGTTGCGGATGGCCGGTCAGGTCTGAGGCCGCACCTCGCCAAGCGCGCGCTGATCAAATGCCCGCAGGGCGTTTGATCGGTGTTTCCTCAGCGGGCGCGCTTCGCCACCCCATCAACAGCCCTCGATGCGATCGTAGTAACGGGCGCGGTAGAGCAGCCGTGGCGGTGTGCCGTCGTCGAAGGCGGTGCGCGTGTGCAGCACGTTGTTGCTGATCAGCCCCCAGCCGGACTCCAGGCGGGCCATGAAGTGCCGCGGACCGGGTGCATCCAACTCCGCCTCCAGCGCGGCCACCGCGGCTTGGGTCGCGAGGTCGTCTCGCCACGTCACGTTGCGTTTGCGACGGGTATAGCGCATCCGAAGCGCACCCTCGGGTCCGACGGAAAACACCGGCCCAACGCGTTCGGGGCGTTGTTCCTGACCGCCGACGATATTGGCCGGGATCGTCATTGCGCCCGGGTGCATGAGCGCCTCGATATGGGTCGGATCACGCTCGCGCAGTCGGATGTAGGCAATCTCGGCGTCCAGCAACGCGTTGCTTCCGCCCTCGACTGCCGGATGCACACAGTGCAGCAGCAACCCCAGGATCTGCCGCTCGGGCGCGTTGTAGTAGCCATCGGTATGCCACGCGATCGGCCGGTTGGTGTAGGGGACGTAGCCGTCGTGGAGGGCGTCGGAGTGGATCTTCAGCGACGTGATCGCATCCTCATCGGCGCCTGGGTTGGGATCGAGACGCCTGAGCCCGAAGCGAGCGCCGAGCGCACGGGGAATCTCCTTGTCTGGATCGTCCCCGACAGCGCTGACGTAGATCGCCATGTTGGCCCGACGACACCGTTCCAGGATTGCGCCGTGCTCGGCATCGGTCAGCCGGCGGGGATCGCGAACCTCGACGATCAGCTCCTCGATCCGTGTCGGGTGGATGCGAAGCTTGGTGTCACGCCAGCGCACGTAGGCTTCCTGGGCTTCGAGGTCGAATGGCGAGACCGGATCTGGCATGGGAGAGCGTTGCGCGCGCCGGGCTGAAAAGGATAGGACCCATCAGACTAGCCCAGCGGGGGAGGGGATGCATTGATGTCTGTCAGCGAGCCGCGCGGACGGCCCAGGGGCGCCGGGCGGACGGACCCGAAAAAGTCCCGCCAGCCCGATATACTTGGAGTCAGGCACCAACGAGTTGGGAGATGGTCATGTCGACCGATGGATATCAGCACCTTCTGCTGGCAGTGGATTTCTCGCCTGAATCGGAGGTCGTGATTCAGCGCGCCGTGCAGATCCGGGATCGCTTCGGGGCGAGGCTGACGCTGGTGCATGTCGTCGAATACGTGCCACCGGGGACCGAGTACGCCGGCGGTGCCTTCCTCGCCGAACCGGTGTTGCCGGACGATTTCGCGCTCGAGCAGGAACTGATCGATGTTGCCGCCCGCGAGGTCGACAGCCTGGGTGAGCGCCTGGGGGTGCCGCCGGGGGACCGGATTATCGAGTCGGGGCCCGCCGGTCGCAGCATCCTGCACGTGGCGCGTGATCTCGGCGTGGATCTGATCATCGCCGGCGCACGGGACCAGAACTGGCTGAGCGGGTTGTTCGGCTCCACCTCCCGGTCGCTCCTGAAACACGAGGTCTGCGATCTGCTGGCGGTGCGAATCCCACGCCGCGCCGAAGAAACCGGGAAGTAGTCCTCTGCTTTATCTGGTTTTGTCTGCTCGGCAATGCCACAAGCGCGGACGCGCGCGGCGCGCGATTGCTGCAATCACGCGCCTGCTTCCGGTCCGTGCAACGGCCGTCTTTGGCGCCGGGCCTTTTTGCGATTGGCCCGTGGCTTGATAGGATGGAAGGCCTCTCGGGCGTGCCGGCCATTGTTCGCGGCGCCCCACTGTCTACCCCCCCTGCCATCCACCCTTGGAGCTGGCGCCGCGCATGAGTCAGGATACACCGCCCCGTTACCTTGTCCTTATCAGTGTTCATGGCCTGATCCGCGGCCACGATCTGGAGCTCGGTCGTGACGCCGACACCGGCGGGCAGACCCTCTATGTGGTCGAGCTGGCACGGGCGCTTGCCGCGCGGGCGGACATCGATCGAGTGGATCTGTTCACGCGCCGCGTGGTCGCGCCCAACGTGAGCGCGGACTACGCCGCCCCCGTGGAGGAAATCGGCGAGGGTGCGCGCATCGTGCGCATCGATGCGGGGCCCGCGGAGTATCTGGCCAAGGAGCAGCTCTGGGACTATCTCGACATCTTTGCCGACAACCTGCTTGGCTTTCTACGCGAAGGCCCCTCGTTGCCGAGCTTGATCCACTCCCACTATGCCGACGCCGGCTATGTCGGCGCACGGGTGTCCGCGCAGCTGGGGGTGCCGCTGGTGCACACCGGGCACTCGCTGGGTCGGGTCAAGCGCCGGAGGCTGATCGCCTCGGGCCTGCGCCGCGACCTGATCGACGAGCGCTACAACATGACCCGGCGCATCGATGCGGAGGAGGAGACCCTCGGCGCGGCGAGCCTGGTCGTGACCAGCACCACGCAGGAGATCGAGGAGCAATACGGGCTTTACGACCACTACCAGCCCGAGCGCATGTCGGTGATCCCGCCGGGCACCGACCTGGAACGCTTCCATCCACCGGATGGCAGTGAGCAGAAGGCGCCCATCAAACAGGCGGTCGCGCGGTTCCTGCGCGAGCCCAAGAAGCCGATCATCCTGGCCCTGTCACGTCCCGACGAACGCAAGAACATCGGGACGCTGGTGGAGGCATTCGGCGAGTCCGCCGAGCTGCAGCGGGCCGCCAATCTGGTCATCGTGGCGGGCAACCGCGATGACATCCGCGACCTCGACAGCGGCGCCCAGCAGGTACTGACCGATATCCTGTTGCTGATCGACCTGCACGACCTCTACGGACGCGCCGCCTACCCCAAGCACCACGCCGCCAGCGATGTGCCGCTGCTCTATAAGCTCGCCGCTGCCTCGCGAGGGGTGTTCATCAACCCGGCACTGACCGAGCCGTTCGGTCTGACGCTGATCGAGGCGGCGGCCAGTGGTCTGCCCATCGTCGCCACCGAGGATGGCGGTCCGCGCGACATCATCGAACACTGCCGCAATGGCATCCTGATCGATCCCCTCGACAAGCAGGACATCACCAAGGCCCTGCTCAAGGTGGTCAGCGACGCCGCGCGCTGGCGGTCGCTGGCCCAGAACGGGCTGCGGGGCGTCAAGCAGCACTATTCCTGGGCGGCGCATGCGCAGCGCTATGTCGAGGCGATCAACCCATTGCTGGCGAAGGTGCAACCACCCCCGCGCGCCCCGCTCACGCGCCGACCCATGCTCTATCACGACCGAGCGATCTTCACCGACCTGGATCAGAATCTGCTCGGGGATCCCGACTCCCTGGCCGATTTCATCCGGATCCTGCGCGAGCACCGCAAGTGCGCCACCTTCGGTATCGCCACCGGGCGGCGGCTGGACTCGGCGCTGAGCATCATGCGCCGCTATGGTATCCCGCGCCCGGACGTGCTCATCACGGCGCTTGGCACCGAGATCTTCTATGCCCCGCAACTGACCGCCGACTTTGCCTGGTCGCGCCACATCGACCATCTCTGGCACCCTCGCCGGGTGCAGGACGTGCTCGCCGACCTGCCGGGCATCGAGCGCCAGCCCAAGTCCGAGCAGAGTCGATTCAAGGTCAGCTATTTCATCGATCCGGAGCGCGCGCCCGGCCTGGTGGAGCTCTCCAGCTTGCTGCACCAGGCAGACCTGAATGTGCATCTGAACCTGTCCTTTGGCCAGTTCCTCGACGTGATTCCCGCGCGCGCATCCAAGGGGCTCGCGCTGCGCTACGTGGCCGACCAGTGGGGCATCCCGCTGGAACACTGCCTGGCCGCGGGTGGTTCCGGGGCCGACGAGGACATGATGCGCGGCAACACGCTTGCGGTCGTCGTTGCCAATCGCCACAACGAAGAGCTCTCG
>JAXGTD010000085.1:0-19253 GCA_040775095.1 Chromatiaceae bacterium | reverse complement strand
TTGTCCTCGGGATCGGCGCCGCCAAGGCCGAAGACCTGATCGTCGCCACGGATACCGCCTTCGTCCCGTTCGAGTTCAAGGAAGGCGACAAGTATGTCGGCTTCGACATCGACATGTGGGATGCGATCGCGACCGAGCTGGGCGTGACCTACGAACTGCGTCCGATGGACTTCGCGGGCATCATCCCGGCGCTTCAGACCGGCCAGGTCGATGTCGCGCTTGCCGGCATCACCTTGCTTGGCATGGTCGGTGCACGGGCCGCGGACCTGGGTCCGCGCCACCATGCCGAGGGTCGGTACGACGCCGCCAGCGAGACCTACAGAGTCGCCCCCGGCGACGACCTGATCGCGATCGCCAATCGCTTCGGTATCGGCCTTGCGGAGCTGAAGGCCATGAACAAGCTGGGAAGCGACCTGATCGAGGTGGGTCAGAAGCTCGTCGTCTCGACCCCGGAAAAGGCTCCTGCCCCGGCTGCTGCTGCGCCCGCATCCCCCGCCGCGGCACCGGCCCCACAGCAACCACGGAGCGAACCTCAGCATGCGGACTCGCCCGCCGACGCGCTTCAGGCCATCGCCGAAGAGGCCTATCTCTATGGCTTCCCGATGCTGGTCGGCTACGACGTCATCTACAAGTACTTCATCGACGAGCACTCAGGGCAGTTCAAGGCCCCGATCGACACCATCCACAACGAGGCGCGCGTCTTCACGCCCAAGGACACGGGCATCAGCACCCCGAACAGCGACACGCCCTACTCGATGGCCTTCATCGACCTGCGCTCCCAACCCATGGTGCTGTGCATGCCTGAGATCGAGAAGCGCCGCTACTATGACGTGCAGCTCGTCGACCTCTACACCGACAACTACGGCTACATGGGCAGCCGGACCACGGGCAACGGCGCGGGCTGTTACATGGTGATGGGGCCCGACTGGAACGGCGCGGAGACGGCCAAGGGCATCGCCAAGTCCTTCCGCAGCGAGACCCAGTTCAGCCTGGTGGTCTACCGCACCCAGCTCTTCGACCCCGCCGACATGGACAACGTCAAGAAGATCCAGGCGGGCTACCGGATCGAGGCACTGTCGGCATTCCTGGGCCAGCCGGCGCCCCCCGAGGCGCCGACCGTCGACTGGCCCAAGCTCGAGCAGAGCGCCTTCACCACGACCTTCCCCAAGTATCTCGACTTCCTGCTCCAATTCTGCCCGCCCATCGGCACCGCCGCGGTAGAGCAACCCCTGCGAGAGCGCTTTGCCAAGATCGGCATCGGCCCGGGCGCAAAGCCCCCCCACGAGGCGCTCCCGCCGGAGGCAAAGGCCGCGATTGGGGCCGGGGTCAAGGCTGCCTTCGCCGAGATCGGAAAGACCGCCGAAAGTATCGGCACCGACGTCAACGGCTGGCATATCGGGGCCGCCGCGGGCAACCGCGCGTTCTATCACGGCGACTGGGCCCTGCGCGCCGCCGCGGCCAAGCTCGGGATCTACGGCAACAGCGAGGCGGAGGCGGTCTACCCCTTCACCCGCCATGATGCCAACGGCATCGTGCTCGACGGCTCGAAGCATACCTACCAGATGACCTTCCCGGCAGGACAGCTCCCCCCGGTGAACGCCTTCTGGTCCATCACCATGTACGACGGGCGCACCCAGCTGCTGATCGAGAACCCGATCCACCGCTACCTGATCAACTCACCGATGCTGCCGGGTCTGAAGAAGAACCCCGACGGCTCACTGACGATCTATGTGCAGAAGAGCTCCCCCGGCAAGGACAAGGAGCTCAACTGGCTGCCCGCGCCCGACGGGCCCATGTTCGTCGTCATGCGCCTCTACTGGCCGAAGACCGAGCCGCCTTCGGTCTACCCGCTCGGCAAGGGGACCTGGCAGCCTCCAGCCCTGGTGCCGGTACGCAACCGCAACGCGTTGGACGTGAAGCGCGTCGGCGACAAGTCGCTGGAGAACTTCATCCGAACCGACACACGCTACGGTCACGATGGGCTATTCCAGGGCCCGCGTGGCTGGGGCTACTGGAACTACCTGGAATACCCGCGGCCGATCCAGAACCCCAACCTTTGGCCGGACATGCAGTCGACCTACTTCATCGGCCGTCTGGCCCTGCCCGCGGGCGCCAGCCTGACGCTGCGCTACAGCTTCCCCCACGCCCGTTACTTCCAGTTCGCCCTCTACAAGGAAGAGCACAGCACCTTCGTCTCCATCGGCGAGGACCTCTCGGGGCCGGACTTCGAGCCGGAGCCAGGCTCCACCAACCCCTTCCGGGTCGGCGCCAGCCGCCTCGCCGACAAGCGCGACTTCACCCTGCGCATCCTGGCCGCGGACGCGCCCAAGGAGGCAAAGCAGCGCGCGGCCAACACCCTGTACGTGGGCGGGGACGGCGGCGAGCTGATGTTCGTCAACCGCACCTACCTCTCCGACCAGGGCAGCGACGGCGCCGGCTGGGGCCCGGCGGATACACCCGCCCCGGGGGCCGGGCTGCCGACCTACGAGGGCACGCTCGCCGACGGCACCAAGCTCTCGGCCGAGGAAGTGGTCGAGCAGTTCGTTCGTCCGATGCCGGCCCCCAAACCGCCCATGACCGCCGAGCAGTGGGAGCAGCTGGTGCATGCCAAGGACAACGATCCGGCGCTCGACCCGGCCACCGCCCCCGCGCGCAAGGACCCCAAGTGGGAGAAATACTGGAACATCAAGTACTCGATCCTCGGCTCGTTCAAGACCCCCGAGGAGCGCGCCAAGATCCCCTATGAGGGCGCGATCGATGGGGGCGGAGATCCGGAGACCGAGTACATGTTCATCCAGCTCTCGCGCGAGTTCGGACCCGTCTATGTCATGCAGGGCAAGATGCCGAGCTTCCCCAACACCTATGCCGGCGCAAGCGGCAAGGGTCTGGCGACGATGCCAGCGGCGCAGACCCAGTATTGGTCCCTGGTGAGCTGCGAGGCCATGCCGTCCGGGCAAATCGTCGATGCCCTGACCGACATGCAGGTGCCCCTGGACAAGGACGGCAACTACACCATCGTCTACAGCCGCAAGGAGGACCGGCCGGCCAATGCGACGGAGGAGAACGGGATTGCCTGGATCGAGTGGAGCCCCCGCGGCGAGGGCGTCGACGGGCCGAAGAACCGACCCGACTTCGGCATGTTGATGCTGCGCTTCATCGCCAACGACCCGGACTGGGCACAGAGCCCGAACAACGTGACCAAGCCAGGCATGGAGCAGGCCGTGATGGGGCCCTATTACCCGCGCGGCTACTACACCACCAAGGCCGAGTTCGAGGCCAAGGGGCCGACAGCCAATCCATAGGAAGCGGAGAGCGCGGCGAGCCGCATCGGTCGTAAATGATGCGGTTCGTGCCTCACCGCTCCTGCGGCTTTCATGATCAGAGCGGACCCGGGAACGGATCGCCCAGGCTCTGGCGGCGCACCAGCCGCGCAGCGCCAACAATAGTTATTGCGCACGACAGGAGGAAGGACATGAAGAAATCCATGATCGTCACGGCGGCGGTCGGGGCGGTGAGCGTCGTCGCCCGGATCGCCGTCGCTCGCCTTGGTGGCCCCATCATTGGGGCCAAGGTCGACGAGCAGGTCGCCAAGATCGGGCTGACCCCGAATCAGGTCGCCGCTCACGGCCCGCTGCCCGGCGACGTGAGCCTCTACGCCAAGGAGCTCGCCTGCCAGCAGCAGATCCCGACCCCCGGCTATTACTCCTCCCTCAACGGCGCGGAGATCTCGGACAGCGAGCGCAGCGGGCTCTTCCCCTGTGCAACCTTCACCGGCTCCATGGACGGCCCCAACCAGGTGTACGCCTGGCGCTCCGTGGACGATTACCCCGGCGTGTCCTACATCAACAACCGCAGGCCCGGCGAGCTCTACGTCGTCGGCGGCGAGTTTCCGACCCTCGAAGACCCCAACATGGTTGGACCCTTTGTCGCCAAGGCCGACGCCACCACCGGCAAGCAGATCTGGCGCACCTATCTCGACAACCTCAACGCCGCGGACCACTGGATCGCCAACGCCAACCTGAACATCCTCGACAACGGCAACATCGCCTTCTCCTGGTCGAGCCAGATCGTGCTCATCGACGGCGACACGGGCCTGATCCTGAAGCACAACACCCTGCCCCCGGGCGACGCGCCGGCGATCGATGTCAACTACAAGCACCTGACGATCGCGCCCGACCGCACCCTCATCCTCAAGGATCAAACCCGGCCGGTGGGCTGCACGGGTCAGGGCACCATGGCGATCATGCCCTGCCTGGCGAAGGGCATGCATTGGCCGAGCTCGCACCTGGCGGCGGTCGATCCCGACACCCTGGAGGTTCTGGACGACATCCCACTGCCCGAGCCGGCCGTCTCTCCCCATGCCATCACGACCTTCGACGGCAAGATCTACATCTACATCGGCATGCGTGAGAGCGCACGACGCTACATCTGGGACCCGGCGACCAGGAAGCTCTCGGCCGACGAGACCTGGATCATCCACCCGATGCAGGAGGGCCAGTCGGAGGCCACCGCCCCGACCATCGTCGGCGACTGGGTCGGGTTCCAGCTCAACGGCGGCGGCAGCGACACCAAGGCATCCAGCATCGTGGTCGCGAGCCAGCGCGACGCCAGCAAGATGGAGGTCATCTTCCCGTTCGGCCCGCTCGAGAAGGGCCAGTGGAGCTTCTGCCCGCCCAAGGCCGGGGCCGACCCCCAAAACAGCATGATCTACTCGGCGGACATGGGGATCGGCAAGGTGGCGGGCATCAGGCTCGACCAGACGACGGGCAAGATGGAGGTCGCCTTCGTCGTCGACGACATGACCAACACCTTCCAGCCCCTGATCGGGCCAAAGGACCGGCGTGTGCTGCTGCTCACCAATATCCGAAAGAACGTCGAGGAGGAGCCGGTCAAGACCGCGCTGTTCACCGAGAACTACACCGAGCAGCTCACCTGGCGGGATGCTGCAACCGGCAAGATCATCGCCCAATCCGATTTCTTCGAACCCCTGACCATCAACTCGCTCACACCGCCCGGCTTCGGTGGCCGCGTCTACTTCCCGACCGCGGTCGGAAAGGGCTTGTACGTGCTGCAGGTCATGCCGAAACCGGCGCAGTCGAGCAGGTAGTCGCTCGACGGGCGGGAGATCCCTACCAACCAAGGAGACAAGATGAAAACCTCGTCGATTCTGAAGTGGGCCGGCCTGGCGATCCTCGTCGTCCTGGCGGTCGTCGTCTACCGCCTGGCCGGAACCATCATCGGGGCCAAGGTCGAAGAGCGGGTCGCCAGGGTGGGCCTGACCCCGAACCAGGTCGCCGCCCACGGACCCCTACCCGGTGACGTTGGCCTCTACGCCAAGGAGCTCGCCTGCCAGCAGCAGATCCCAACGCCGGGCTACTACTCCTCGCTCAACGGCGCGGAGATCTCCGATTCCGAGCGCAGCGGGCTGTTTCCCTGCGCGACCTTCCTCGGATCGATGGACGGTGCCAACCAGGTCTACGCCTGGCGCAGCGCCAACGACTACCCCGGTATCTCGTACATCAACAACCGCAAGCCCGGCGAGCTCTATATCGTCGGCGGCGAGTACCCGACGCTGGAAGACCCCAACATGGTCGGGCCCTTCGTCGCCAAGGCCAACGCCACCACGGGAAGGCAGATCTGGCGCACCTATCTCGACAACCTGAACGCCTCGGGCCACTGGATCGGCAACGCCAATCTCAACATCCTCCCGAACGGCAACATCGCCTTCGCCTGGTCGAACCAGATCGTGCTCATCGACGGGGACACCGGTCTGCTCCTGAAGCACAACAGCCTGCCCGGCGGGGCGGCACCGGCCGAAGACGTAAACTACAAGCACCTCACGATCGCACCGGACGGGACCTTGATTCTCAAGGACCAGACCCGGCCCTTCGGCTGCACGCTCCAGGGCACCGTGGCAATCATCAAGTGCGCCGCGGAAGGGATGAAGCAGCCCAACTCCCAGCTCACCGCGGTGGATCCGGACACGCTCGAGGTCCTCGACAGCATCGAGCTGCCGGAGCCGGCCACGGCGCCGCACATCGTCACGACCTTCGAGGGCCGGATCGCCATCTACATCGGCATGAACACCATGGTGCAACGCGCCTTCTGGGATCCCGCGACGGGGAAACTGTCGCTGGACGACTCCTGGGTGATCCACCCGATCCAAAAGGGCCAGTCGACGCCTGCCGCACCAACCGTCATCGGGGACTGGGTGGTGGCCCAGCTCAACGGGATCGGCAGCGACACGGTCGCCTCGAGCGTCGTGGTCGCCAGCCAGAAGGACCCGACCAAGCAGCAGATCATCTTCCCCTTCGGCGAGCTCAAGAAAGGCGAATGGAGCTTCGCGATGCCCAAGAATGGCGCCGACCCCGAAAACAACATGATCTATTCGGCTGACATGGGCGTGGGCAAGGTGGCCGGCATCAAGCTCGATCCGGTCACGGGAGAAATGAAGGTCGCCTTCGTCCTCGACGACATGACCACGACGTTTCAGCCGCTGTTCGGCCCGAAGGACAAGCGGGTGCTGCTGCTGACGAATATGAAGCCCAACGTGGAGAAGGAGCCCATCAAGGCCGCCTTCTTTACCCAGAATTACACCGAGCAGCTCACCTGGCGCGACGCCGCCACCGGCAAGATCCTTGCCCAGTCCGATTTCTTCGGCCCACTGACCGGCAACTCGCTCACCCCACCCGGCTTCGGCGGTCGGGTCTACTTCCCGACCGCGGTTGGCAAGGGCTTTTACGTCTTGCAGGTCATGCCGAAACCCGCCTCGGGCAAGTGACCGCTCGCCCGGCCCGGTCAAGCTGGGCCGGGTCCGCCGGGTAAGGATCCCGCCGTTTGCCCGCCAAGGCGCGGGCGGTCCAACCGGACCCCCGCTCCCGCCAGTCAACGCTGTCGCAAACGCGCAAGAGGCATACCGAAAGAGACTCGACAATCGCGCATCCTCGATTGCGAGGATGTGTCCCGGCAAGCAGATACCGCGTCCGGTCCGTATTCCCGAGCAAGCCAGCATGGAGAGGAAACAATGAATCCTGATCGATCCTGTCGAAAGAACACGCCGCGCCTGGCTGCGGCCATCGCGCTCATCGCCATCACGGGCACGGGCACGGCCCGGGGCGAGCCAAGCTCCGAGGAGCTGGCGAAGATGGCCCAGAATCCGGTGGCCAACCTCATCAGCGTACCCTTCCAGAACAATACCAACCTCAACTACGGGCCGGAGGGAGGGACCCAGAATATCCTCAACATCCAGCCCGTCATCCCGGTGACCCTGAACAAGGACTGGAACCTCATCACCCGGACCGTGCTCCCGTTGATCTGGCAGCCAGCGCTCAACTCGGCACAGGACAGCACCTTCGGACTCGGCGATACCCAACTCTCGGCCTTCCTGTCTCCGAGCGACGTCTCCTCCGGGCTGATCTGGGGCGCGGGCACCGTTGTTCAGGCACCGACCCATACCGACAGCGCCCTTGGTAACGAGAACTGGGGCCTGGGTCCGACGGCCGTCGTGCTGCGGATGAAGAAAGGCAGCCCCTGGGTCTACGGCGTGCTGATCAACAACATCTGGTCGCTGGGCACCAGCAACAGCGACCCATCCTACAACAACGGGCTGATCCAGCCCTTCGTGAACTACAACCTGCCCGGCGGTACCTACATCAACAGCACTCCGATCATCACGGTGAACTGGGAGGCGGACAGCGGCAACCAATGGACCGTGCCCCTGGGGGCCGGCATCGGGCACATCTTCCATTTCGGCAAGCTGCCGGTGAACGCCCAGATCGGCGGTTACTACAACGTCGTCACCCCAGACGACGGGCCGAACTGGCAGATACGCGCGCAGCTGCAGCTCATGTTCCCGAAATAGGGGCGTGGGAGGGCGCGGCGGCTCAAGGCAGACACCGGTTGGAGGCGTTTACAGCCCGGGCCAGGGAGGCCTGGCTGATTGAACGAGGCGCAGATGGGGCCCCCGCGGACAAGATCGGCCCACAACCCGACAACGGCGACCCTCCGATCGCGCCATCCCGGGCCCACCGGGACAAGGCCTCCAATCGGTCTTGCCCGAGCCCGGGCCCCGGGTCGCCGAGCATCGGCGGCGATCAGTCGTCCTTGTTCAACAGGGCTTGTAGTGCCTCGAACGGCCGGTGTGTCGTCTCCGGGGCCTTGGCCTTTCCCGCGGCACCGCCACGGCCAGCGGCGAGCGCCGCCAGGTGTTCTTCGTACTTCTGGTGCTCGTTGTCGTGGCAGTACAGGCAGAGCAACTCCCAGTTGCTGCCGTCGGGCGGATTGTTGTCGTGGTCCATATCCTTGTGGTGAACCGTCAGCTCACGCAGGTTCTCGCGCGTGAAATCACGGCCGCAGCGTCCGCAGACCCACGGATAGAGCTTCAGGGCCTGTTCCCGATATCCGGCCGCGCGCTCGTCGCTGGCGCGGCGGGCCTCGGCTACGACCCGGTCGAGCTTCGCGGTATCGATAGCCCGGCCCGTCTTGGCATGGCGGGGGGGTAGATCTTTGGGCATTGAGCGTCTCCTCGATTCGAGTCGTTGTGGTTCGCACCAGGTCCAGCTGACCCAAGGGCGTCCGGGTCAACCGCTCGCGCGGCACCCGCATGCGCTGGGAGCTCGGCCGGTCCAACCACACACCCGCGCACGCCTGACCGGATCGATCGCCTCAGCAACCTCCCCTGGCCCATGCGCCGAGTCAGTGTCGCGGTGCGTCGTCGCTCGGATCGAGACCGTGATCGAGCAAGGCCTCTTCGAGCGGCTCGGAGATGCGACGTGTCTCGTCGAGCCATTCACCCAGGTCGATCAGGCGACAGCGGTCGCTGCAAAATGGACGCCATGTCGATGCCGCCGCCCAGATGACCGGCTTGCCACATGTCGGACAACGGACCGTGCGCGTCATTCTCGCCCCCGTGCGATCCAAGACTAAAAGATGCAGCAGGTCAGAAAGAAGTCGATGTCCTCGCGGCTCTGGACCGGCCGACCGTTGCCGTCCGCCGACAGGAAGCGGATGCTGAACCGGTTCTTGTGTCCGCTGATCTCAGGGTAGACACGAGCCGCTTGCGCGAAACCCACTCGCACCAGTTGTGCCGGTGCGTGCACGTCCAGTGCCTCCTGATAGAAACCGGTCTCGGCCACCAGAGGACGAGGCCGGGCGCTGCCCCGGGCCAGAGACAGGACGAGCCGGATCGCACTGCTCACGGCCGCCATGCCCGACATCCAACACTCGATCCGCTCCACACGAACGGGCGGCGTCTGCGTCAGGAAATGATGATATAGCGGTAGATCAAAGCTGCAGGCACCACCGGGTATACTGCTGCGTTGTGCGATCGCCTTGAGAAAGGCGTCATCGCGCGCGGCGGCGCCGATCTGCCCGTTCAGCCCATGGATGCCGCCAGCGGCCTGCTCCAGACCCTGAATCACCTCGTTGAGCGCGACCGGGTCGACCCCCGGCTGATGGCGGATGCGCGTCAGGGTCGAGAGATTGCGATCGATCTCCTTGAGCAATTCCGTCTTGATGTCGGCACGGGCCGTGATGGCGATGATGTCGAGCACCCCCTCCACCGCCACCCGCGTTTCCCAGGCGGATGTGCCTGGAAGAAACCGTTCCACCTTTTCGAACAGATGCTCGAGGCGGAGAAAGGTCCTGATCCGCTCGTTCAACGGATGCTCGAAAATCAGCTCTTGCGACACGTGGCTCGATTCCTCCGGCCGGTTCAGCATGAACGTTGCGCAACGGATCTTGGGTCCGGCGGGCATCCTCATGCACCCGGAACAGCAGGCATTGCCGGCGTCCGCGGCGGAACGCGGGGCCGACGCCACCCCGATGGCCATTCAACGAAACGCCGATCAAAGCGCCCCTCGGGCCAGACGGACCATGGATGACCCGCCACGGTCAGCGACCATCATGCCGTGAAAAATGGGGCCATCCGGAAGGCGTACCAGTCGGATCGCGGGATGACTTTGCCCGCGGATGGATCCAGTCGGTCGCCCCTCATCCGCAATTCTGATGCATCCCCCGGCCCGGGTAAAGGTATCGGGGCCGTCTCGTCAGCTCGTTAGGTGGTCACGCACCCGTTCCAGGATGACGCGCGCCTCCTCGGCGACCTTCGCGATCTCGGGGTGCTCGGCATGTGCCAGGACCGTGACCGGGTCCATGAAGTCGACCGCCGTATTCCCGCCATCGACGGAGCGCAGGACCAGATTGCACGGCAACAAGACGCCAGCCGCCGGCTGGGCACCGATCACGCGTTTGGCGAGGCCGGGCTGACAGGCACCAAGGATGCGATACGCACCAATGTCTTCGCCAAGCTTCGCCTTGATGAGTCCGCCCACATCCACGTCGCTGACCACACCGAGCTTCTCGGCCTGCAATGCCGCGGTGACCTTCTCGACCGCCGCGCCCATGGGCACGGCCAATACGACTCCAAAGACGTACATGGCTGAAACTCCTGCAACAGTTAAATCCAGAACCGGCAGTCGACGGCTGTGGGCGTAACGCAAGATACCGTCCTGATCTGAGAACCCGGTCTCCGCCCACGCATCTCTTGGGTGAGGGGCGCGACAACCCCGTGGCGCGCACCCTGGGCGCCACCCAACCGCGGTTTTCGGTTAACGGGCCGAACATCCTCCCGGACAGCGCGGGAGGTTAGCACCCTTACGGGTGATGGGACAGTCGGCCGACCCCGCTTCCAGAGAGCCCGAGCCGGGTAGCGAGGGATTCAGCCGGGTTGAGCCTGCAGCGCGGGGCTCGGTGTTAGAATCCAGGCTCAGCGCGCCGCCGCGCGGGTGTGCGCCGTCGATCCACGAACCCATCAGCCCCGGATCGGGGCCGATTCCAGCAGCGAGGAACCAATGGCCGGACACAGCAAATGGGCCAATATCAAGCACCGTAAGGCGGCGCAGGACAAGAAGCGCGGCAAGATCTGGACCAAGTTGATCCGCGAGGTCACGGTTTCGGCCCGGGAGGGCGGCGGCGATCCGAGCACCAACCCGCGCCTGCGCCTGGCACTGGACAAGGCGTTTGCCAACAACATGCCCCGCGACACCGTGGACCGTGCGATCAAACGTGGTGCAGGCGCCGAGGACGGCGAGAACTTCGAGGAGATCCGTTACGAGGGGTACGGCCCGGGCGGCGTTGCGGTCATGGTCGATTGCATGACCGACAACCGCAATCGCACCGCCTCGGAGGTGCGTCACGCGTTCGCAAAGCACGGTGGCAATCTTGGCACCGACGGCTCTGTCGCCTACCTGTTCACGAAACAGGGTATCGTCAGCTTCCAGCCCGGCACGGACGAGGACGTTGTGATGGAGGCGGCCCTGGAGGCAGGGGCGGAAGACGTGGTCGTCAACGATGACCACTCGCTGGACGTCATCACGACCCCGGAGGACTTCACCGCGGTCTGCGATGCGCTGGCCGGCGCCGGCCTCGATACCAGCGTCTCGGAGGTCACCTACACGGCCACGACCCAGGCGGAGCTCGACCGCGATACCGCGGAGAAGCTGCTTCGCATGGTGGATGCTCTCGAAGATCTCGACGACGTGCAGGAGGTCTACAACAATGCCGACATCGCCGACGAGATCCTGGCCGAGCTGGATGCCTGAGCATCACCGCGACCTCGCCACTTGATGCCCACTGCACTGCAGCCGCCCCCCAGCCAACATGGCCCCTGTCTCGCCCACGCCGCAGCTACGTCACCGGATCCTCGGTATCGACCCGGGCTCACGCAACACCGGCTTCGGCGTCATCGATAGCGATGGACGCCACAGCCGCTGCATTGCAAGCGGCTGTCTGCGCGTCGGCGACCACCCCTGGCCGGATCGGCTCGGACTGATCTTCGATGGCGTCGCCGCGCTCGTCGCCGAGCATCGCCCGCACGAGATGGCCGTGGAACAGTTGATCTTCGCGCGCGACCCGACCGCGGCGTTGAAGATCGGGCAGGCACGCGGCGCCATCCTCTGCGCCGGACTCAAGGGCGGCGTGCAGGTGCACGAGTACAGCCCCAAGTCGATCAAGCTCGCGGTGGTGGGAACCGGCGGCGCGGAGAAGTCGCAGGTGCAGCACATGGTGCGCGTGCTGCTGTCTCTGACCGAGCGGCTCGGCGAAGACGAGGCCGACGCGCTGGCCATCGCCCTGTGCCATGCACACTCCATGGGCATCCCGGCGCGAAAACGCGCCGCCGCCTCCTGGCGCGATTTCAAACCTTGAGGCGGGTCTGTCCGACAAGTGGCCAGTGGCGCCGTTCGCGCGGTCTGGCGGAAGGTATTTCATCCCCGTGGCATCTGAGCCCGTGAGCGAATCCAAGCAATGATCGGAAGACTTCGCGGCGAGATCGTCGCCAAACACCCACCCCAGGTGCTGATCGACGTCGGTGGCGTCGGCTATGAGGTCGAGGCCCCGATGTCGACCTTCTACGACCTCCCGGGCATCGGCGAGCCGGTGAGCCTCATCACCCACCTGGTGGTGCGCGAGGACGCCCACGTCCTCTACGGTTTCCTGCGCGAGGCCGACCGGGCCCTCTTCCGCAACCTGCTGCGGGTGACCGGTGTCGGTGCCAAGATGGCTCTGGCGATCCTGTCGGGAATGGACGCCGGACGCTTCGCACTGTGCATTGAGCAGGAAGACCTCGTCGCCCTCAGCCGCCTGCCCGGGATCGGTAAAAAGACCGCCCAGCGGCTGGTCATGGAGATGAAAGACCGCATCGGCGATCTCGGCGGCGCACCGGCGGCGACCGGCACCGCCCCAAGCGCCACGGCGCAGGCCCAGGGCGGTCTGACCGACGCGATCAGCGCCCTGATCGCACTGGGCTACCGGCCCGCCGACGCCAATCGGATGGCCCGCGCGGCCGACGACGGGGCCAAGACCTCGGAGGAGATCATTCGCGCCGCGCTGAAATCGGCGGGCATGCCTTGAATCGCCTGCCCCGCAACCGCAACAGCCACCCGGACCGGGCGCTGGGCGGCGCCCTGTCAGACCACGGGATTGAAACACCCAGTGCAACGCGGAAGAACCGTCCCCCATGCCTGACCCCGATCGCCTGATCAGCCCCGATGCCGCCGCCGACGATAACGCGATCGACCGTGCAATCCGCCCGCGCCGACTCGAGGACTACGTCGGCCAACCGGCGGTGCGCGAGCAGATGGAGATCTTCATCGGGGCCGCCCGCGCACGCGCCGAGGCCCTCGACCACACCCTGATCTTCGGCCCACCCGGGCTCGGCAAGACGACGCTGGCGCACATCGTTGCGCACGAGATGCGGGTCAATCTGCGCCAGACCTCCGGCCCGGTACTGGAGAAACCCGGCGACCTGGCCGCGCTGCTGACCAATCTGGATGCCGGCGACGTGCTCTTTGTCGACGAGATTCACCGCCTGAGCCCGGTCGTGGAAGAGGTCTTGTACCCGGCGATGGAGGACTTCCAGCTCGACATCATGATCGGCGATGGACCGGCGGCGCGCTCGATCAAGCTCGACCTGCCCCCTTTCACCCTCGTGGGCGCGACCACACGTGCGGGGCTGCTGACCTCGCCGCTGCGCGATCGCTTCGGCATCGTACAGCGCTTGGAGTATTACAGCGCCGAGGACCTGACCCGCATCGTGCGGCGCTCCGCGCAGATCCTGGCCATCGACACCGAGGCCGACGGCGCCGCCGAGATCGCGCGACGCGCCCGCGGCACCCCGCGCATCGCCAACCGGCTGCTGCGCCGGGTGCGCGACTACGCCCAGGTGAAGGCAGACGGCCGCATCACCCGCGAGGTCGCTGACCGGGCCCTCGCGATGCTCAAGGTGGACCACCTTGGATTCGATCACATGGACCGCCGTCTGATCCGGGCCGTCATCGAGAAGTTCGACGGCGGTCCCGTCGGCGTGGAGAGCCTGGCCGCGGCCATCGGCGAGGAGCGAGGCACCATCGAGGACGTGCTCGAGCCGTACCTGATTCAGCAGGGCTACCTCATGCGCACGCCACGTGGACGGGTCGCGACCCAGACCGCGTACCTGCACCTCGGGATGCGGCCGCCGACCCGGCGCGACGATGGGCTCACGCAACGGCCGGAGGTAGCGGATCTCTTCGACCCGCCTTCCGACTGAGGTCCGTTTGCCCGCGTGAACGCCCAACACGGCACACCCGACACCACCCCCCGACCCGAGAGACCATGGCCGAAGCGGTCTGTCCCGATCGGCGCGGGCAGGCAACACCCGCCGCGGCAGAGCCCTTGCCGGGCGGTCACGGGAGGGATCGAGGCCCCGCTCCCGCGCATCGGGGATGCGTTTTCCGGTCGATTTCGCTATTCTAGTGGGCTTTTTGGATCGGGTGATCTCTGCATGACTCAGGAAGCGGAGAGCGCGGCCGTGTTTCGCTGGCCGGTGCGCGTCTACTACGAGGATACCGATGCGGCAGGCGTCGTCTTCTACGCCAATTACCTGCGCTTCATGGAGCGCGCCCGCACGGAATGGCTGCGGGCGCTGGGCTACGATCAGCAGCGGTTGCGCCAGAGCCACGGGATCCTGTTCGTCGCGCGCAAGGCGGCGATCCGGTTCCTGCAGCCGGCCCGGCTCGACGACCTGCTCACCGTCACCGCGCGCCTCAGTGGCCATGGCCGCGCCGGAATCGATTTCCGGCAAGAGGTCGTGCGCGATCGCGACGGTGCCGTGTGTTGCCGCGGCGACGTGAATATCGCCTGTGTCGACACCGAACGCATGCGCCCGGTGCGCATCCCCGAGGTACTCTTGATGGAGATGGTCGATGGGCTCTGAGCTTTCGCTATTGGATCTGGTCCTCAATGCCAGCCTGGTCGTCCAGCTCGTGCTGGTGACGCTCGTGCTGGCGTCGCTGCTGTCCTGGGCCGCGATCTTCGACCGCTCACGGGTGCTCAAGCAGGCCCGGCGGGCGGCGGATGCGTTCGAGCACCAGTTCTGGTCCGGCGGCGATCTGAGCACGCTCTATCGAGAGCTGAGCCAGGAAGAGAAGACCGCCAACGGCCTGGCATCGATCTTCCGCAACGGTTTCAAGGAATACGTGCGGCTGCGCAAGACCGACCCGGATGACACCATGGCCGTCATCCTCGGCGCGGAACGCTCCATGCGTGTCGCCCTGAGCCGCGAGATGGATCGCCTCGACGCCAATCTCCCGTTCCTGGCCACGGTGGGCTCCACCAGCCCATACGTGGGCCTGTTTGGCACCGTCTGGGGCATCATGAACGCGTTTCATGCGTTGGGAAACGTGCAGCAGGCGACCCTCGCGCTGGTGGCCCCGGGTATCTCCGAGGCACTGGTCGCCACCGCGATCGGTCTGTTTGCCGCGATCCCGGCCGTCATCGCCTACAACCGCTACAGCAACCAGGTGGAGCGGCTCAACAACCGCTACGAGGAGTTCATGGAGGAATTCTCCACCCTGCTCCAGCGCCAGGGCCGCGGCTGAGCCGCGACAACGACTATGAAGCGTAAAGAGCGCCGCGCCCGCCGCCGTCCGATGTCCGACATCAATGTCGTGCCCTACATCGACGTGATGCTGGTCCTGCTGGTGATCTTCATGGTCACCGCACCGCTGATCACGCAGGGGGTCAAGGTCGACCTGCCCAAATCCGCCGCCGAGCCATTGCCCGGTCAGGGACGTCTACCCATCGTGATCCATATCGACCAATTCGGCGACACCTATCTCGACATCGGTGACAATGACCCACGACCCGTCGACGAGATGGACATGCTCAATGGCATCCGCATTGCCCTGAATAACGCCCCAGAGACACCGGTCATGGTGCGTGCCGACCAGCGTGTCGATTATGGCCGCGTGGTCGACGCCATGGTGGTCGCCCAGGCAGCCGGCGCCGCCAGCGTCGGGCTGATGACGCAGGCACCACCAGCGGATGCAAAACGTTGAGTACCTTGTCGGTCCGATGAGGCGGCAGGGCTGATCATGTGGCAGATCCTTCGCCGGAATCCGTCGTCGCTGGGCTGGTCGCTGCTCCTGCACCTGGCGCTGGCGCTGTTGATCCTGTTCGGTGTGAACTGGACGCTGCGCAGTGACAAGCTTGGCGCCAGCGAGGACCTGATTCAGGCGCGGGTCTTCGACACGCCCGACATCCAACAACGCGTGGCCGAGCTCAAGGCGAAGGCAGCGAAAGAGACGCCGCGGCCGCCGGAGCCCCCCAAGACAGCGCCCCAGGCAACGGACGACGCAAAGGCGCAGACCGAACAGCGCCAGGCCGAGCTCGAGACCCGCCGTGCCGAGGAAGAGGCCAAACGGCAAGCGGAAGAGGCCAAACGGCAAGCGCAACAGGAGGCGGAGCGCCTGGCCGCCGAGGCCGAGGCGAAGCGCCAGGCCCAGGAGCAGGCCAAGCAACAGGAGGCGGAGCGCAAGGCCGCCGAGGCCGAGGAGCAGGCCCGCCAACAGGCAGAAGAGGCCAAACGCCAGGCAGAACAGGAGGCGAGGCGCCTGGCCGAGCAGGCGCGTCGCGAGGCGCAGGCCGAGGCGAAACGTCTGGCCGAGGAACAGGCCCGGCAACAGGCGGAAGAGGCCGCGCGCCTGGCCGCCGAAGAGGCCAGACGCCAGGCAGAACAGGAGGCGCGGCGTAAGGCCGAGCAGGCGGAGGCCCAGCGCGAGGCCGAGCGCCGCCGCGCCGAGGACGAGATTCGCCGGAAGGTCGCCCAGGAGGCGAAGCGGCGCGCCGACGAGGAGGCCAAACGCAAGGCCGAGCTGGAGGCAAAGAGGCAGGCCATCGCCGAACAGCAACGGCGCGAGGCCGAGGCCCGGGCGCAACGCGAGGCCGAGGAGGCCGCAC
Organism: Chromatiaceae bacterium; assembly: GCA_040775095.1. Classification (GTDB taxonomy): domain Bacteria; phylum Pseudomonadota; class Gammaproteobacteria; order Chromatiales; family Chromatiaceae; genus JAXGTD01. The sequence continues at coordinate 2,480 of JAXGTD010000085.1, read as the reverse complement.
GCCGGGAGGCCGACGCGCGCGCCGCGCGCGAGGCGGAACAGAAGCTCGAGGCGGCGCGTCAACGCGCCGAGGCGGAGGCGCGCCGTCAGGTCGAGGCCGAGGCCGCCGCGCAGGCGCAACGGCGCGAGCAGAGCCTGATCGAGGCGCTGGCCGCCGAGCAACGTGACCGGAGCGCGGCCAACGACCGCTTCGTGAACGAGCAGCGCGTACGGCAGCTGGCCAGCAAATACGTGCCGATGATCGAGCAGCGCGTGCGTAGTGTCTGGTTGATCCCACCCGGGCTGTCACCGGGGATCAGTGGAAAGCTGCGAATCGAGCTCGAGCCTGGCGGACAGGTGATTCCCGGCAGCGTCAAGGTGGTCACCAGCAGCGGCAACGCGGCGTTCGATCAGTCCGTTGTCGCGGCCGTCTACAAGGCGTCGCCGCTGCCGGTGCCGGACGGGGACGAGTTCAAGATCTTTCGCAGCTTCGACATGGATTTCTCGCCTTAGCAAGGCCCCGATCGAGTCCACCGTTGCGCGACACCATTGGCCGCCGCGCAACGGTGACACGGATCGAATCCATCCATGGATAAAATCAGCTCGCAATCCGAGAAGCGCGATTCCCGGATTGCGCGGGAATCGCTTTTCGTCAGCGTTTCCCTCACGCTGTTTCGGGATCGGCCATCGGCTCGTAACGAGAAACGGAGGGCATTATGATGAAACATCTGATCCGGTTCGCCATGGCCGTCGTGCTCTGCATCGGCACCAGCGCGCAGGCACGCCTGACCATCGAGATCACCGGCGGCATCGAGGGCGCCCAGCCCATTGCCGTGGTGCCCTTCGGCGACCTCGACGGAGCCCGCCCGGGGCTGGATATCGCCGACGTGATCTCCGCCGACCTGGCGCGTAGCGGTCGCTTCCGCCCCATGTCCCGACGCGAGATGCTGGCCATGCCGCATCGCAAGGAGGACATCGATTTCCGCGAATGGCAGCTGCTCGGCATGAACAACCTGGTGGTCGGCGAGGTCTCGCCCGGCGCCGATGGCGGCTATACCGTACGCTTCGGCCTGTTCGACGTCTTCAGCGGCAACCAGATCCTCAACATGAGCCTGCCGAGCACCGAGAAGGGGCTGCGCCATACCGCGCACCGGATCGCCGATGCCGTCTACCAGAAGCTGACCGGCGACCCGGGCGTGTTTTCGACCCGAATCGCCTATGTGACCTCCGCCGGACGCGGTGACCGCGAGCGGGTGACGCTGCGCGTGTCCGACGCCGACGGTTACAACCCGCAGACCATCGTGGACTCCGCGGACCCCATCATGTCGCCCGCCTGGTCGCCCGACGGACGCCGGCTGGCCTACGTGTCGTTCGAGGACCGCAAGTCATCGATCTACGTGCAGGAGCTCGCCACCGGCCAGCGCCAGCGGGTGGCCAGTTTCGAGGGGATCAATGGCTCGCCGGCGTTCTCGCCAGACGGACGCCGGCTTGCGATGACCCTGTCGAAGGGCGGCAATCCCGACATCTATGTGCTGGACCTCGGCAGCGGCGCGTTGACTCAGATCACCGACCACTATGCCATCGACACCGAGCCCGCCTGGGCCCCGGATGGCAGCCATCTGGTCTTCACATCCGACCGCGGTGGCAAACCGCAGATCTATCGCGTGTCGGCCAGCGGTGGGCCAGCCCAGCGCGTGACCTTCGAGGGCGACTACAACGCCGCCGCCTCCTATTCGCCAGACGGGCGCTCCCTGGTCATGATCAGCCGGGTCGGGGGCCAGTTCCGCGTCGTCGCCACCGACGCATCCGGCGGCGGAAGGCGTCTGCTGAGCAACGGCGCGCTCGACGAGTCGCCAAGTTTCGCGCCGAACGGCAGCATGGTAATTTACGCAACCCAGAACAACGGTCGCGGTGTGCTGGCGGTGACCACGATCGGCGGCGGCGCGAACCAGCGTCTGTCGCAGGACACCGGCGAGGTTCGCGAACCGGCCTGGTCGCCGCTGCCGCATTGAGCCGCGGCGGTGCGCGGCGTTGGCCGGCTCGGCCAACGCGCCGCCCGCCGCGTCGCCCCTACTCCCCCACACCGCCCCGCCGGTCCGCATCCCCGAGGAGCCCATCGTGAACAAGCTTCTGCGCCCGATCCCGCTGCTGCTCGCGGCCGCCTTCGCCGGCGGCTGCACGAGCACGCCAAAACAGTCCGAGGTCCCGAGTGCCGCCGAGCTCGACGCGATGTCCAGGCAAAAGGACCAGACCGGGCCTGTCACGGCGACGACCACCACGCCGCTGTCGCCGTTCGATGACCCTTCCAGCCCGCTTTACCGCCGGGTCATCTACTTCGACTACGACACCGCCGAGATCCAGCCCGAGTACACCGCGCTGCTGCGCACCCACGCCAACTACCTCTACAACACGCCCGGGGCGCGGGTGACGCTCGTGGGACACACCGACGAGCGAGGCACCCGGGATTACAATCTCGCCCTCGGCGATGAGCGGGCCAACACG